>NZ_JBJDNI010000038.1:0-33425 GCF_044900545.1 Scandinavium sp. NPDC088450 | reverse complement strand
GCCTCTTTGATAACGCCTGTTGCGGTGCTGCCATCAATAGAGAGAGCGCCAACCAGCACGGTAGGCATATTGTTCATGATGGAAGACAGGAAAGCTGTCAGGAAGCCGGTACCAAACGTCGCGGCCCAAAGTCCTTTATCAGCCAACACGTTCAGCACACTGGAGAGATATTCTGTTAGCCCTGCATTACGCAGGCCATAGACCACCAGATACATCCCCAGCGAGAAGATGACTATCTGCCATGGTGCCCCACGCAGCACTTTACCAGTGTTAATGACATGGCCTCGTTTCGCCACAGCAAACAGGATTACAGCGCCAACAGCCGCAATCGCGCTAACGGGAATACCGAGCGGCTCAAGGACGAAAAAGCCAACCAGAAGAAGGATCAACACGATCCAGCCGGTTCTGAAGGTTGCCAGATCTTTAATCGCTTTTGCAGGTGCTTTCAGGAGAGCCAGGTCGTAAGTAGGCGGAATATCTTTGCGGAAGAACAGATGCAGCATCACCAGCGTGGCGATAATAGCGGCAATATCCACTGGCACCATTACCGAGGCATACTCAGTAAAGCCCAGTCCAAAGAAGTCCGCCGAGACTATATTCACCAGGTTCGACACGATAAGCGGCAGGCTGGCAGTATCGGCAATAAAACCGGCAGCCATGACGAATGCCAGCGTTGTGCCTTTGCTGAACCCTAATGCCAGCAGCATGGCGATGACTATCGGCGTCAGAATAAGTGCCGCACCATCGTTGGCAAACAGTGCCGCCACCGCCGCACCGAGCAGAACGATATACGTAAAGAGCAAACGTCCACGACCGTTACCCCAGCGGGAAACGTGCAGCGCTGCCCATTCGAAAAAACCAGATTCATCAAGCAGCAGGCTGATAATAATCACGGCAATAAAGGTCGCCGTCGCGTTCCAGACGATATTCCACACCACCGGAATATCGCCCACATGCACAACGCCAGATATCAGAGCCAGCCCCGCGCACAGCATTGCACTCCAGCCGATCCCTAATCCCTTTGGTTGCCAGATAACCAAAACAATGGTCAGGACAAAAATAGCACCTGCCAGTAACATAAAGCCTCCTGACAGGGCGACTTTGCCGCCCTGTATATGCAAAAAAATTAACTCATCAACTCTCTGAGCTTTTCAATACCAGCGGGCTCTGACGCCAGCACCGGAACAAGTGCTATACGGTCAGCGTGCTGATTCTTAACAGCCTCAATCTGAGGCTGTTCCTGACGAGCGCGCTGGCAAAGCAACGGAGAACGCGTATCCGCAATGGAAAGGCTGTTATTGATAATCCAGCCCCACGGATGAATCCCCGCTCTTTCAAGGTCAGCCTGCAGGTTTGCCGCTTCCAGTACCGGTGTGGTTTCAGGAAGTGTAACAAGCAGAACTTTGGTTCTATCCGGATCCTGAAGCTGCATCATTGGGGTAGTAAAATGACCTTTACCCCCCATTTTTTTGGCTATCTCTCGGTGATAAGCACCGGTAGCATCCAGCAGCAACAGCGTGTGTCCCGTAGGGGCGGTATCCATGACAACAAACCGCTTACCCGCTTCACGAATCACTCGGGAAAAGGCCTGGAACACGGCAATTTCTTCAGTACAAGGAGAGCGTAAATCCTCTTCCAGTAGCCGTTTCCCTGCTTCGTCCAGATCTCTTCCCTTCGTCTCTAGGACATACTGGCGATAACGTTCGGTTTCATCGTGTGGATTAATCCTGCTGACCTGCAGGTTATTCAGGCTGCCGTTCAGCGTTGTACTCAGATGTGCAGCAGGATCAGAGGTCGTGAGATGCACGTCAAATCCCATGTCTGCCAGCCTGACGGCGATGGCCGCAGCCATCGTGGTTTTACCTACGCCACCTTTGCCCATCAACATAATCAGGCCGTGCTCACTGCGAGCGATATCATCGACCAGGCCAGAGAGCGATAAGTTTTGAGGCGTGCACGGGACGTTCATTGCTGGGAGGGGTAATCTCTCTGAGCGGGTGTCCAGCAGTCCCTTCAATGCAGACACGCCAACCATGTTGACTGGCTGTAGTAATAAGGTATCTGTCAGCAGCCCGGATAAACCGGCAGGGAGATTTGCCAGTGCCTCCTGCTCCCGTTGCCATATCGCAGCAGCCAAGGCGTCATGCTCTGCTTCGGCTGCAGGCAGCACACCATTAATCACCAGGTACTGGTTTTTCAGGCCAATCGCAGCCAGTTCTTCATGGGTGCGGGCGACTTCCTGTAGCGTCGATTTCTGCAGTCGTGCAACCAGAACCAGGCGGGTACTTTCAGGATCGGATAACGCCTCTACCGCGTGAGCATACTGCTCACGCTGCTTTTCCAGCCCGGCCATTGGGCCAAGACAGGAAGCACCATCTGGATTGCTTTCAATAAAGCTACTCCAGGCACCAGGAAGCTGGAGAAGGCGAATCGTGTGGCCCGTTGGCGCTGTATCAAAAATGATGTGATCGAAGCGGGTCAGCAGGGAAGCGTCTGTCAATAAGCCGGTGAACTCATCAAATGCCGCGATTTCCGTGGTACAGGCTCCTGAAAGCTGCTCGCTGATACTGTTAACAACTTCATCAGGCAACAGACCTTTAATAGGTTCAACGATTCTGGAGCGGTATTGTTGGGCGGCTTCCTGCGGGTCAATCTCCAGAGCGGAAAGTCCAGGAACTGCCGTCACAGGGCGAATGGTGTTACCGATAGCCTGATCGAATACCTGACCGACATTCGAGGCAGGATCGGTACTGACCAGCAAAACCCGCTTACCCTGTTCGGCAAGGCGGATAGCCGTCGCACAGGAAATAGAAGTTTTTCCTACACCTCCCTTACCGGTAAAAAATAGGTAAGGCGGGATATTCTGTAAGAATTTCATATGTCCTCCTGACATATTCAGCAACAGGAAGTATTACCACCACAGCAGCTGGTGGGAGCTAACCCTACCTTCTCCAGCGGAATACCGAACCAGCGAGCCAGCTCAGCGCGTTTTGGGTATCGCCCAGCCATCACCGTTTCACCGTCCAACAGCAGTAGCGGAAGCCCTTCTGCTCCAGATGCTTCGAGGAATGCTTTCGCTTTCTCATTGTGAACAAAGCTCATGGGCTGCTGCACCAGGTTGTAACGTTCAACCTGTACGCCACGTCCTTTCAGCCACTGCACATCAGCAGAAAAATCAACCAGAACCTGATCGACATCTGAGCCACATACGCCGGTACTGCAGCACATTGCCGGGTCAAACACCGTTAACGTCTTCATTCTGAATACATCACATTTGAAAAAACATATATGTTCAGGCAAATTTTTTAGATGCAAACAGCCTTACCGCTACCAGAGCAGTTTGCCGATGCCAGCTTACGGGCGATGGCCTGTACGTCGTCCTGTTGGCTTAACCAGGCCTGCTCAATCACCTGAGCGGCCCAGGAAGGAATATGTGGGGACAAGCGGTAGTGAACCCACTTGCCCTGTTTGCGATCCAGTAATAGACCACTTTCCCGGAGCATTGCCAGGTGGCGGGAGATCTTGGGCTGTGACTGATCCAGCGCTGTACAGAGATCGCACACGCACAGCTCTCCCATCTCTCTGAGCAGCAGTACGATCCCTAGACGGGTTTCATCGGAGAGGTTTTTGAAGAGCTGTAATGATGATAATTGTGGCATAGGTCCTCCTGCTATTATCTCGCAGTTTCTCTCTATAACAGTACAATGTCAAAAATACATTTGAATTTTCATATATGAAGTAAACAAAAAGCTACTCTCTACATCTTTCATGGAAAGAGAGATAATCCAGAGTAACCTTCTATATCAGAAATCCCCGAAGACACTCACAGGGCACATTTTGTTAGAGTTACAATACACAACAATTGCAAAGTCGCTGTATTAAGCGGGAGGCAGTGCCCAGAGTTCTTCAAGGTTCACATCATCACTGCTGGGTCGATGCTGTTTCAGCAGCGGGTCAATTTTCAATATCATTGGAAGATCAAAAGCGGTTCCAGTGACTACGCAGCAGCCCTTGGCTAGAGTCGGTATGAGAGTCTTAGAACTGGAATCTAACGTGCTGATAGTATTGTCTAGCAGCATAAGGTCGCGATCGTTCACTAATCGATGTATGAAGAAGTTGTGAATCTGGGAAACAATAGTAGGTGAAATATCGGCAGGCCGCTGACTAGATAGTGTGAGGTATACGCCATATTTGCGTCCCTCCTTGATTATTTCTTCAAAGAGTTCAAGCCGGTAGTCTTTCCAGATTTCATGCTCACGGGTGGACTGCTCTGACAAAATATTGTGTGCCTCATCAATGATAAGGTGAAGAGTCCGGCTTGGAGGGCTCTTGAGAGTCTCGGCATCTTTGTGATTTGTATAGAAATTCTTAGCAACAAGCAGTGGTAAGATCTTTTTTATCTCATTTTTGCATTTCTTTAAAGAGATGACATGTAAGAGATGTGGTGGTTGTGGCACATCAACGATTTCAAGAACATTACGCAGAGCCGATATAGATGATTTGGCCCTGGCAAGCACTGGTTGAATGTGTTCGTATTGGGCGTAGCCAAATACAACATCTGAACAGAGTTGGAGGTAGCACCTCAAGATTAGTTCGTCGAATTGATCAATGCCTTCTAAATTAACATTATCATCAAGAATAGGCTTGATGTTAGCGTCAAATCCATTGCCATTTGAATTATAGTACGTACCGCTGGCATGCTTAAAATATTTATCTTTATTAAAATAAATGATTCCCTTCAAATGGTCTTGAAGCAATTCGCAGTCAATCATGCGTGCAATTTCACGGCTCAGGTCTAAAGCATCTGATTTCGCTTCGCCTGTACTAAAAACTTTTTCAAAAACCTTTTCCACATATCTTTTGAGTGGGGTAGTTTTAAATTTTTCCTTACCAGATAGAACCCGACGCAGAAATGGCTGTTGTGTGTTTGTAGTTGCCTGAAACAGGAGGCTCAGGGTTTCGACATCCCAAAAATGAGCGCCTTCAATCTTGAATTTATGTTTTGCTTTTTTAGAATCCAGCACTGTGATTTGTTTATTCTTGGCTGGTAGTAGCTGATCTTCCGTGTATTCACCATTAAAATCTATGATAACGAACTGGCTCTTGTGCTGTAATGCTTGGAGCCGCTCATTAAAAAGTGTAGTGTAAAGTTTAGCTAGCGTATTAGATTTACCACTCCCGGTGTTACCAAATATACCCAGATGGCTGTTGAATAAACGCATCCATGGGAGGTTGATTGGTACATTTTCTTTGAGCATAGAGCCAATAGAAAAGCCTGTTTTTCCGTCCGCCCCATAGATTTTCCCTACCATGAGTTCGCTGAGTAGAGATGCCTTGTCTCTGATCATCGGCATGTACTTCACACCTTCAAAAAACTTATCCTCAACTATATAACCGATGGGGCGAACATCCACTTTTCGTACGTATTGGATCTTCTCGGCATCAGCCTCTAGCCTTTTCTCATCCAAAAATTCACCTTCAACAAGGCAGACAATGTCTATAAACCCTCGCTGAATAGTTACGTGTTCCCGAAGTGAAATACCTCTGTACTTAACTCCTCCGTAGTAAATAGTCTCATGATTGGAGTCTTCAAAAATTCGAAGGGAGATACGTACTCCACTCACTGCAATGACCTCACCTACTATGATACTCATATCAGATCCTCCTCTTCAGCTTTTAATGGAGGTTCATAATTATCTGGTTTGAGTGAGAAAACATATTTGTTGAAATTGGTGAAGTCCATATTCATACCTTCAGCTGGTCCAATTACTTGGACGTTTTTCCAAGATTTGAATTCTTCCCGCATATCGTTTGCACTATTGTTGCTATAACAGCAAATAAAAGTATGAAGTTGTGGGTTGGAGAGGGAGCGTTGAATAAGCCTGAGAATGTGTTCATCAGCAAATGAAAAGCCAAATGTGATGAGTATAGAATTTGGTTTTTCAAGCTCATAGCTTAATAGCCTGAGCATCTGGTAGTAGTGTTCTTCGAAGACAGTTTCGTAAAACTTCCACTTCGTGGGGTTAACAATCGGTAGCTTATTGTACTCCCCCCAGAAAATATCTATCTGATCTTGTCTGAATTCTAAGGATGGAATACCTTCGGTCCTGTTGCCATCGACACCAAGAAATTCTGAATATCCATTCAAATTTCCAAGTGTCTCTTCTGTCAAAAGGTTACTAAAATCATTGCGATAATTGACTTCAATCTTATCACCGCTTTTTGACCAGTAAACCGAACCGTGAAGGTGGATAATGTTTAGCTGTGGGATGCCATAGTTGCTTCGTTCAAATACTCCAGTTTGACATTGAAACGTACTGAAGTTTTTGGAATGAAGATGCTTCGTATGAAAACCTGAGGTACCATCATTCACCACAAAATCATGTGAGCCCTTCATGAGAAGGCTATCAGCTGTATGGCACAGACATCCATCATAGTTGGTGGTAAAAATATTGATTTTGCGGTTGAGATCTTTCCTTCTATCCAACAACCCCAAAAGGGTTGTTAAAAAAACCTCATAATTCTTGAGATTTTCTTTTCCTTTATCCGATGTAACGGAACTTGGATCGAATGTCTGTACTGGAAAAATACATGTGTTGTAGTAGTGCATGAATAAAGCGGTTCGCTTCTCTGGCGAGTTTTCAAACTGTGTGGCGAGCGTCTCGATCGTTTCTCGTCGTCCATCTGCATTCTTGATGGCTAGGGACAGCGTCGGGAACAAGTCTGCTGAAGCGCCTGAGCCAATCAGTATGTTGATGTTCTTATTGTATATATCCAGTGGCTGGATCGCCTCAAACATACTTACCTCCCTTATTTACTTTTGTCGAAAATAGCATCAGTGTATAGTCAGACCAAGTTTTGACTTAGGCAAAAAATTTGTAGCAATAGTCACTACTTCTCTGGTTTCCAACTATTGCAGTTAGCAGCATATATTGAATTACATCCGTCCAGACACCTAGACGGATGCTATTGCTTTTCGAGACTGCCTTTCAACCTATCAGCTTGTAATAATCCCTTCCTTGCCTAAATTACTAGTAAAATCACCATACCACTGCATCATCTCCCGCCTCGCCTCCAGATATTGAGCATTGTCATACGTTCCACGAATTGAGTTCTTATCGACGTGATCCAGTTGTAGCTCGATGCAAACCGATTTAAATCCCTGCTCATGCAAAATGATACTCATCGTGTGACGGAATCCATCCCCCTAACACGCCTTACGTAGCATATGTGCTTCACTATCACATTGAAAATGTTGAGTACTGTCATGAGATGAGCGGCGTCGAATCAAAACCTCATTCAATTCCAATGAAAACTGACACCCATGATACAAAAACACCATGAATTCATTGACATAAATTGCTACCCGCTGAGATCATATAGCAAACCGCTCCTGAATGAGGAATGAGCAATGGCAGTGAGTATCGCGGAATATTTAGGCCAAAGAACAGACGTGGAACAACAGATTGTTCCCGTTTCAAAGGGCACGCTGGCGCAATGCCCTTTTATGGACCGTACCTGTGACAAAGTAAGTAAAAATAATCATCCAGTCTGCTCCGTCCGCAAACCAGACAGCACTATTTGGATCGTCTGTGAACATAGACTTTGTTCTACCCGCCAAAAAAAGACGATCATCTCAGGTGAGCGTACACAACTTGTCGACAATGTCTTGGTTGAACATCAAAGAGACATTCTAAGGAAAGTAGCAAAACTGATCTATCAGGATCCTGAACTGCAAGACTCAGAGATTGGCGTAAAAAGAGAAGTCAATATTCCTTTACCAGATTCAGATAATAGCTACCACGCAGACTACGTAATGAGAAACTTTTCCGGTAGAGGAAGAGTTGATGAAGTCCTCCTCGAAATGCAAGGTGGCGGAGAAACGAGCAGCACAGGTGCCATTACTCGCCATATTGCCGCTTGGGCTGATCTCGAAATCCCAACAAATGAAATTCTAAGAAGGCCAGTGGCAGCAAATACTATCGAAACCAACGCATGGAGACGACAACAAGAACAATTTCTTGTGAAAGGGAATGTTGTTGATCAAACTGGTGGGAAAATCGTTTTTGCTGTAGGTAGCTTACTCTATGACTATTTACATAGACGTTTTAGGAATGCCAATCTCAGGGATCTAAAAGCCCATAACTGGACATTATGCATTTTAGCTTTCAAGGAAGATACATCGGATGAACCACGACCTGGCCCGATTCCGTTGATCATTGATGATTCAAAGACATTATTTACTAACTATTCAACATTTGTAAGATTTCTAACAGATCAGGGCGCACCGCGCCCTGAACTATTCGAAGGATCATTTTTACGTTTAGATAATAGTACTGTTACGATAATGCCTCGTTAAGCATCTGCTGATCTACAAGGACAATTCTTTTTCCTATCCATTCAACAATAGGGACCGCGACAGCGTTCCCTACTGCTCTGAATCGATTAGAGTCCAGTTCTCTGGAAATCCCTGCAGACGCTCGTACTCGGAAGGCAGCATCCGGCGCACATACAGCATCTGAACTTCCTCTTGAGTCAAGAGTGTAGGTTTCTCCGTCGTTCCGGTATCCTTTTGCTTGAGGTCCTGCGGTTGCTTTTCGTCCGATACTTGCATGCTGGATAGAATAGATATCTGCTTTTGATAGGCCTGTATCAGAGGCTCCGGAAGCATTTGCCCTCTCTCCTTGGCCCTGTTTATCAACGATTCTAGTTGCTCCGGGTTCAAAAAGGACTCGAGCGGAGCGCATGTCTCCAAGACTTGCGACAATGTACACTCTTCTTCTACGCTGGGGTGTTCCAAAGTATTTTGCATCCAATACTCTCCACGAAACGCCATACCCGAGTTCGACCAACGTATCGATGACAACTTTGAAGTCTTGTCCATTGTGGCTGTTGAGCAGTCCGGGAACATTTTCAATAACAAGCCATTCAGGTTTTCTTTCTTCGATGAGTTTTGCATATGTATAAAATAAGCCGCTTCGGGCTCCCTCTAAACCTTTCCGTTTTCCTTGGTTAGCTGACGACACATCCTGGCAAGGAAAACCACCACACCAAACACTGCTTTCAGGGATCTCATCAGCATTCAGTTGTGTAATATCAGTATGTAATGGTACATTTGGCCAATTCTTTCTAAGTACTTTCTGGCAAAACTTATTGATTTCGCATTGGAAAACAACTTCCATCCCCGCTTTCTCAAGACCAAGATCGAATCCACCAATCCCTGCGAAAAACGAGGATACCTTGTACTGCTTCAGTGGTTTCTTTTTCATATCGACTTTTTCATCACTTTTTGATCCGAAGATCCTAACGGAAACCAGTCGCGATGGCCACCTTTTTTTCTAACTAAGGCCACTTCCTTGGTATCCAAGCATTGATTAAGAAACAAAATAACTGTGATTATATACAGTGTATTTTAAATTCCAACAAGAGTGTGCTTCTTTGCGATAAGTCTTCCAATTTGGCTACGCTTTCGCATAGTCAAACGGGCTAATCCCTTTCTCGCGATTTGCATCCAGAAAATCCGCCCACCACTGCAGCATCAATCGTCTCTCATCCAAATGTTCAGCCTTATGAATGTATGCCGCTCGAACAGAGTTACGTTCCATATGACTCATCTGTCGCTCTACCGCATCCCTCGACCACAACCCCGATTCAATCAACGAGCTACATGCCATAGTCCTGAAACCATGACCACAAACATCGACCTTTGTGTCATAACCCATAACACGCAGCGCCTTGTTCACAGTGTTTTCACTCATCGGTTTACGCGGATTATGATCGCCAATGAAAACAAAATCGCGCTCGCCACTAAGCTTGTGAACCTGTTTAAGGATTGCCAATGCCTGACGAGACAGAGGCACTAAGTGAGGTGTACGCATTTTAGAACCACGTTGCGAATGCTTAACACCTTCTATAGCTTCTCGTTCCGCCGGGATTGTCCACATTGCCCTTTCAAAATCGATCTCGGACCAACGGGCAAAGCGCAACTCACTGGAACGAATAAAGATTAATAACGTTAACTCAACAGCCAGACGGGTTAAAGGCCGTCCGGTGTAGTTATCAATTCGGTGGAGTAGTTCAGGTAAGCGTTTCAGTTCAAGTGCTGGTCGATGGACACGATTACTGGAAGCAACTGCCCCAGCCATCTCCTGAGCAGGATTGTAATCGATCAAACCGCTTTGCACTGCATAACGCATAATTGCATTGGTACGCTGCTGAAGACGCGAAGCCACTTCAAGACGCCCTGTAGCCTCAACTACTTTGATAGGCACAAGGAGATCGCGCGTACTAAAACTATCAATACTTCGCTTCCCAATCGCTGGGAACAAATTATCTTCCAGGCTCTTCAGCACCCGCCGACTATGTTCTTCTGTCCATTTTTTATTTGCTGCGTGCCACTCTCTAGCAACTGACTCAAAGGTAATAGCTTCTTTCGTCTGTTCTTCTTTCACAGCACGTTTGTGTTCGCGAGGATCTATTCCAGCAGCAACGAGCCTCCTAGCCTCTTCTCTTTTTTGACGGGCATCAGCCAGTGAAGTTTCAGGGTAAACACCAAAAGCCATCAGATGCTGCTTCCCACCAAAGCGAAAGCGGAACCGCCAGTACTTTGAGCCATTGGGATGAATAAGCAAAAACATGCCATCCCCATCGACAAGGGTGTACTCCTTTTCCTGCGGTTTTGCGGAACGCACTTTGATATCTGTCAGAGCCATAAAAGTTCTCCTTCCATGTGCCACTGTGAGTATACAACCATTATCGAACCAGCATATATACTCGGTTCTATACTCACAAGCGACTTGATGTGGGTTGACTCAGATTGACTTCTGTTGAAAGGAAAATCGCGGAAAGCCTTGCGGATACTGGATTTCAGGCACAAAAAAAGACGTCCGTTGACGTCTATTGATGTTCCGATGGTGCCGAAGGCCGGACTCGAACCGGCACGTATTTCTACGGTTGATTTTGAATCAACTGCGTCTACCGATTTCGCCACTTCGGCACTGAAGGGTGATGCGGAAACGTGTTGGATTATACCTGTCATGCGGAGGCTTGCAAGCAGCGTTGTGGGCAGCGTCTGTTAAGTGTTGAAATTTTCAGCAGCGGAATTTTGCGAATGATTTCAAGCATCGTACGAAGATAGTGCTCTCCCCTCACCCCAGCCCTCTCCCCAAAGGGATTAGCACCACACTAATTTCCCCCCTCTCCCTAACCCTCTCCCCAGGGAGAGGGGATACTAAAACCTTCACGCCCCCTTCTGCCAAGCGCTGCTCCGCGCCATGCTCTACACTTCCAGTTCAACACCATAATGAGGGAAGTGCGATGTCCATCATAAAAAGCTACGCCGCAAAACAGGCCGGGGCCGATCTGGAAGTCTGGGAGTACGATGCAGGCGAACTGCAGCCGGAAGATGTGGAAGTGCAGGTCGATTACTGCGGCATCTGCCATTCGGATTTGTCGATGATCGACAACGAATGGGGCATGTCGAGCTATCCGCTGGTTGCAGGCCATGAAATCATTGGTCGCGTTGCGGCCCTTGGCAGCGCGGCGCAGAGCAAAGGCCTGAAAGTGGGCCAACGCGTGGGCGTGGGCTGGACGGCACGTAGCTGTGGGCACTGCGACGCCTGTATCAGCGGCAACCAAATCAACTGTCTGGAAGGCTCGCTGCCAACCATTATGAACCGCGGCGGCTTCGCCGATAAGCTGCGAGCAGACTGGCAATGGGTTATCCCGCTGCCTGAAAACATCGATTTCGAATCCGCCGGCCCGCTGCTGTGCGGCGGCATCACCGTCTTCAAACCTCTGCTGCTGAACACCGTCACCGCCACCAGCCGCGTGGGGGTGATTGGTATCGGCGGGCTGGGGCACATCGCCATTAAGCTGCTGCGTGCCATGGGTGCGGAGGTGACGGCGTTTAGCTCCAATCCGGCGAAAGAGAAAGAAGTGCTGGCGATGGGAGCCGATCGTGTGGTGAACAGCCGCGATCCGGAAGCGCTGAAAGCCCTGGCGGGTCAGTTCGATTTGATCATCAACACCGTGGCGGTCGATCTCGACTGGCAGCCGTACTTCGAAGCGCTGGCCTATGGCGGCAACTTCCATACGGTGGGCGCGGTAATGAAACCGTTGCAGGTGCCTGCATTTACGCTGATTGGCGGCGACCGCAGCATCTCCGGGTCGGCGACGGGTAACCCGGCGGAGCTGCGCAAGCTGATGAAGTTTGCCGGGCGAGCGAAGGTGTCGCCGACGACTGAGCTGTTCCCGATGTCGAAAATCAACGAAGCGCTGAAGCATGTGCGTGACGGGAAAGCCCGTTATCGTGTGGTGTTGAAGGCTGATTTTTGAATGTGTTGAGAGGGGTAGTTAGCGTTAGTGCTCGCCCCTCTCCCCTGCCCTCTCCCGATAGGGAGAGGGAGCAAGGCAAAACAGCACCTGTTCCCGACAGGGAGAGGGAGCAAGACAAGACAGTGCAGGTCCCCTCACCCCGGCCCTCTCCCCAAAGGGGCGAGGGAGAAAGGCAAAACAATGCAGGTCCCCGATAGGGCGAGGGAGTAAGGCAAAACAGCGCCGGTCCCCGAAAGGGAGAGGGAGGCCGCGATTATCCCCTGCTGATAGCAGCAAACACCTCAGCGACAGCCACCGCACCTGGGTCGGTTACGCCTTCCAGGTTCTCTTTGTTGACGTAAGATGAGCGGCCCGCGCCTGCTTTTTGCATTTTCGCTGTGCTCTCTGCGCCCTCTTTTGCGGCCTTCGTCGCTGCGGGTAAATCTTTATCTCGTAGCGCTTCCAGCGCCGGTTGCAGGGCATCTATCAACGTTCTGTCGCCTATATCTGCGCCGCCGTATTGTTTCATCTGCTGCAAGCCGTTTAACAAGGCTTCTGCCAGCTTTTTGCCCTCATGGACGGCCTGACCTGCGGCGGTGAAAAATATCGACATCAGCACGCCGCTGGAGCCGCCCATCACGGTCGCCAGCCTTTCGCCTGTCAGTTGCAGCAGCTGTGCGGTGTCGTTGAGCGGCAGTTTGCCTGCTTTCAGCAGCTGTTCGATATCTCGCGCGCCTTCGGCGAAGGTCGATCCGGTATCGCCATCGCCCACTTTGGCATCCAGCGCGTTCAGGCGGTTTTCCAGGTCAATGAGCGTGTGCGTCGTCGCCGCGACCAGCGCTTTCACCTGCTCGTTGTCAGATGGCGTGAAATCGACGCTATCGTGGATCTTGCTGTGTTTAATGGTTTTTAAGGGCGCGAAGGCGACGGGTTTCTGCCAGCCGATAGTCTCGACATCCGCCTGCAACGCCTTCTCAAACGCAGGCGTGAGCTTCAGCAGCGAGAGTGAGAAACCTTTCATATCCAGCGAGCTCACCAGCGCCGCCGGGCCAATCAGCCAGCGAATGTTGTTCTTCAGCGCGGAATGCGCCAGCTCTTTGGTGAGCAGCGCCATTTCCAGGGCTGATACGCCGCCAAGATTGTTGATGAGCACGGCGACATCCGCGTTGCCCACTTTCTCCTGCAAGGGTTTTACCAGCGTGTCGATGAGGGTTTTGCTGTTGTGGCTGTCGACCGTCGACGCACCCGGTTCGCCGTGAATCCCCAACCCCAGCTCGACGTGCCCGGGTTTGATGCGCCCTTCTTCGTCATCGCTGCCCGGCAGGTTGCAGCTCTCCATCGCCACGCCGAGGCTGAACACGCTGTCGCACGCCTGCTGCGCAACCTTACGGACTTCGCTTAGCGTTTTGCCCTGTTCGGCTGCGTAGCCCGCAATCTTGTGCACCAGCGCCGTGCCTGCGATGCCGCGCGGCTGTTTGTTGTCCGGCAGCGCGATATCGTCTGCCACAATCACCATCTCGACTTTCAGGCCGTAGCGTTTGGCTTTCTCCGCCGCGAGGCCGAAGTTCAGCCGGTCGCCGGTGTAATTTTTGACGATCAGCAGGCAACCGCGATCGCCCGTCACCGCCACGATGGCGTTCAGCACCGCGTCCACGCTTGGCGAGGCGAACAGGTCACCGCACACCGCCGCAGTGAGCATCCCTTTGCCGACAAAGCCCGCGTGCGCAGGTTCGTGGCCGGACCCGCCGCCGGAAATAACGGCCACCCGGCTTTTATCCCAGTCGCCACGGGCAATCACCCGAATCGCCGGGTCGATATCTAAGCGTACCAGGTTGCCGTGCGGTGCGGAGACGACGATGCCTTCTATGGCATCATTGACCAGCTGCTTGCGGTCATTGAAAAAGAATCTGGACATTACCTTCCACCCATTTGAAATACGTATGGCAAAGCATAGTCGTCGCTGCGTATTACGCCGCAAAGTCCAGACTTAGCTGAGCATATAAGTCAGTCACTTTGGCCTATACTCGACGCAGAAGAAACGGAGGAAATACCATGAGTTCACCCCTGCTGATTGCCCGCACGACGGACAAGGAACTGTTTTTACTGCCCGGTATGGCGAACCGCCACGGGCTTATCACTGGCGCAACGGGCACAGGTAAAACTGTCACCCTACAAAAAATGGCAGAGTCATTTTCTGAGAATGGCGTGCCGGTGTTTATGGCTGACGTCAAAGGCGATCTCACGGGCGTCGCGAAGGAAGGCCAGGCGTCAGAGAAGCTCATGGAGCGCCTGAAAAAGATTGGCGTGAATGACTGGGAAGCGCACAGCAACCCGGTGGTGGTGTGGGACATTTTTGGTGAGAAAGGCCACCCGGTGCGCGCGACAGTGTCCGACCTTGGGCCACTGCTGTTGTCGCGTCTGCTGAACCTGAACGAGGTTCAGTCCGGCGTGCTGAACATCATCTTCCGCATTGCCGACGATCAGGGCCTGCTGCTGCTCGATTTCAAAGATTTGCGTGCCATTACCCAATACATCGGCGATAACGCCAAATCCTTCCAGAATCAGTATGGCAATATCAGCAGCGCATCTGTGGGCGCCATTCAGCGCGGTTTACTGACGCTGGAACAGCAAGGCGCGGAGCACTTCTTCGGCGAGCCGATGCTGGATATCAAAGACTGGATGCGAACCGACAGCAACGGCAAAGGCATCATCAATATCCTGAGCGCAGAAAAGCTCTATCAGATGCCGAAACTGTACGCCGCCAGTCTGTTATGGATGCTTTCTGAGCTGTATGAACAGCTGCCTGAAGCGGGCGATTTGGAAAAGCCGAAGCTGGTGTTCTTCTTCGATGAAGCCCATTTGCTGTTCAGCGACGCGCCGCAGGTGCTGCTGGATAAAATCGAGCAGGTCATTCGTTTGATACGCTCGAAAGCCGTCGGCGTTTATTTTGTGTCCCAGAACCCGTCTGATATTCCGGACAACGTCCTTGGGCAATTGGGCAACCGCGTGCAGCATGCCCTGCGAGCCTTTACGCCGAAAGATCAGAAAGCAGTGAAAACCGCAGCGCAAACCATGCGCGCGAACCCGGCGTTTAATACCGAGAAAGCCATTCAGGAACTGGGCACCGGCGAAGCGCTGATTTCATTCCTGGATGAGAAAGGCAGCCCGTCCGTGGTCGAACGCGCCATGGTGATCGCACCGTGTTCACGCATGGGGCCCGTTACCGACGATGAACGCAATGGGCTCATCAACAACTCCCCGCTGTACGGGAAATATGAAGATGCGGTCGACAGAGAATCCGCCTTCGAGAAACTGCAAAAAGGCGTTCAGGCGACAACCGAAGAACAAAACGCTCCGCCAGCGAAAGGAGCAACCGCAGAAGTTGACGACGGCATTCTAGGCGGGCTGAAAGACATTCTGTTTGGCACGACAGGACCACGAGGCGGGAAAAGAGACGGACTGGTTCAGGCCGCAGCAAAAACCGCGACAAGGCAGATTACCAACCAGATTGTACGCGGGATGCTCGGGAGTTTGCTTGGGGGAAGACGGCGCTGAGTCAGGAATTGCCGGGCGGCACTGCGTTTGCCCGGCCTACAAGATCTCGTAGGCCCGGTAAGGCGGAAGCCGCCACCGGGCAATTCGATTTTAAGCCTTACGCGTCATCAACCAAAGGCTTATCAGGAAGAAGCTGCCGCTTGGCAGTAGCGCGCCAATTACCGGCGGGATGCCGTAGACCAGCGTCAGCGGGCCGAAGATTTGGTCGAGGACGTAGAACACAAAGCCGAAGCTTATCCCCGTCACCACTCTCACCCCCATCGGCACGCTACGTAGCGGCCCGAAGATAAACGACAGCGCCATCAGCATCATCACCGCCACCGACAACGGCTGGAACACTTTGCTCCACATGTTGAGCTGGTAGCGCCCTGCATCTTGTCCGCTCGATTTCAGGTACTTCACGTAGTTGTGCAGGCCGCTTATCGACAGCGCATCTGGGTCCAGCGCTACCACACCCAGTTTGTCTGGCGTGAGGTTGGTTTTCCAGGTGCCACTCACGGTTTGCGAGCCAGTGACTTGCTTCGGATCGGTCAGGTTGGATTCATCCACCTGTGACAAGCGCCAGCTTTTGCTGTCTTTGTCGAATTTCGCTGAAGCCGCGTAACGCACCGACTGCAAACGACGGTTGTCGTTGAAGCTGTAGATGCTGATCCCGCCCAGCTCATCGTCGCCTTTGATGCGCTCGATGTAGATATAATTGTTACCGTCTTTCGCCCACATTCCCTGTTGGGTGGAGAGCAGCGAGCCGCCGTACATCGCCTGTGCGCGCAGGTTACGCGCCATTTGCTCGCCTTGCGGTGCAACCCATTCGCCAATCGCCATGGTCAGCAGCACCAATGGGATGGCCGTTTTCATCACCGACAATGCCACCTGCATACGCGTGAAGCCGGAAGCCTGCATGACCACCAGTTCACTGCGCTGCGCCAGCATGCCCAGGCCCAATAACGCGCCCAGAAGCGCCGCCATCGGGAAGAAAATCTGCACGTCTTTTGGCACGCTGAGCAGGGTATACATGCCCGCACCCAGCGCGTCATAGGTGCCCTGCCCGGCTTTTTTCAACTGGTCGACAAATTTGATGATGCCCGAGAGCGACACCAGCATGAACAGCGTCATCATGATGGTGGTGAAAATGGTTTTACCGATATAGCGGTCAAGTACGCCAAATGCTTGCATTATACCGCTCCTTTCCCGCTAAACCGCGCACGGACGCGGCGCATCGGCACTGTATCCCACAGGTTCAGCGCCACAGCGATGCCGAAGTACAATAAGTTCACGCCCCACATCCACAATGTTGGGTCAATTTTGCCTTTGCCACCGTTGGATTTCAGCGACGTTTGTACCAGGAAGAACACCAGATACAGCAACATGGCAGGCAACATCGATAACACACGGCCCTGACGCGGGTTCACCACGCTCAGCGGCACGACCATCAGCGCCATGATAAAGACTGTCGCGACCAGCGTGATACGCCAGTGCAGCTCTGCCCGCGCCTGTGGCGTATCGGTATTCCACAGGGCGCTCATGCCCATCTGATCGGTATCGTTCGGATCAAGCGCGACGGCCTGATGCCCGATAATCGCCTGATAATCTTTGAAGTCGGTGATACGGAAGTCACGCAGCATCGCGGTGCCTTCAAAGCGGGTGCCCTGGTTCAGGTTCACAACCTGCGAGCCGTCTTTGCTTTGTGAGAGCTGACCGGAATCCGCCACCACAACGGAAGGGCGTGCGTTGCCTTTGGTGCGAATTTGCGCGAGGAACACATCGTGGAATTTTTTACCGTCGACGCTTTCAATGAACAGAACGGAGTTGCCATCGGTCGCCTGGGTGAACTGGCCTTGTGCCAGCGCCGCCATGCCCGGGTTCGCTTTCGCTTCTGCCAGCACTTCGTCCTGATGCCTTGAAGACCACGGCCCGGCCCACATCACGTTGACCGCCGCCACAATCGCGGTGAACAGCGCGAGGATCATCGCAGCCTTCACCAGCACGGCTTTACTCAGGCCGCAGGCGTGCATCACCGTGATTTCACTTTCGGTGTAGAGTTTGCCCAGCGTCATCAACAGGCCAAGGAACAGACTCAGCGGCAGGATCAGTTGCGCCATTTCTGGCACCCCAAGCCCTAACAGGGAGAGCACGAGGTTGGTGGGGATTTCACCATCTACCGCTGCGCCGAGGATCCTGACCAGTTTCTGGCAGAAAAAGATCAGTAGCAGGATGAAGAGGATAGCCAGCTGGCTTTTCAGCGTCTCCCGCACCAGATATCTTATGATTATCACTATAAATACGCCCGTTAAAACCAGTCATATTGCTGGAAAATTGCTTGTTTCATGGCTTAAACGTCATTTATTCTCTTGAGTCGTCGAAAACATCGCTAAGATTATATGACTCAGCGGCTTTACGTTTCAGACCCGGTTCTGACGAGCCAACATCGCGATATCGTTAAGATTAACACGAAGTCACCGCAACAGCGGACATGAGTTACGAAAGCTTGCAATTCTATCCGTAGCCACCGCCGTTGTCTTTAAGATTCAGGAGCGTAGTGCATGGAGTTCAGTGTAAAAAGCGGTAGCCCGGAGAAACAACGGAGTGCCTGCATCGTTGTTGGCGTCTTTGAACCACGCCGTCTCTCCCCGATCGCCGAACAACTCGATAAGATCAGCGACGGTTATATCAGCGCCCTGCTGCGCCGTGGCGAGCTTGAAGGCAAACCTGGCCAGACTCTGCTGCTGCACCACGTGCCGAACGTGCTCTCTGAGCGCATTCTGCTGATTGGGTGTGGCAAAGAGCGCGAGCTGGATGAACGTCAGTATAAGCAAGTTATCCAGAAAACGATCAATACGCTCAATGACACCGGTTCGATGGAAGCGGTGTGCTTCCTGACCGAACTGCATGTCAAAGGCCGCAACAACTACTGGAAAGTACGCCAGGCGGTTGAGACCGCGAAAGAGACGCTGTACAGCTTCGACCAGTTGAAAACCAACAAAACCGAGCCGCGCCGCCCTCTGCGTAAAATGGTCTTTAACGTGCCAACCCGTCGTGAACTGACCAGCGGTGAACGCGCAATCCAGCACGGTCTGGCAATTGCTGCCGGTATCAAGGCCGCGAAAGATCTGGGCAATATGCCGCCAAACATCTGTAACGCCGGATACCTGGCTTCGCAGGCGCGCCAGCTTGCCGACTCCTACAGCAAAAACGTCGTCACCCGCGTGATTGGCGAACAGCAGATGAAAGAGCTGGGCATGCATTCGTATCTGGCTGTCGGCAACGGCTCGCAGAACGAGTCTCTGATGTCGGTCATTGAATACAAAGGCAATCCGGCGGAAGATGCCCGTCCTATCGTGCTGGTCGGTAAAGGCCTGACGTTCGACTCCGGCGGTATCTCCATCAAACCTGCCGAAGGCATGGACGAGATGAAGTACGACATGTGCGGCGCAGCAGCGGTCTACGGCGTGATGCGCATGGTGGCGGAGCTGCAACTTCCCCTGAACGTTATCGGCGTGCTGGCGGGCTGTGAAAACATGCCTGGCGGACGTGCGTATCGCCCAGGCGACGTGCTGACCACTATGTCCGGTCAAACCGTTGAAGTGCTGAACACCGATGCCGAAGGCCGTCTGGTGCTGTGTGATGTGCTGACCTACGTTGAGCGTTTTGAACCGGAAGCGGTTATCGACGTGGCCACGCTGACTGGCGCTTGTGTTATCGCGCTGGGCCATCACATTACCGGCCTGATGTCGAACCACAACCCGTTAGCGCATGAGCTGATTGGCGCGTCTGAACAAGCCGGCGACCGCGCGTGGCGCTTGCCGCTGGGCGATGAGTATCAGGAACAGCTGGAAACCAACTTCGCGGATATGGCGAACATCGGTGGCCGTCCTGGCGGGGCAATTACCGCAGGCTGCTTCCTGTCACGCTTCACCCGCAAGTACAACTGGGCGCACCTCGACATCGCGGGCACCGCGTGGCGTTCTGGTAAAGCCAAAGGCGCGACCGGTCGTCCTGTTGCCCTGCTGTCTCAGTTCTTGCTGAACCGCGCTGGTTTTTCCGGTGAAGAGTAACGGCGAAGAGTAACGGCTAGCCATTGCCCAGCGGCGCTTCGCTTGCCGGGCCTACAAGGCTTACGTAGGCCGGGTAAGCGGTAGCGCCACCCGGCTTTACGTTTAAAATAACCTAAAGAAATCCCATATTATGAAGAATGCGACGTTCTACCTGCTCGATAACGACAACACCGCCGACGGCCTGAGCGCTGTTGAACAACTGGTGTGTGAGCTGGCGGCAGACAGGTGGCGAGCGGGGAAACGCATTCTGATCGCCTGTGAAGACGAGAAGCAGGCCATTCGCCTTGATGAGGCGCTGTGGTCGCGCCCTGCGGAAAGCTTTGTGCCGCATAATCTGTCGGGCGAAGGCCCACGCGGCGGTGCACCGGTAGAAATTGCCTGGCCGCAAAAGCGCAACAGCAGCCCGCGGGATTTGCTCATCAGCCTGCGCGTTGGCTTTGCAGATTTTGCCACCGCTTTCACAGAAGTGATAGACTTCGTGCCTCACGAAGATTCCTTAAAACAACTGGCGCGCGACCGCTACAAAGCGTACCGCATGGCTGGTTTTAACCTGAATACGGCAACCTGGAAATAATGGAAAAGACATACAACCCACAAGATATCGAACAGCCGCTTTACGAGCACTGGGAAAAGCAGGGCTATTTCAAACCGAATGGTGATGAAAGCCAGGAAAGCTTCTGCATCATGATCCCGCCGCCGAACGTCACCGGCAGTTTGCATATGGGTCATGCCTTCCAGCAAACCATCATGGACACCATGATCCGCTACCAGCGCATGCAGGGCAAAAACACCCTGTGGCAGGCTGGTACCGACCACGCGGGTATCGCAACCCAGATGGTGGTGGAGCGTAAGATTGCCGCTGAAGAAGGGAAAACCCGCCACGACTACGGTCGCGATGCCTTCATCGACAAAATCTGGCAGTGGAAAGCCGAATCCGGCGGCACCATTACCCGTCAGATGCGCCGTCTCGGTAACTCCGTAGACTGGGAGCGCGAGCGTTTCACTATGGACGAAGGTCTTTCCAATGCCGTGAAAGAAGTCTTCGTTCGCCTGTACAAAGAAGATTTAATCTATCGTGGTAAGCGTCTGGTCAACTGGGACCCGAAACTGCGTACCGCGATTTCTGACCTGGAAGTGGAAAACCGCGAGTCTAAAGGCTCGATGTGGCACATCCGCTATCCGCTGGCCGATGGCGCAAAAACCGCTGACGGCAAAGATTACCTGGTGGTCGCCACTACCCGTCCGGAAACCCTGCTGGGCGATACCGGTGTGGCCGTTAACCCGGAAGATCCGCGTTACAAAGACCTGATTGGCAAATTCCTTGTACTGCCGCTGGTGAACCGCCGTATTCCGATCGTGGGCGACGAACACGCCGACATGGAAAAAGGCACCGGCTGCGTGAAAATCACCCCGGCGCACGACTTTAACGACTACGAAGTCGGGAAACGTCACGCCCTGCCGATGATCAACATCCTGACCTTCGACGGTGATATCCGCGAAAGCGCACAGGTGTTCGACACCAAAGGCGAAGAGTCTGACGTTTATCCGTCTGACATCCCGGCTGAATTCCAGAAGCTGGAGCGCTTTGCTGCCCGTAAAGCGGTTGTTGCAGCGATTGACGCCCTCGGCCTGCTCGAAGAAATCAAACCTCACGATCTGACCGTGCCGTACGGCGACCGTGGCGGCGTGGTTATCGAGCCAATGCTGACCGATCAGTGGTACGTGCGTGCCGACGTGCTGGCGAAACCAGCTGTTGAAGCCGTTGAGAATGGCGACATTCAGTTCGTACCGAAGCAGTACGAAAACATGTATTTCTCCTGGATGCGTGACATTCAGGACTGGTGTATCTCCCGCCAGCTGTGGTGGGGTCACCGTATCCCGGCGTGGTACGACAACGAAGGCAACGTCTATGTTGGCCGCACCGAAGACGAAGTGCGTCAGGAAAACAACCTGAGCGCCGACGTTGCACTGCGTCAGGACGAAGACGTGCTCGATACCTGGTTCTCCTCCGCGCTGTGGACGTTCTCTACCCTCGGCTGGCCGGAAAACACCGACGCGCTGCGTCAGTTCCACCCAACCAGCGTGATGGTGTCTGGCTTCGACATCATCTTCTTCTGGATTGCCCGCATGATCATGATGACCATGCACTTCATCAAAGATGAAAACGGCAAACCGCAGGTGCCGTTCCATACCGTCTACATGACTGGCCTGATTCGTGACGACGAAGGCCAGAAGATGTCCAAATCCAAGGGCAACGTCATTGACCCGCTGGATATGGTCGACGGGATTTCTCTGGCAGACCTGCTGGAAAAACGCACCGGCAATATGATGCAGCCGCAGCTGGCTGAGAAAATCGCCAAGCGCACCGAGAAACAGTTCCCGAACGGTATTGAGCCGCACGGTACCGACGCCCTGCGCTTCACCCTGGCGGCGCTGGCTTCTACCGGGCGCGACATCAACTGGGACATGAAGCGCCTGGAAGGCTACCGCAACTTCTGTAACAAACTGTGGAACGCCAGCCGCTTTGTGCTGATGAACACCGAAGACCAGGATTGTGGCTTCAACGGCGGCGAGAAAGTGCTGTCGCTGGCCGATCGCTGGATCCTCGCGGAATTCAACCACACCGTGAAAGCGTACCGCGAAGCGCTGGATAACTTCCGCTTCGATATCGCCGCTGGCATCCTGTATGAGTTCACCTGGAACCAGTTCTGTGACTGGTATCTGGAACTGACCAAGCCAGTCATGACCGGTGGTTCAGAAGTTGAACTGCGAGGCACTCGCCATACGCTGGTGACCGTGCTGGAAGGTCTGCTGCGCCTGGCACATCCGATCATTCCATTCATCACCGAAACCATCTGGCAGCGTGTGAAAACCATCGTCGGTAACGACGCAGACACCATCATGCTGCAGCCGTTCCCGGCGTACGATGCGGCACAGGTTGATGAAGCGGCACTGGCAGACACCGAGTGGCTGAAGCAGGCGATCATCGCCGTACGTAACATCCGTGCGGAAATGAACATCGCGCCGGGCAAACCGCTCGAACTGCTGCTGCGTGGTTGCAGCGCGGACGCTCAGCGTCGCGTGAGCGATAACCAGAGCTTCCTGCAGTCAATGGCGCGTCTGGAAAGCATCACCGTGCTGCCAGCCGATGATAAAGGTCCGGTCTCCGTGACCAAAATCATCGACGGAGCAGAGCTGCTGATCCCGATGGCCGGCCTCATCAACAAAGAAGATGAGCTGGCGCGTCTGGCGAAAGAAGTGGCGAAGATCGAAGGTGAAATCGGCCGCATCGAAAGCAAACTGTCCAACGAAGGCTTTGTGGCACGCGCTCCAGAAGCAGTGATCGCCAAAGAGCGTGAGAAGCTGGACGGTTATGCCGAAGCGAAAGCGAAGCTGATTGAGCAGCAGGCTGTGATCGCCGCGCTGTAATCGTGCTGAGTTGATGAGAAAGCCGGAGCCTGCTCCGGCTTTTTTACGCCTAAATAAACGGCATAGCCGGTACAACACCTCGCGACATCGCGGCGAACAGTCCGGTGTCATTCTCCTCATCAGAATCGACTAATTCCAGTGCATCAAGGTCGCCCTCGACTGAGGTATGGTTGGCCAGGTAGCGAATAAAGCGAATTTTCGCCCATGGGTAGGCCAGACCCAGCGTGACCAGTGAGGCCAACGCCATCACCACGATTTGCTGCAACATGTCGATAAAAGTAATGGACGAACGAAAGCGCAGCGTATTCGCCAGCGTCAGGCCATTAATAAAAATATTACGTAATGCGGTCATGACAAACGTTGTAGCTAAAATAACGCCAACAAAATAAATCAGATAGCTCGCTGTGATTTCTGTCGTATATTGCGCGACCAGATCCTGCTGAGAGGCTGCATCCAATCTGCCAATAGCCACTGTAAAGCCGAATTCCTCGTAGAATGGCGCAATAATTTTGCCAATAACCAGAATAAAGGGCAGTAAAATAAGCATCGACAGCAGACCGACTTTTATACAGTGGGAGAGAGAGACGGTAATATCAAAAGATTGAGTCCCAAAGCGTGCATTTTTACCCAGCAATTGCATCCATTTTCCGTAGAGCATTCCATTGATTGCCCCAACCAGCAGCAGACCCGCCACCACCATCAGCACCATATGGGCAATGAGCGTCGTCAAATCGGATGACTGGCCCAGCAGAATATTGAACAGGTAGAGGAAAATCACGCTCGCCACCACCAGTGCCGCTGGCAAGCCCAGCATCACCCACATGGCCTGCCCGCTACGACAGTGAAAACCGAAGCGGACATTATTCAGCGAGGTCATCATTGCTTGATAACGCAACCCCTTTACCACCATCAGGGGTGACAACACCATAAACCCTATTATTGGAAAAGAAGAGAAAAGCGGATTGATAGACGAGCAGATAATCGTGGCCAATATAAAGAAAAGCATCAGCAAAAAAAAGCTCAGAAAAAATGCGCCACCGGTTGCGCTGTAGCGAAAGCGCACGCCGTTCAGTTCCATATTTTCATAAATATAGCGGCGGCTTTTCACAAAAGCCCAGGGCATATAAATCCCAAGCGTGACGATTGTCAGTAATAAATTCACCAAACAAATAATAAAAAACCGCCCGGTTTTTCCGTGAAAGACAAACTTATGCTGCGAAGCGGGTGCAGCTTGCTCGATCCCGACCATATAAATAAATCTCCATTTTATAAATTACATAAAAACAATGAATGTTTCAGCACCGTTATTATGGGAGCGCTCAGTATGCGGAGCATTTAATCTGACAACAAGAGCCAGAACGCCCGGAAACGGAACTTGCACCGATCTAATGAGAGTGGTATTAAATAAAATTATGTTCAAAGGCTTCACATTGAGTAATTAAATGAATGCTACAGCGCTTCCCACGCTCACTCTGCGTGTCCTGACCCCTCAGGACAACGCGGCCATTGCCAGCGTAATTCGCACCGTTTCTGCCGAGTACGGATTAACCGCCGATAAAGGCTATACCGTCGCCGATCCCAATCTGGATGAGCTGTATCAGCTTTATAGCCAGCCAGGGCATGCTTATTGGGTGATTGAGCAAGAAGGCCGTGTGGTTGGCGGTGGTGGCGTGGCCCCGTTGCAATGCAGCGAGACGGATATCTGCGAGCTGCAAAAGATGTATTTTCTGCCGTCAGCTCGCGGTAAAGGGATGGCGAAAAAGCTGGCGCTGATGGCGATGGACCACGCGCGTGAGCAGGGCTTTAAGCGCTGCTATCTGGAAACGACTGCCTTTCTGAAAGAAGCGATTGCCCTGTATGAGCATCTTGGCTTTGAGCATATCGACGGCCCGCTAGGCTGTACCGGCCATGTGGATTGTGAAGTTCGGATGTTGAAGGTGCTTTAGATTTAGCATCGTAAGCGCCCCTCTCCCCTGCCCTCTCCCAAAGGGAGAGGGAGAAAGAAAAGATCGTGCTGTTTTTACCGCCGTTCCCACTGGGGGAGAAAGAAAAGACCGCTCTGTCTTGATCCCCTCTCCCTTTGGGAGAGGGTTAGGGAGAGGGGAGACAACAAGCGCTAAACAGGCATCCCGCTATGAAAACGGAACTCCTCATCCGGCGTGGAAATGAGCGCCGCCTCTACCTCACCAAAAAATCTCACTCGTGGCGTAATATCCTCATCAGACACCTGCTGCGCCAGTGCCAGATAATCCTGATAATGCCGCGCCTCGGAACGCAACAGTGACAGGTAAAACTTCTGTAGCTCTTCATCCAGATACGGGGCCAGCGCGGCAAAGCGCTCGCAGGAACGCGCTTCGATGTACGCCCCACAAATCAGCTTATCAATCAGCGTCAGCGGTTCGTGCGTTCGCACTTCCTTTAGCATGCCTTTGGCATAACGACTGGCAGTGATTTTGATATACGGGATCTCACGAGCCAGCATGATTTCCCGCACCTGCCAGAAGTGATGCAACTCCTCTTTGATGAGCAACACCATGCTGTCGATGAGTTGCCGTCCCCACGGGTCGTCGGTTTGCGGCATCACGCTTTTGCCAATCTGTTTTTGCAGGGCGATGAAATCGGGCTCCGGCCCGGCGCGGAAGGCAAAGGCCTCGTAAGGCTGGAGCCATGCCAGAAGCTCATCTGCTCCGGCTTTATCGGCAACGTATTTACGCACCAGCAGCATCGCGGTTTGAGCGGCTTTGAGCTCACACACCAGGTGGTCAGTTAACAACAGAGGAAGGTGCTGCGGATCGCGAGCTTTGTCGATCCAGGCCTGAGGCGTGGGGCAGCGCAGAAACGTTAACACCGGGGCGAGTATTTGCGGGTAATCCATGCTCAAAAACAGTCTCATGAAAGCGATGCGGCAGCGGGCGCTACCGCATCAGTCAACACTTAGTGGCGAACGCCGTCATCGTCTTCGTCGATGTACTCTTCGTCGTCACCTTCGCCGTCTTCACCGTTAGGATCTTCGTAATAGGTGCCCCAGCCATCGTATTCAACGCCGAATTTTTCAGCCAGGTTCATCAGCTGTTCAACCTGCGCGTCGATGAGGTCTGCTTTCAGCGCACATTCACTGAGCGCGTCACAGCAAATCACCATCTCACCTTCTTCGACTTCCAGCTCTTCTGGCTCGGTCACTTCGTAACCCAGCTTGAAGACTTCTACGGCCAGCTTCTCAAGAGTGTCAAAATCGTCCGCCGAGAAATGATGCTCGATGGTATACAGCGCATCCGGATCGCTACCATCGTCCAGTAATTCTTCAATAATCAGACGCGTTTCTTCGCGCTGCTCTTCCAGGTGTTCCGGGTTTGCCATAGCTCGTTCCTCATGATGTGCGGCAGATACTTCTATTTTCACATACCGCGCCCATTGCCTCCACCTTTCCCGCAAAGATTTGTGAAACGGGGTTGCAAATGAATATTCATACATATAAATTGAATTTTAATTCAATAAGTGGCCTAAGCCATGAGAGGAAATGATGTCGACGTTTTATCAGAAGCATTTTTTGAAGTTACTGGATTTTACCCCTGCACAACTCACCCATCTGCTGTCTCTGGCCGCCCAGTTAAAAGCGGATAAAAAGCACGGCAAAGAAGTGCCAAAACTGATCGGCAAAAACATCGCGCTCATCTTCGAAAAAGACTCGACCCGTACCCGTTGCTCTTTCGAAGTTGCCGCCTACGATCAGGGCGCACGCGTGACCTACCTCGGCCCAAGCGGCAGCCAGATTGGCCATAAAGAATCCATTAAAGATACCGCGCGCGTTCTGGGCCGCATGTATGACGGCATTCAGTACCGCGGCTACGGCCAGGAGATCGTCGAAACGCTGGCGGAGTATGCGGGTGTTCCGGTGTGGAACGGTCTGACTAACGAATTTCACCCAACGCAACTGCTGGCAGATTTGCTGACTATGCAAGAGCATTTACCGGGCAAAGCGTTTAACGAGATGACGCTGGTCTACGCCGGTGACGCACGCAACAACATGGGCAATTCGATGCTGGAAGCCGCCGCGCTGACAGGGCTGGATTTACGCCTGGTCGCGCCACAGGCGTGCTGGCCAGAAGCGAGCCTGGTGGCAGAATGCAAAGCGCTGGCGCAGAAGAATGGCGGTGACATTACACTGACAGAAGACGTTGCCGCAGGCGTGAAAGGCGCCGATTTCATCTACACCGACGTGTGGGTTTCCATGGGCGAAGCCAAAGCAAAATGGGCCGAACGTATCGCCCTGCTGCGTGACTACCAGGTGAATAAAAACATGCTGACACTGACGGGTAACCCACAGGTGAAGTTCCTGCATTGTCTGCCAGCCTTCCACGACGACCAGACCACGCTCGGCAAGCAAATGGCAGAAGAGTTCGGCCTGCATGGCGGGATGGAAGTGACAGACGAGGTCTTTGAATCTGAGGCGAGCATTGTGTTCGATCAGGCTGAAAATCGGATGCACACCATTAAAGCGGTGATGGTGGCGACGCTTTCGCAGTAATGTTTTGCAATGGTACTCCCCCTCTCCCCGACCCTCTCCCGAAAGGAGAGGGAGTCAAAACAGAGCGGTTCAGGCCAGGGAGAGGGGCAACCAATCACTCCACCAGCATTTTCACCACAGCCTTACGAACCTTCGCAGGCGTTCCCACTGCGCAAAGTGGTTTATGCACTTCGCCCGGGTAGAACACCACAAAATCCCCTTCGCTCAGAATCACCGTTTTTTCCTGCACGCCTTCGGGCAAAAAGGCGATGTCTTTATCGGCCAGCCAGTCTGTATCTGGCTTCCCGGCAGGCTGGGTGCTGAAGGTCATGCCTTCCTGGCCTTTCAGAATGATTTGGATATCCAGATACTTCGCGTGATATTCCGCGCGGCGGTCAGCAAACGGCTCGGTGGTGTCTTCGGAAATCAGATAAAACAGGCGGTTGCCGTCAATATCGTGTTTTCCCAGCGGGGTGGCCTCGGTCACGTGCGCTTTAATGTGCTCGATGGCCTGACGCAGTTCCTGCGGCAGCCAACCATGCAAATGATGAATGTTTCCTGCGATCATAAAGCCTCCAAAATATAAAACAATGTTTCAATTTTGAGTTTTATACCCTCCTTCAACGGGGTATTCCATCGCTTTTTTGCGGATATTTGCGCTGGCGCATGCTTCCCGAAGCAAACGTTTTCCTGTCTGTGCACTTATCGCTTGATCCCTTCGATTTGCTGCGTATAATGCCAGTCGTTTTGCCGGGAGGAAGCATGGTCAACTGCGTACGACATTCTGTCTTACCGCGTCTGAAAACAGACGCTGGCCTGCCGTTTTTCTCCCGTGGCATCATCGAATTCAGGAAGCCCCTTTTTATAAGGGGCTTTTTTTTTGCCCAGGCGTCAGGAGATAAACATGGCTAACCCGCTATATCAAAAACATATCATTTCCATCAACGATCTCAGCCGCGAAGACCTTGAACTGGTTCTGGCGACTGCCGCCAAATTGAAAGCCCATCCTCAACCCGAGCTGCTCAAGCACAAGGTTATCGCCAGCTGTTTCTTTGAAGCATCGACCCGCACCCGTCTGTCGTTTGAAACCTCGATGCACCGTCTGGGTGCCAGCGTGGTGGGATTTTCTGACAGCGCGAATACCTCGCTGGGCAAAAAAGGCGAAACGCTGGCCGATACCATTTCGGTCATCAGCACCTACGTTGACGCCATCGTGATGCGCCATCCGCAGGAAGGTGCGGCGCGTCTGGCAACAGAGTTCTCTGGCGGTATTCCGGTTCTGAACGCGGGCGATGGCGCGAATCAGCACCCCACACAGACCCTGCTGGATCTCTTTACCATTCAGGAAACGCAGGGCCGCCTGGAAAACCTCAACATCGCGATGGTCGGCGACCTGAAATATGGCCGTACCGTTCACTCACTGACCCAGGCGCTGGCGAAATTTAACGGCAACCGCTTCTACTTTATCGCCCCGGATGCGCTGGCGATGCCGCAATACATTCTCGATATGCTCGATGAAAAAGGCATTGCCTGGAGCGTGCACGGCACCATCGAAGAGGTGATGGCCGAAGTGGATATTCTTTATATGACTCGCGTGCAGAAAGAGCGTCTGGACCCGTCTGAATACGCCAACGTGAAGGCGCAGTTCGTGTTACGCGCCGCCGACCTTGAAGGCGCACGCAGCAACATGAAGGTGCTGCATCCGCTGCCACGCATTGATGAGATCACTACCGATGTCGATAAAACGCCGCACGCCTGGTACTTCCAGCAGGCCGGCAACGGCATCTTCGCACGCCAGGCATTGCTGGCGTTGGTTCTGAACAGCGACCTGGCTCTGTAAGGGGAAATGACGATGACACACGATAATAAACTTCAGGTAGAAGCCATCAAACGCGGCACCGTAATCGACCATATCCCGGCGCAGATTGGCTTTAAATTGCTGACATTGTTCAAGCTGACCGAAACCGACCAGCGCATCACCATCGGCCTGAACCTGCCGTCTGGCGAAATGGGTCGCAAGGATCTGATTAAAATCGAGAACACGTTCCTGACCGACGAGCAGGTCAATCAGCTGTCTCTGTACGCGCCGCACGCCACGGTGAACCGTATCGATAATTACGAAGTGGTCGGCAAATCTCGCCCAAGCCTGCCAGAGCGCATTGAAAGCGTGCTGGTGTGCCCGAACAGCAACTGCATCAGCCACGCAGAGCCTGTCTCTTCGAGCTTTAGCGTGAAACAGCGCGCCGATGATATCGCCCTGAAATGCAAATACTGCGAGAAAGAGTTCTCACACACCGCGGTGCTGGCGAACTAATTAAGGTTGATGGTTGGTATCGGGTGCCCGGCTCCCTATAATGGCCGGGCATCTCATTAACTGAACATTGTCATAATGGAGAGAATCATGAGCAAGGTTATCGCTACAGAAAAAGCCCCAGCAGCCATCGGTCCCTACGTTCAGGGTGTTGATTTAGGCAGCATGATTATCACTTCCGGCCAGATCCCTGTGTGCCCGAAAACCGGCACCGTAGCGGAAGACGTTGCTGCGCAGGCGCGTCAGTCTCTGGAAAACGTGCAGGCTATCGTTGAAGCCGCAGGCCTGAAAGTGGGTGACATCGTGAAAACCACCGTTTTCGTGAAAGATCTGAACGATTTCGCCACCGTTAACGCCATCTACGAAGCGTTCTTCACCGAGCACAACGCCACCTTCCCGGCACGTTCTTGTGTGGAAGTGGCTCGTCTGCCAAAAGATGTGAAAATTGAGATTGAAGCGATCGCTGTTCGTCGCTGATCGTCTTGTTGCCCGGCTTGTTGCCCGGCGGCACTTCGTTTGCCGGGCCTACGAGTCGTGTAGGCCGGGTAAGCGCTAGCGCCACCCGGCAACTAGTTTCACTCTATCCGCGTCGCCCGCAGCAAAGTCTCAATCGGGTAGACCGCCGCAATCACCACTTCATCTTGCGTTTTCGCGGCTTCATCAAGCTGCGTCTGAATCGACGCATACTCTTTGTCATCCAGCGTGCCCTGACGGGCCACCAGATCGGTTAAGCGCAGCCCAAGCGCCGCCAGTTTATCGACCTGCAACGCCACCGGTTTGATTGCCGCCAGTTGATGATTGCCATCGGTCAGCACCAGCACGTCAGCGGTGTTGTTCTGCCAACGAGTGAAGACGTGGCGCAGCGCGTCGGCACTTTCATTGTCTTCCGCATCGCTCACCAGATTATCCGCCCACTCATTGAGATGACGCACGGTGTTGCTTTCGGCTGGCAGCGCATCCGCAAAGCGGTTCAGTGGCTCAAACTGGTGATAGTTTCCTGCCTGGAATTTCAGATGCTGACGGGTGTAATACTGTGCCGGTTCAATCGCCTGAGCCAGCACCTGCAATGGCAGAGTGTCGTTGCCGTTTGCCAGGCGCGTGAACTGCACCAACTGCTGCGTGTGCTGTTTGAGCCCGACTGAGACCGTCGACCAGCCGTCAATCGCCTGCAAACGCTGATACATGTTGTCGGTATCGTTAACGTCTTTCGCTGACCACAGACGTTCTGCCACTACAAATCCTCGTGGCCAGAGGCGAATATCCAGCACCGGCGCGACAATATTTTCCGCCCACAGCGCGGCTTCACCCCCCAGCAAATTCTTCTGCTGCTCAGCATCTGGGATCACTGGCGGAATACCTTTCGGCACATCATCCAGTCGCGCGCCGGTAATCGGGTAACGCACGTTACCAATCAGGAAATAGCCGCTCAGACGATCGTCGTGAATGCTGAGCACCGGGCTGGTTTCGCCCATCCAGGTATCGACGGTGAACGTCACCTGATCCGGCGTCAGCCATTCGATGTCATCCACAGCGCGGCGAGATTTGCCTTTGAAATCAATAAATCCACGCCACTCCTGATCGCCTTTCACCAGCGTGAAGGTGCCTTCAACCGGGCTACCTTTCAGACGCGGCATACTGAAACTCCAGCTCTGCGCACTATCGGCATCGCTGATGTTGTCCACGCCGTTAAGCCCCTGCGGCACAATCTCATTGCGATAGTGATAGGCCGCGCTCTGCGGCTGATCGAGATAGAAACCGGTGGAGAGAATGCCTTTGTAGCCATTTTTCGCCACATCGCCCAGCGCATCCTGCCCTTGCCAGGACTGGATCAAAATGCTTTTTGGCAGATCCGGATGGTAAATCTCGTCCCAGCCCACCATCTGGCGGTGATGCTTTTCGAGGATCAACTCCAGCTTGCGGTTGAAATAAGCCTGCAAGGCATGGCTGTCCGCCAGCTTGTTCTCTTGCATAAATTTCTGGATAGCCGGATTGTTTTTCCACTGCGTATCGTCAACTTCGTCCCCGCCGATATGCAGATAAGGGTCCGGGAAGATCGCCGCAAGTTCACCGACAATCGCATCAGCGAAGGTATACGTCGCCTCTTTGGTCGGATCGAGTACCGGTTTCAGCACGCCCCAGTGGCGTTCCATTTCATACGGCCCCGGCGCGCTCATCAGTTCGGGGTAGGCCACCGCGATCGCCGAGGCATGCCCCGGCATATCGATTTCTGGCACCACGCGAACCCCACGCTCAGCCGCGTAGTGAACGACATCCTTCATTTGTGCAGGCGTATAGAACAGCCCGTCACTGGCGAGCTGTTGCAGTTTCGGGTAGCGCGTCGAGGCGAAGCGCCAGCCCTGATCGTCCGTTAAATGCCAGTGGAAGACGTTCAGCTTAGCCGCTGCCATCCCATCAATCTGGCGTTTGATATCTTCAATGGGCAGGAAATGACGCGCGGAATCCAGCAGCACACCGCGCCACGGGAAGCGCGGAGAATCTTCAATGGTGACGTAAGGAATGGCAGTGTTATCTGGCCCGTTTTGAATCAACTGAAGCAGGGTTTCCATCCCGTGTAGCGCGCCAAAACGGGTGTTGGCCGTGAGCTTCACGCCGTTCTCATCCACCACCAGCTTGTAGCTTTCATCGCTGTCCGGACGAGGAAGTTCGGGCACTTTTTTGGCTATCACAATGTCGATAGTCGGTGTTTTCGCCGGGCCGCTTTGCGGCACCATCTCCCACCCTGTTTGCTTTGCAATTCGGCCACGCAGACGACTAACCGCATCACCCAGATCGTCACCACTTAAATTGATAGTGAGCTGGTTATTCAGCACCAGAGCACCTTGCGCTGAAGGCCGCTCGACCTGCGCAGGCCAGGGCATCAGAGGGAGATCGCCAGCGGGCGTGGCCAGAGCGAAGCCACTTAACAACAGTCCAGTCGTCAACAAGCTGTAGCGCACAGTTTTAAGCATCAGGGTTTCCTTTATGACGGGCCAAAAACGGCAAAGCACTCAGTTAACACGGGCGGATTCAAGGGGTCAAGGGCTGGAGACGACGTGGGTCACAACTTATTGAGATTCAGCAGAATACCAGTTTGGAAGTGGGTAGTTTCCCCTCTCCCCTGCCCTCTCCCAAAAGGAGAGGGAGAATTCAAGTTCCCTCTCCCTGCGGGCTGAGGTATCCCCACAAAAGTGAAAAGCACGATGAAGTGTGATCTACTGGTTGCGCTAACAAAACAGAAGAGACCTCATCGTGCCTTTAC
>NZ_JBJDNI010000037.1:0-35213 GCF_044900545.1 Scandinavium sp. NPDC088450 | reverse complement strand
TGTAAAGGCACGATGAGGTCTCTTCTGTTTTGTTAGCGCAACCAGTAGATCACACTTCATCGTGCTTTTCACTTTTGTGGGGATACCTCAGCCCCTCGGGAGAGGGCAGGGGAGAGGGGCGAGTTCAGGACTAACGCTTCTCCCACCCATTCTCACGAGCAGTAAAGCCTAACGCCTGCATAAACTCATTCATCGCGCTTCTGTCTTCGACCCCGACATCCGCCATCCACCAACTGGTTATCTCTGCATTATTACGCAGCACTTCTTCGACGAGATAGTGGCCCACACCGCGTCGGCGTGTGATTTCACGAATGCGCAGCGAATCCAGCGCCCCCTGATTGCCTTTTATCGTCACTCTTACCGCGCCCAGCAGTCTTTCATTAAAACGCGCAGCGTAAATTCGGTGCTCTTCATCCATTTGCAGAGAAGCCGCACTGTATTCCGGCCAGATCTTGCCGAGATCGATAATGTCCTGCTCGCTGAGCGTTGTCAGCCTGATGATCGTCAGTTTCATGTGAAGCTATCCGTTAAAAAGTTTTCCCCGAGTTTATCGAATTTCTCGGTTCGCCGATTTCTATTTTTATGCTGAATGACAGGGGATTCGTTTTCTCCGTCATTCGCTGGCAGTGCAATGCGTTATGGATCGAAAAATAGGCAGAATTTTAACCTGAAAGGTAGTGATTTATTCGGTCCTTTGTACCCTTATTTTATGCTGAAAATGGCGGTTTTTTTTGTTTAACTCTGTCTGAATACAGAATATTATCTTTGCTTAATCGACTGAAAAATAGAGATTTTAGTCAGGTTTTTGGCAAAAAACATCGCTAAACCATTAAAGAGACTGGCAAAAATAGCGTTGTGCATTAAAAGTACAGAATGCTTTTTAACCAGAAAAATACAAAAATTATACAAATTACATCACGAGCGGGGATGGAACGATGAAACGGAATGCAAAAACACTGATTGCGGGCATGGTGGCACTGGCGATGTCGCATTCGGTATTGGCAAAAGACATTAAAGTCGCGGTGATTGGCGCGATGTCTGGCCCGGTCGCACAGTGGGGCGACATGGAATTTAACGGCGCGCGTCAGGCTATCAAAGACATCAACGCCAACGGTGGCATCAAAGGCGACAAACTGGTTGCGGTGGAATATGACGATGCCTGCGACCCGAAACAAGCCGTCGCGGTGGCGAACAAAGTGGTTAACGATGGCATCAAATACGTTATCGGCCACCTGTGCTCCTCATCTACTCAACCTGCGTCTGATATCTATGAAGACGAAGGCATTCTGATGATCACTCCGGGCGCGACCAACCCAGAGCTGACCCAGCGTGGCTACCAGTACATCATGCGTACTGCAGGCCTGGACTCCTCTCAGGGGCCAACCGCGGCGAAATACATTCTGGATAAAGTGAAGCCACAGCGCATCGCAATCATTCATGACAAACAGCAGTACGGCGAAGGCCTGGCGCGTTCCGTTCAGGACAACCTGAAGAAAGCGGGCGCCAACGTCGTGTTCTTCGACGGCATCACGGCCGGTGAAAAAGACTTCTCCGCACTGGTCGCTCGTTTGCAGAAAGAAAATATCGACTTCGTTTACTACGGCGGTTACTACCCTGAAATGGGTCAGATCCTGCGTCAGGCGCGTTCTGTTGGCCTGAAAACCCAATTCATGGGGCCAGAAGGTGTGGGTAACGCTTCGCTGTCCAACATCGCGGGCAAAGCGGGCGAAGGCATGCTGGTGACAATGCCTAAACGTTATGACCAGGACCCGGCTAACAAAGGTATCGTTGATGCGCTGAAAGCCGAGAAGAAAGATCCGAGCGGTCCTTACGTGTGGATCACTTACGCCGCAGTACAGTCTCTGGCGACCGCTATGGATCGTACCGGCAGCGGAGATCCGCTGGCGTTAATTAAAGATTTGAAAGCTAACGGGGCTAAAACCGTGATTGGGCCGCTGAACTGGGATGAAAAAGGCGATCTGAAGGGATTTGAGTTTGGTGTCTTCCAATGGCATGCGGACGGCTCGTCCACCGTCGCCAAATAATAAGATCCCCCGCCCGCTTACCTGCCGGGCGGTTATAAGAAAGGTTACTTTATGTCAGAGCAGTTCCTTTATTTTCTGCAGCAGATGTTTAACGGCGTGACGCTGGGAAGCACCTATGCACTGATCGCCATCGGCTACACCATGGTGTACGGCATCATCGGGATGATCAACTTCGCCCACGGTGAGGTCTACATGATTGGCAGCTACGTGTCGTTCATGATCATCGCGGCACTGATGATGATGGGCATCGACACCAGCTGGCTGCTGGTCGCCGCCGGGTTTGTTGGCGCGATTGTGATTGCCAGCGCCTACGGCTGGAGTATTGAGCGCGTGGCCTATCGCCCGGTTCGCAGCTCTAAGCGTTTGATTGCGTTGATCTCCGCCATCGGGATGTCCATTTTCCTGCAAAACTACGTTAGCCTGACCGAAGGCTCGCGCGACATCGCGTTGCCGAGCCTGTTCAACGGCCAATGGATTGTGGGAGCCAGCGATAACTTCTCCGCCAGCATCACCACCATGCAGCTCGTTATCTGGATTGTGACGTTTGTGGCGATGCTGGCGCTGACGCTGTTCATCCGTTATTCCCGCATGGGCCGTGCGTGCCGTGCGTGTGCGGAAGACCTGAAGATGGCGAGCCTGCTCGGCATCAACACCGACCGTGTGATTGCGCTGACCTTCGTGATTGGCGCGGCAATGGCGGCGGTGGCGGGCGTGCTGCTCGGTCAGTTCTACGGCGTAATCAACCCTTACATCGGTTTTATGGCCGGGATGAAAGCCTTTACCGCAGCGGTTCTCGGCGGCATCGGCAGTATTCCTGGCGCCATGATTGGCGGCCTGATTCTGGGCGTCGCTGAAGCCCTTTCCTCTGCCTACCTGAGTACTGAGTACAAAGACGTGGTGTCGTTCGCGCTGCTGATCGTGGTGCTGCTGGTGATGCCGACCGGGATCCTGGGTCGTCCGGAGGTAGAGAAAGTATGAAACCGATGCATTTTGCGATGGCGCTGCTCTCTGCCGCCATGTTCTTCGTGCTGGCGGCCGTTTTCATGGGCGTTCAGCTGGAACTGAGTGGCACTAAACTGGTGGTCGACACCGCCGCGGATATCCGCTGGCAGTGGATTTTCATCGGCACCGCCGTGGTCTTCTTCTTCCAGATGCTGCGTCCTGCTTTCCAGAAGGGCATGAAAAGTATCAGCGGGCCGAAGTTTGTTCTGCCTGCGATTGACGGGTCGACCGTTAAACAAAAGCTGTTCCTGATTGCGCTGCTGGTTATCGCAGTGGCATGGCCGTTTATGGTGTCTCGCGGCACCATCGATATCGCCACGCTGACGATGATCTACATCATTCTGGGTCTCGGCCTGAACGTTGTGGTGGGCTTGTCTGGCCTTCTGGTGCTGGGCTATGGTGGCTTCTATGCGATTGGCGCGTACACCTTTGCGCTGCTGAACCACTATTACGGGCTCGGTTTCTGGACGTGTCTGCCGTTAGCTGGCCTGGTTTCTGCGGCCGCTGGTTTCCTGCTCGGCTTCCCGGTGTTACGCCTGCGCGGTGACTATCTGGCGATTGTGACCCTCGGCTTCGGTGAAATTGTGCGTATTCTGCTGCTCAACAACACCGAAATCACCGGCGGCCCGAACGGTATCAGCCAGATCCCGAAACCGACGTTGTTTGGTCTCGAGTTCAGCCGTACCGCGCGTGAAGGCGGCTGGGATACCTTCAGCAATTTCTTCCACGTGAAATATGACCCCAACGACCGCGTGATTTTCCTCTACCTGGTCGCGCTGCTGCTGGTGGTGCTGACGCTGTTTGTGATCAACCGTCTGCTGCGCATGCCACTGGGCCGTGCCTGGGAAGCGCTGCGTGAAGATGAAATTGCCTGCCGTTCTTTGGGCCTGAGCCCAACTCGTATCAAACTGACGGCCTTTACCATCAGCGCTGCGTTTGCAGGCTTCGCCGGCACGCTGTTCGCCGCTCGCCAGGGCTTTGTCAGCCCGGAATCGTTCACTTTCGCCGAATCGGCGTTTGTGCTGGCGATAGTGGTGCTCGGCGGGATGGGTTCGCAGTTTGCGGTCATTCTGGCGGCCATTCTGCTGGTGGTTTCTCGCGAACTGATGCGTGATTTCAATGAATACAGCATGTTGATGCTGGGTGCTCTGATGGTTCTGATGATGATTTGGCGTCCGCAAGGGCTGCTGCCGATGACCCGTCCGCATTTGAAACTGAAAAACGGACAGACCAAAGGAGAGCAGGCATGAGCCAGCCATTGTTATCTGTTAACGGCCTGATGATGCGCTTTGGCGGCCTGCTGGCGGTCAATAACGTCAATCTTGAACTGCATCCTCAGGAAATCGTCTCGCTGATTGGCCCGAACGGTGCGGGCAAAACCACGGTGTTCAACTGCCTGACCGGTTTCTACAAACCGACGGGCGGCAGCATCATGCTGCGTGATAAGCATCTCGAAGGGATGCCGGGCCAGCAGATTGCCCAGATGGGCGTGGTGCGTACTTTCCAGCACGTGCGCCTGTTCCGTGAAATGACGGTGATTGAAAACCTGCTGGTGGCGCAACATCAGCAGCTGAAAACCGGCGTGTTCTCTGGCCTGCTGAAAACCCCGTCGTTCCGTAAAGCGCAAAGTGAAGCGCTGGACAGGGCCGCCACCTGGCTTGAACGTATTGGTCTGCTTCAGCATGCGAACCGCCAGGCGAGCAATCTGGCGTATGGCGACCAGCGTCGGCTGGAAATCGCTCGCTGCATGGTGACGCAGCCGGAAATCCTGATGCTGGATGAACCGGCTGCAGGTTTAAACCCGAAAGAGACCAAAGAGCTTGATGAACTGATTGCCGAGCTGCGTAGCCATCACAACACCACCATCCTGTTGATTGAACATGACATGAAGCTGGTGATGGGGATTTCCGACCGCATTTATGTCGTGAATCAGGGCACGCCGCTGGCAAACGGCACGCCGGAAGAAATTCGCAACAACCCGGACGTGATCCGCGCATACCTTGGTGAGGCATAAGATGGAAAAAGTGATGTTGTCTTTTGACAAGGTAAGTGCCCACTACGGCAAGATTCAGGCGCTGCATGATGTCAGTTTGCATATCAATCAGGGGGAAATCGTCACCCTGATTGGTGCGAACGGCGCGGGCAAAACCACGCTGCTCGGCACGCTGTGCGGCGACCCGCGAGCAAGCAGTGGCCGCGTGACCTTTGATGGCAAAGACATTACCGACTGGCAGACCGCAAAAATCATGCGTGAAGCCGTGGCGATTGTGCCGGAAGGCCGTCGCGTTTTCTCCCGCATGACGGTGGAAGAAAACCTGGCAATGGGCGGTTTCTTTGCCGATCGCAGCCAGTATCAGGAACGCATCAAGTGGGTCTACGAGCTGTTCCCACGCCTGTGGGAGCGTCGTATTCAACGTGCGGGGACGATGTCCGGTGGGGAGCAACAGATGCTGGCGATTGGGCGTGCGCTGATGAGCCAACCGCGTCTGTTACTGCTTGATGAACCGTCTCTGGGCCTGGCGCCGATCATCATCCAGCAGATTTTCGACACCATCGAACAGCTGCGTAAAGAAGGGATGACCATCTTCCTCGTCGAGCAGAACGCCAACCAGGCACTGAAGCTTGCCGACCGCGGCTACGTGCTGGAAAACGGCCACGTGGTGCTGGAAGATACCGGCGATGCGCTGCTGGCTAACGAGGCTGTGCGTAGCGCTTATTTAGGGGGCTGAGTTGTTTTTTGCCCGGTGGCGCTGCGCTTACCGGGCCTACCAACCCTGAAACGTAGGCCGGGTCAGGCGAAGCCGCCACCCGGCTTTTTTATCCTCGCACTGTCACCATTCCATCACCCCTCTGAAGCCTGGCTGTCACCGCTTCGTCATCTTTCGGTTATTTTTCTGTCATTCGAGCATGTCATGTTACCTCGCGAGCATAAAACGCGTGATTTCGCGCATCTGACATAACAAGAGAGATAACCGAATGACATCGTTACGACACACCGCTTTAGCCGTCACTCTGGGTCTGGCGTTTGCTTCTCAGGCGATGGCTGCTACCACCATACCTTTCTGGCATTCCATGGAAGGGGAGTTAGGCAAAGAAGTTGACTCCCTCGCGCAGCGTTTCAACGATGCGCACCCTGACTACAAAATTGTGCCGATTTACAAAGGCAACTACGAACAGAGCCTGGCCGCAGGGATCGCGGCTTTCCGTACTGGCAATGCGCCCGCTATTTTGCAAGTGTATGAAGTCGGTACCGCGACCATGATGGCGTCGAAAGCCATCAAACCGGTGTATGAAGTGTTTAACGATGCGGGCATCAAGTTTGATGAATCGCAGTTTGTGCCGACGGTGTCGGGTTACTACACCGACTCCAAAACTGGCCACCTGCTGAGCCAGCCGTTTAACAGCTCCACCCCGGTGCTGTATTACAACAAAGACGCTTTCAAGAAAGCCGGGTTAAACCCGGATCAGCCGCCGAAAACCTGGCAGGATCTGGCAGAGTACACCGCCAAACTGAAAGCCGCAGGCATGAAATGCGGGTACGCCAGCGGCTGGCAGGGCTGGATCCAACTGGAAAACTTCAGCGCCTGGAACGGCTTGCCGTTTGCCAGCAAAAACAACGGCTTTGACGGCACCGATGCAGTGCTGGAATTCAACAAGCCGGAGCAGGTGAAGCACATCGCCATGCTGGAAGAGCTGAACAAGAAAGGCGATTTCAGTTACTTCGGGCGTAAAGATGAATCGACCGAGAAGTTCTATAACGGGGATTGCGCCATCACGACCGCGTCTTCTGGCTCACTGGCCGATATCCGTCAGTACGCCAAATTCAATTACGGCGTAGGGATGATGCCATACGACGCAGATGCCAAAGGCGCGCCGCAAAACGCCATCATTGGCGGGGCCAGCCTGTGGGTGATGCAGGGCAAAGATAAAGACACCTACAAAGGCGTTGCCGAGTTCCTCGACTTCCTGACCAAACCGGAAATCGCCGCAGAGTGGCACCAGAAAACGGGCTACCTGCCGATCACCAAAGCAGCCTATGACCTGACTCGCCAGCAAGGTTTCTATGACAAGAACCCTGGGGCAGACACGGCCACACGCCAGATGCTGAACAAGCCGCCGTTGCCGTTCACCAAAGGTCTGCGTCTGGGCAACATGCCGCAGATTCGTACCATTGTGGATGAAGAACTGGAATCGGTGTGGACCGGCAAGAAAACCCCACAGCAGGCGCTGGATGCCGCTGTAGAGCGTGGGAATCAACTGCTGCGTCGCTTTGAGAAATCAACGAAGTCTTAATGTTTTTCCCCTCTCCCTAACCCTCTCCCAAAGGGAGAGGGGATTTCTTTTCTCCCTCTCCTTGGGGGAGAGGGCCGGGGAGAGGGGGAGCACCGTGCACTTTGCTTCAATCAGGAAAGATCATCGCAATGTCATCATCCCGTCCGGTATTTCGCTCGCGCTGGCTGCCTTATGCGCTGGTCGCGCCACAGCTGATCATTACCGTTATTTTCTTCATCTGGCCTGCGGGCGAAGCGCTGTGGTATTCGCTGCAAAGCGTCGATCCGTTCGGGCTGTCGAGCGAGTTTGTTGGGCTTGATAACTTTATCGCCCTGTTCCATGACAGCTACTACCTCGACGCCTTCTGGACCACCCTGAAATTCAGTGGCCTGGTGACAGTCAGCGGCCTGCTGGTGTCGCTGTTTTTCGCCGCGCTGGTCGATTACGTGGTGCGCGGTAGCCGCCTCTATCAAACATTAATGCTGCTGCCGTATGCCGTTGCGCCTGCGATTGCGGCAGTGTTGTGGATTTTCCTCTTCAACCCTGGGCGCGGGTTGATAACGCACTGGCTGGAGCTGGTGGGTTACAACTGGAACCACGCGCAGAACAGCGGGCAGGCGATGTTCCTGGTGGTGTTTGCCTCGGTGTGGAAGCAGATAAGCTACAACTTCCTGTTCTTCTTCGCCGCCTTGCAATCCATTCCTCGTTCTCTGGTGGAAGCGGCAGCCATCGACGGCGCGGGTCCGGTGAGGCGTTTCTTTGCTATCGCGCTGCCGCTTATCGCCCCGGTGAGTTTTTTCCTGCTGGTGGTGAATCTGGTGTACGCCTTTTTCGATACCTTCCCGGTTATCGACGCGGCGACGGCAGGCGGCCCGGTGCAGGCCACCACCACGCTTATTTACAAAATCTATCGCGAAGGCTTTGCGGGCCTCGACCTGTCGGCGTCTGCCGCACAGTCGGTGGTGCTGATGCTGCTCGTCATCATTCTGACCGTGGTTCAGTTCCGCTACGTGGAAAGTAAGGTGCGCTATCAATGATTGAACATCGTCGCGGGCTGACCTGGTTTAGCCACATCATGCTGATCCTCGGGATTGGGGTGATCCTTTTCCCGCTTTACGTCGCCTTTGTTGCCGCGACGCTGGATGACAAAGCGGTCTTCGCTACACCGATGACGCTCATTCCAGGCTCGCATCTGCTGGATAACCTGAAAACCATCTGGTTGCAGGGCGTTGGCACGAACAGCGCACCGTTCTGGCTGATGCTGCTCAACAGTTTCATCATGGCGTTCACCATCACGGTGGGCAAAATCGCGGTGTCGATGCTGTCGGCTTTCGCCATTGTCTGGTTCCGCTTTCCGCTGCGTAACCTGTTCTTCTGGATGATTTTTATCACCCTGATGCTGCCAGTCGAAGTGCGTATTTTTCCGACGGTGGAAGTGATCGCCAACCTCAAATTGCTCGACAGCTACACCGGGCTAACGTTGCCGTTGATGGCTTCTGCCACGGCAACGTTCCTGTTTCGTCAGTTCTTCATGACGTTGCCGGATGAGCTGATGGAAGCGGCCCGCATTGACGGCGCTTCGCCGATGCGCTTTTTCCGCGACATCGTGCTGCCGCTGTCGAAAACCAATCTTGCGGCGTTATTTGTGATCACCTTTATCTACGGCTGGAACCAGTATCTGTGGCCGCTGCTGATCGTTACGGATGTGAACCTCGGCACGGCAGTCGCAGGGATCAAAGGGATGATCGCCACCGGCGAAGGCACCACAGCGTGGAATCAGGTGATGGCGGCGATGCTGCTGACCCTGATCCCGCCCGTTATTATCGTTTTAGCCATGCAGCGCGCGTTCGTGCGTGGTTTAGTGGACAGTGAGAAATAAGATGGCAGGACTGAAATTACAGGCGGTTACCAAGAGCTGGGACAACAACAAAACCCAGGTAATCCAGCCGCTGACGCTGGACGTTTCCGACGGCGAATTTATCGTGATGGTAGGGCCATCTGGCTGTGGAAAATCGACGCTGCTGCGCATGGTGGCGGGGCTTGAGCGCGTATCAAGTGGTGATATCTGGATTGACCGCCAGCGCGTGACGGAGCTGGAACCGAAAGAGCGCGGCATCGCGATGGTGTTCCAGAACTACGCGCTTTATCCGCACATGAGTGTGGAGGAGAACATGGCCTGGGGCCTGAAGATCCGCGGCATGGGCAAAGGCCATATCGCTGAGAAAGTGAAAGAGGCGGCGCGCATTCTTGAACTGGATGCGTTGTTGAAACGCCGGCCTCGTGAGCTTTCCGGCGGCCAGCGCCAGCGTGTGGCAATGGGCCGTGCGATTGTACGCGACCCGGCGGTGTTTCTGTTTGATGAACCCCTCTCGAACCTTGATGCAAAGCTGCGTGTGCAGATGCGCCTTGAACTTCAGCAGCTGCATCGCCGTCTGAACACCACGTCACTGTACGTCACTCACGATCAGGTCGAGGCGATGACCCTCGCTCAGCGCGTGATGGTGATGAATAAAGGCGTTGCCGAGCAGATCGGCACGCCGGTAGAAGTTTACGAAAAGCCCGCCACACGCTTTGTCGCGAGCTTTATTGGCAGCCCGGCGATGAACCTGCTGGAAGGGCATGTCAGTACATCGGGCACCCATTTCGAACTGGCGAGTGGCATGGCGTTACCGATGAACTGGCAGCATCGCGGCTATGCCGGAAGGCGAATGACGCTGGGTATTCGTCCGGAGCATATTGCGCTAAGCTCACAGGCCGAAGGAGGCGTACCGCTGGTGATGGATACGCTGGAAATTTTGGGTGCAGATAACCTGGCGCACGGCCGCTGGGGCGAGCAAAAAATGGTGGTGCGTCTGCCGCATCAACAGCGCCCGCAGGCGGGCAGCACACTGTGGCTGCATTTGCCGGAAAACCATCTGCATCTGTTTGAGGGTGAAACAGGACAACGTGTATGAGTAACTGGCCTTACCCGCGCATTGTCGCCCACCGTGGTGGCGGCAAGCGGGCTCCGGAAAATACCCTGGCGGCGATTGACGTCGGCGCACGCTACGGTCACACGATGATCGAGTTTGACGCCAAGCTGTCGAAAGATGGGCAGATTTTCCTGCTCCACGATGACAACCTTGAGCGCACCAGCAACGGCTGGGGTGTGGCGGGGGAATTGCGTTGGGATGAACTGCTGAGAGTGGATGCGGGAAGCTGGTACAGCAGTGAATTTAAAGGCGAGCCGCTGCCTCTGTTGTCGCAAGTGGCGGAGCGTTGTCGCCAGCATGGCATGATGGCGAATATTGAAATTAAGCCCACAACAGGCACTGGCCCGCTGACCGGCAAAACTGTCGCGTTAGCTGCCCGCGAACTGTGGCAAGGCATGACGCCGCCGTTACTGTCTTCTTTTGAAATTGATGCGCTGGAAGCCGCTCAGGAAGCTGCGCCTGAACTGCCACGCGGACTGCTGCTGGAAGACTGGCGTGATGACTGGCAAGCGCTGACGACGCGTTTGGGCTGCGTGTCAATTCACCTGTACCACAAGCTGCTGGATGAAGCGCGGGTGAACATGCTGAAGGCGGCAGGGCTGCATATTCTGGTTTACACCGTCAACAAACCCCAGCGTGCGGCAGAGCTGCTGCGCTGGGGCGTGGACTGCATCTGTACCGATGCGATTGATGTTATCGGGCCAGATTTCCGCTAGCGAGACAGCGGCTGCGGGTTGGACGGCGTACTCAGCAGGTCGCCGTTCTGCGTTTGCGGCAGCATGTGCTGCTGCGACGAACTGTTTAACATTTTGTCGCTACTGCTGCCGCTCAACATCCCGCCGTTGGTGTTGGGCAGCATTTGCTCCCCCGGCTGAGCATTCATCACCCGTTGCTGATTGTCGTTCAACTGCGTTTTCAGATGCTGTTGCTGTAGCTGCGTCTGGGTCTGCAACTGTTGGTTGAGCATCCCTTTTTGCTGAATCTGCTGGCTCTGCATCTGATTTTGCATCCGCTGCTGACTGGGGATCACATACCCCGGCTGATTCGGGTTGTTGGTCGGGTTTAACGGCTGTGCAAGCACGGCGAACGGCATCAGCGCCGCAAGAAGTAATAACCTTTTCATTTTTTCCTCCTCCCCTTTTGAGGGCTCCTTTAAGTTTACCCCCATTCGCGCACCACGATGATTTTTTAAGAATTGTGAACCAGGCTTAAGCGGGAGCATAAATCCTTTCACCTGGAGAAGAACAATGATTGAAACCCGTTTTTGGCGCGGGGCGGCGATAGCTGCTCTGCTGGCAGGAAGCTGTTTCACCGTCGGGGCCACGCCGCCGCCTGTTTCGGCTCCGCCTGTTTCGACCCCTTCCGCAACCGCTCAATCTGCACCCGCCCCGGCGGTGTCTTACGGCGTTGAAGAAGATGTTTTCCATCCCGTTCGTGCTCAACAGGGCATGGTGGCCTCGGTAGATGCAACGGCGACGAAAGTCGGAGTCGATATTTTGAAGGAGGGCGGTAACGCAGTAGATGCCGCGGTGGCCGTGGGGTATGCACTGGCGGTCACGCACCCGCAGGCCGGTAATCTTGGCGGTGGCGGCTTTATGCTGTTACGCACCAAAGACGGCAAAACGACGGCGATCGATTTCCGTGAAATGGCTCCCGCTCAGGCTACTCGCGATATGTTCCTCGATGATCAGGGCAATCCTGACAGCAAAAAATCCCTGACTTCACACCTGGCTTCCGGCACGCCAGGCACCGTTGCTGGTTTCTCATTAGCGCTGAAAGAGTACGGCACAATGCCGCTCAATAAAGTCGTGCGTCCGGCAATCAAACTGGCGAAAGAAGGTTTTGTGGTTAACGATGCGCTGGCCAATGACCTGAAAACCTACGGCAGCGAAGTGATCCCCAGTCATGAGAACAGCAAAGCCATCTTCTGGAAAAACGGCGAGCCGCTAAAAAAAGGCGACAAACTGGTACAGGCGAATCTGGCAAAGAGCCTGGAAATGATTGCCGAAAATGGCCCGGATGCGTTCTATAAAGGGTCTATTGCCGATCAGATTGCCGAAGAAATGAAGAAAAACGGCGGGCTGATGACCAAAGAGGATTTGGCGAATTACAAAGCCGTCGAACGTACGCCCATCAGCGGGGATTACCGTGGTTACCAGGTTTTCTCCATGCCTCCTCCCTCTTCTGGCGGCATTCATATCGTTGAAATCCTCAATATTCTGGAAAACTTCGATATGCACAAATACGGCTTTGGTAGCGCCGATGCGATGCAAATCATGGCTGAAGCCGAAAAACATGCTTACGCCGATCGCTCGGAATACCTCGGTGACCCTGATTTTGTGAAAGTGCCGTGGCAGGCGCTGACCAGCAAGGATTACGCCAAATCCATCGCCAGCGAGATTGACGTCAACAAAGCCAAACCGTCGAGCGAAATTCGCCCGGGCAAACTGGCACCGTATGAAAGCAATCAGACCACGCATTTCTCTGTCGTGGATAAAGACGGGAATGCTGTGGCGGTGACTTATACCCTCAACACCACCTTCGGAACAGGGATCGTGGCGGGGAATACTGGCATTCTGATGAACAACGAGATGGATGATTTCTCTGCCAAGCCTGGCGTGCCGAATGTCTATGGTCTGGTAGGCGGTGATGCCAACGCTGTTGGGCCGAACAAACGCCCGTTATCGTCGATGTCGCCCACTATCGTGGTGAAAGACGGCAAAACCTGGCTGGTGACGGGCAGCCCGGGTGGCAGCCGAATCATTACCACCGTGCTGCAAATGGTGGTCAATACCATCGACTTTGGGATGAACGTAGCCGAAGCGACCAACGCTCCGCGCTTCCATCATCAGTGGCTGCCTGACGAGCTGCGAGTGGAGAAGGGCTTTAGCCCGGACACGCTGAAGCTGCTGGAACAGAAAGGGCAGAAAGTGGCGGCGAAAGAAGCGATGGGCAGCACTCAAAGTATTATGGTCGGCCCGGACGGCACGCTGTATGGGGCTTCAGACCCGCGTTCTGTGGATGATTTGACGGCGGGGTATTGATTCCTGATTGATTGCCGGGCGGCACTGCGTTTGCCCGGCCTACAGGACATCGCCATGTAGGCCCGGTAAGGCGTAGCCGCCACCGGGCAATGTCAGTCGAACTATTTCATCCGCGCCACAAAGTAAGCATCCACATACTCACCATTACGCAACGCATAGTTTTTGCCCGTTCCCTCAATTTCAAACCCAAACTTGCGGTACAGTGCGATCCCCGATGGATTATCGACAAACACCGTCAGCTCGATTCTTTCGATACGCAGCCAGTTGTCGCACAGGTTCACCATCTCACGCATCAGCGCACTGCCCACGCCGCGATTCTGAAACTCAGACGCAATGCTTATCCCAAATGTCGCAACATGGCTTCGACGTGGGTTTTCCATCACGTCCAGCGCCAGATGACCCACCACTCGCTGATCGATGCAGGCCACTAGCTGCCGTCTTCCGGGTTTACGCATCACGCGCTCGTGCCACATGTCCATGGAAGGATGAGGAATTTGTAGTGTGTCGTGATAGACGTCCTGATGGGTATGCATCTGGTGCAAAGCTTCGGCATCGGCAGCTTGTACGTGGCGTATCACTATCTCACTAGTACTCATTCCTCTTCTCCTTTGTTTTCCCCGTCATATTTCGAGCTGTAGATGCGTTGGCCGCACCTGCTCACCCCAGTCACTTACTTAAGTAAGCTCCTGGGGACTCTCAGGTTTGCCGCCTTTCTACAACTCGAACTATTTAGGGGAAGATTGATGTCCCTTTAACCCTCTCTGAATCACAAAAATTCGTCAACTGCTGTTTTTTGTTAAAAATCGCTAGACAAGTGCGAATGATAATGATTATTATTGCCATGCGTTCAGGGAGACCCCTACGGAGAACCTGAAAGCACGACATTGCTCACATTGCTTCCAGTATTATTTTTTATAGCCAGCCGGGTGCTGGCTTTTTTTTTTCCCGTCTTATTTGACGCCGTAGCGGCGTTGGCTGCACTCACTTCCCCCAGTCACTTACTGAAGTAAGCTCCTGGGGATAAGCTCCCTTGCCGCCTTGCTACAACGCCAACTAATTAGGGAAAATGCGCCCGTGGTTTGCTCCCTCGCCCCGTGGGAGAGGGTTGGGGAGAGGGCATCAGGCCGCAGGGAACCAGATGCCGGGCGGCACTGCGTTTGCCCGGCCTACAGGGGAACGTAGGCCCGGTAAGCTTGCGCCACCGGGCAATGGGTTTCACGCGACACCCAACACAAACATGCGCTATGGTAGTCGGCAGCAACCTTCAATAAGGACTGAGCCATGACCCTACACTGTGCATTTATTGGTTTTGGAAAGAGCACCACGCGCTATCACCTTCCTTACGTGCTTAACCGCAAAGACACCTGGCAGGTGGCGCATATCTACCGCCGCAGCGCGAAGCCGGAAGAGCAGCATCCTCAGTATCAACATATTCATTTCACCAGCGATCTCGACGAAGTGCTGAACGATCCGCAGGTCAAACTGGTGGTGGTGTGTACTCACGCCGACAGCCATTTCGACTATGCGAAGCGCGCGCTCGAAGCGGGTAAAAACGTGCTGGTGGAAAAGCCCTTCACCCCGACGCTTGCAGAAGCGAAAACGTTGTTCGAACTGGCTAAAGCCAAAGGGCTGACGGTCATGCCGTATCAGAATCGTCGCTTTGACTCCTGCTTCCTGACGGCGAAAAAAGTGATTGAGAGCGGTAAGCTCGGCGATATCGTGGAAATCGAAAGCCATTTCGATATGTACCGTCCGGTGGCGGAAACGAAACCGGGTTTACCGCAGGATGGTGCGTTTTACGGCCTTGGCGTGCACACCATGGACCAGATTATTTCGCTGTTTGGTCGCCCTGATCATGTGTCGTATGACATTCGCAGCGTGCGCAACCCGGCCAACCCGGACGATACCTTCGAGGCGCAGCTCTTCTACGGCAACCTGAAGGCGATTGTGAAAACCAGCCATCTGGTGAAAATCGACGCTCCGAAGTTTATCGTTCACGGCACCAAAGGGTCTTACTTCAAATACGGCATCGATCAGCAGGAAACCAGCCTGAAGGCCAACATCATGCCGGGCGACGCGGGCTTTGGCGCGGATGACAGTATCGGCCAACTGGAATATATGAACGCAGAAGGTGTTAGCGTACGTGAAGAAGTGAAACCGGAAACGGGCGATTACGGCCGCGTGTACGATGCGCTGTACGCGACACTCACGACTGGTGCGCCGTATTACATCAAGGAATCTGAAGTTCTGACCAATATTGAGATCCTCGAGCGGGGCTTCGAACAGGCTTCTCCTGCCACCATAACCCTCGCTAAATAAGCGGATTTGGCTCCTCTGCACTTGTTCATAAATTTTGAACAGAGGAGTCAATTTTCACCCACTATCATCCTGAACGGTTCGGGTCCACACTAAGTCCATCGAAACGAACACGGGGTGAACATCATGATCTACTTACGCAAAGCAAACGAACGCGGCCATGCTAATCACGGTTGGCTGGACTCCTGGCATACTTTCTCTTTTGCCAACTATTACGACGCCAATTTCATGGGGTTCTCGGCACTGCGCGTGATTAACGATGACGTGATTGATGCCGGCCAGGGCTTCGGGACTCACCCGCACAAAGACATGGAAATTTTGACCTATGTGCTGGAAGGCGCCGTTGAGCACCAGGACAGCATGGGCAACAAAGAGCAGGTGCCTGCCGGTGAATTCCAGATTATGAGCGCCGGTACCGGTGTTCGTCACTCGGAGTACAACCCGAGCAAAACTGAGAAACTGCACCTGTATCAAATCTGGATCATTCCAGAAGAAACTGGCATCACGCCTCGCTACGAACAGCGTCGCTTTGACGCCGCTCAGGGCAAACAGCTGGTGCTGTCGCCGGATGCGCGAGACGGTTCACTGAAAGTTTACCAGGACATGGAACTGTACCGCTGGGCACTGGCAAAAGGCGAACAGTCTGTGCATCAGATTGCCGCTGACCGCCGCGTGTGGATTCAGGTGGTGAAAGGCGAAGTCTCTATCAACGGCACCAAAGCCACCACGGCCGATGGTCTGGCGATTTGGGATGAGCAGGCACTTTCTGTTCATGCTGACAGCGAAGCGGAAATTCTGCTGTTTGACCTGCCACCAGTATGATCCTGATTAAATAAATCGCGGAACCTTCCCACTAACCGGGAAGGTTCTGTCACGTCCATGATAAACTGGTGAAATGTCTCCCCCTTTATCACTCTCTGGACGATGAAAAAGAAAAGACCCGTACTTCAGGATGTGGCCGATCGCGTCGGTGTGACCAAAATGACGGTCAGCCGTTTTTTGCGTAACCCGGAACAGGTTTCCGTGGCGCTGCGTGGCAAGATTGCCGCCGCCCTTGATGAACTGGGTTATATTCCCAATCGCGCCCCCGATATTCTCTCTAATTCCACCAGTCGTGCGATTGGCGTGCTTCTCCCGTCCTTAACCAACCAGGTGTTCGCGGAAGTGCTCAAGGGCATTGAAAGCGTGACCGACGCTTACGGCTATCAGGCGATGCTCGCTCACTACGGTTATAAACCGGAGATGGAAGAAGAGCGCCTGGAATCGATGCTCTCCTGGAATATCGACGGCCTGATCCTCTCTGAACGCACGCACACTGCGCGTACCCGCAAGATGATTGAAGTCTCGGGCATTCCGGTGGTTGAACTGATGGACAGTCAGACGCCGTGCATCGATATCGCCGTCGGCTTTGATAACTTCGAAGCCGCCCGCCAGATGACCGCCACCATTATTTCGCGCGGTCACCAGCACATCGCCTATCTCGGCGCACGTCTGGATGAACGTACCATCATCAAACAGCAGGGCTATGAACAGGCGATGCGTGATGCTGGCCTAACGCCTTACAGCATGATGGTTGAACAATCCTCGTCTTACTCTTCCGGTATTGAGCTGATGCGTCAGGCGCGCCGTGAATATCCGCAGCTTGATGGCATCTTCTGTACCAACGATGACCTTGCGGTCGGCGCGGCGTTTGAGTGCCAGCGTCTGGGGTTAAAAATCCCGGATGATATGGCGATTGCCGGTTTCCACGGTCATGACATCGGTCAGGTGATGGAACCCCGTCTGGCGAGCGTGCTCACGCCGCGTGAACGCATGGGGCGAATTGGTGCCGAGCGCCTGCTGGCGCGCATCCGTGGTGAAATAGTTACGCCGAAAATGTTAGATTTAGGTTTCACATTGTCACCGGGCGGATCAATCTAGTCCGACAAGTTTGAAGTAGATCACACAACACAGTTTATCGTCCCACCGGTTATTGCTTATCCAGGGGCTCAGCAGGACAATGTTACCGATAACAGTTACCCGTAACAAACTCTGAGGAGCAACGCGTTGAGCACGACTAACCATGAAAACCATGTCTACGTTCTGATGGGCGTTTCTGGCAGTGGCAAATCCGCCGTTGCCAGCGAAGTGGCGTATCGGCTGCATGCCGCGTTTCTTGACGGCGACTTCCTCCATCCGCGCAGCAACATTGTCAAAATGTCTTCCGGCGAACCGCTGAATGACGACGACCGTAAACCGTGGCTGCAGGCGCTGAACGATGCTGCGTTCGCCATGCAGCGCACCAACAAAGTGTCGCTGATCGTCTGTTCTGCCCTGAAAAAAAGCTATCGCGACCTGCTGCGTGAAGGCAACCCGAACCTCTCTTTCATCTATATGAAAGGTGATTTTGAGGTTATCGAAAACCGCCTGAAAGCCCGCAAAGGCCACTTCTTCAAAACCCAAATGCTGGTCACCCAGTTCGAAACGCTGGAAGAGCCGGGCGCAAATGAGCCTGACGTTCTGGTGGTCGATATCGATCAGCCGCTGGACGGCGTTGTCGCCAGCACCATTGAGTTAATCAACAAAGGCAGTCAGTAGTGAGTACATTAACGCTTGTTTTGACGGCAGTCGGCTCCGTTTTGCTGCTGCTGTTTTTAGTCATGAAGGCACGTATGCACGCCTTCGTGGCTTTGATGGTGGTATCTATTGGTGCAGGGCTGTTCTCCGGTATGCCGCTCGATAAGATTGCGGCAACCATGGAAAAAGGGATGGGCGGCACGCTGGGCTTCCTGGCGATTGTGGTCGCATTGGGCGCGATGTTCGGCAAAATTCTGCATGAAACCGGCGCGGTCGATCAGATTGCCGTGAAGATGCTGAAGTCCTTCGGCCACAGCCGCGCGCATTATGCGATTGGCCTCGCAGGGCTGATTTGCGCGCTGCCGCTGTTCTTCGAAGTGGCGATTGTGCTGCTGATTAGCGTCGCTTTCTCCATGGCACGTCACACCGGAACGAACCTGGTGAAACTGGTTATTCCTCTGTTTGCGGGCGTTGCAGCCGCTGCGGCGTTCCTGCTGCCAGGGCCTGCGCCGATGCTGCTGGCTTCGCAAATGCACGCAGACTTTGGCTGGATGATCCTGATTGGCCTGTGCGCAGCCATTCCGGGGATGATCATCGCCGGGCCGCTGTGGGGGAATTTCATCAGCCGTTACGTTGAACTGCATATTCCTGACGACGTCACCGAGCCGCATCTGGGCGAGGGCAAAATGCCGTCCTTCGGTTTCAGCCTGGCGCTGATCCTGCTGCCGCTGGTGCTGGTAGGCCTGAAAACTATCGCCGCACGTTTTGTAGCGCAAGGTTCTCCGGCGTACGAATGGTTTGAGTTTATCGGTCACCCGTTCACCGCGATTCTGGTGGCGTGTCTGGTGGCGATTTACGGCCTGGCTGTACGTCAGGGCATGCCGAAAGACCGCGTGATGGAAATCTGCGGCGCGGCGCTGCAACCCGCGGGGATTATTCTGTTGGTGATCGGTGCGGGCGGTGTGTTCAAACAAGTGCTGGTGGATTCCGGCGTTGGCCCGGCATTGGGTGAAGCGCTGACCGGCATGGGCCTGCCAATCGCGATTACCTGTTTCGTGCTGGCTGCGGCGGTACGCATCATTCAGGGTTCCGCAACGGTTGCCTGTCTGACTGCAGTCGGTCTGGTGATGCCAGTGATTGAACAGCTGCATTACAGCGGCGCACAGATGGCAGCTCTGTCGATTTGTATCGCGGGCGGGTCTATCGTGGTCAGCCACGTGAATGACGCCGGTTTCTGGCTGTTCGGTAAGTTTACCGGCGCAACAGAAGCGCAGACGCTGAAGACCTGGACGCTGATGGAAACCATTCTGGGGACCGTGGGCGCGATTGTTGGGATGATTGCGTTTTCGCTGTTGAGCTAAGAATTGCCCCTCACCCCGGCCCTCTCCCCAAAGGGGCGAGGGAGAAAACCAAGGGCCGCACATTCGAGTCCCCTCTCCCCTTTGGGGAGAGGGTTAGGGTGAGGGGATTTACCCCTTCATCCACACCCGAATACCATCCAGGAACATCTGGGTGGCGAGCATCACCAGAATCAACCCCATCAGGCGTTCCAGCGCATTCACTCCTTTCTCTCCCAGCAGGCGTAAAAACAGCCCTGACTGCAGCAAAATCACGAATGTGCCACCCCAGGCGAGCATCAGCGCAATAATCAAATGCCCCATCTGATTCGGATACTGATGCGACAATAACATCAGCGTCGCCAATAATGACGGCCCGGCAACCAGTGGGATCGCCAGCGGCACAATAAACGGTTCTTCACCGACCGGTAAACCGCTGCTGCTGCCTTCGGCGCTTGGGAAAATCATCTTAATGGCGATCAGGAATAAAATGATGCCCCCGGAGATAGAAACGGTCTCCGCGCTCAGGTTGAGGAAAGCCAATATTTTCTCTCCGGCGAAGAGAAAAATGAGCATTATCAGCAGTGCGATAAACAGCTCACGTATCATGATCGCCCTGCGGCGCTTGGGTTCCGTGTGTTTTAACACCGACATGAAAATCGGTAAATTTCCCAGTGGATCCATAATCAGGATCAATAAAACCGCAGCAGAAAGGATGTCGCTCATTACGTTGTTCCCTGATAATTGCCCTTCAAGCTCTGCACAGACGCAGAGGGTAAATAAGTTGCTTTACTGAGTGATGACGAATCATTGAATTTTTTCACTTGCGACTTTGGCTGCATTTTGTAATGTGAGGGATGTCCCGGCTTCAAGGTTGAAAACCGGCTCAGCACAACAGCACACACCTCTGCAGGAATACACGTTATGAAAAATGTTGGTTTTATCGGCTGGCGCGGTATGGTCGGCTCTGTACTCATGCAACGCATGGTAGAAGAGCGCGATTTTGACGCCATTCGCCCCGTTTTCTTCTCCACCTCTCAGCTGGGTCAGGCTGCGCCTGCGTTCGGCACCCAGAGCGGTGGCACGCTTCAGGATGCCTTTGATCTTGAGGCGTTGAAGGCGCTCGACATTATTGTCACCTGTCAGGGCGGCGATTATACCAACGAAATCTATCCGAAGCTGCGTGAAAGCGGCTGGCAGGGTTACTGGATTGACGCGGCCTCTTCGCTGCGCATGAAAGATGATGCGATCATTATTCTGGACCCGGTGAATCAGGATGTCATCACTGCGGGCCTGAACAACGGCATTAAAACGTTTGTCGGCGGTAACTGTACTGTCAGCCTGATGCTGATGTCACTGGGCGGCCTGTTCGCTAACGATCTCGTTGAGTGGGTGTCTGTGGCGACCTATCAGGCAGCCTCCGGCGGCGGTGCGCGTCATATGCGTGAACTGTTAAGCCAGATGGGTGGCCTGCATAACTACGTGGCGGACGAGCTGGCGAACCCGGCTTCAGCCATTCTCGATATCGAACGCAAAGTGACTCAACTGACGCGCAGCGGCGACCTGCCGGTAGACAACTTCGGCGTACCGCTGGCGGGCAGTCTGATCCCGTGGATCGACAAGCAACTCGATAACGGCCAGAGCCGCGAAGAGTGGAAAGGCCAGGCGGAGACCAACAAAATTCTCGCTACTCAGAACGTTATACCGGTGGATGGCCTCTGCGTGCGTATCGGTGCCCTGCGCTGCCACAGCCAGGCGTTCACCATCAAACTGAAGAAAGATGTGTCTATCCCGACCGTGGAAGAGCTGCTGGCAGCACACAACCCGTGGGCCAAAGTGGTGCCAAACGACAGAGATATCACCGTGCGTGAACTGACCCCTGCGGCGGTGACCGGCACGTTGAGCACGCCAGTCGGGCGTTTGCGTAAATTGAATATGGGGCCGGAGTACCTCTCCGCCTTCACCGTTGGCGATCAGCTCCTCTGGGGCGCCGCCGAACCGCTACGTCGCATATTGCGACAACTAGCGTAACAAAATGAAAAAAGGGGTGCTGAGTCACCCCTTTTTTACGCCTGTCACTTTATACGTAGAACAAGGAATTAACGCGTATGCAGCAATTTTACCGGGAGTCAGATAAAGCCTTGGCTATGCTTTAAGGGAGAGGTTTTTCCTGAAGGTGGGATGGCGCAAAAAGGAAGCTCAATTTTGCCGCGCCATTCAGGTCAAAAAAAGTCGCTACCCAGAACAGACACAGCGACACTTACAACAGGATGAATAGCATGTCCGATCGTATCGATAGAGACGTGATTAATGCTTTGATAGCCGGCCATTTTGCGGACCCGTTTTCCGTGCTTGGCATGCATAGCACCGACGCAGGACTGGAAGTCCGCGCACTGTTACCTGACGCGACCGAAGTGTGGGTCATCGAACCCAAGACCGGGCGTAAAGTCGGCATGCTCGATTGCCTCGACTCACGCGGTTTCTTCAGCGGCGTGATGCCACGCCGTAAAAATCCTTTCCGTTACCAGTTGGCGGTGCTGTGGCACGGTCAACAGAATCTGATTGATGACCCTTATCGTTTTGGTCCGCTGTTGCAGGAGATGGATGCCTGGCTGTTATCGGAAGGTACGCATTTGCGTCCTTACGAAACGTTGGGTGCGCATGCCGATACCATGGACGGCGTGACCGGCACTCGCTTTTCTGTCTGGGCACCGAACGCTCGTCGCGTGTCGGTTGTCGGGCAATTCAACTATTGGGATGGCCGCCGCCATCCGATGCGCCTGCGTGCAGAATCAGGTATCTGGGAACTCTTTGTGCCTGGCGCGCACAACGGTCAGCTCTATAAATTCGAGATGATCGACGCGCAGGGGCATTTGCGCATCAAGTCAGACCCTTATGCCTTTGAAGCGCAGATGCGCCCGGAAACGGCCTCGCTGATTTGCGGCCTGCCGGAGAAAGTCGAACAACCGGAATCCCGCAAACAGGCCAACCGTTTTGATGCGCCGATTGCTATCTATGAAGTGCATCTCGGCTCCTGGCGTCGTCATACCGACAACAACTTCTGGTTGAGCTATCGCGAGCTTGCCGATCAACTGGTGCCTTACGCCAAATGGATGGGCTTTACCCATCTTGAACTGCTGCCTATCAACGAGCATCCGTTTGACGGGAGCTGGGGTTATCAGCCAACAGGGTTGTACGCGCCTACGCGTCGTTTCGGTACGCGTGACGACTTCCGCTACTTCATCAACGCGGCACACAACGCCGGGCTGAACGTGATCCTCGACTGGGTGCCGGGCCACTTCCCATCAGACGATTTCTCGCTGGCGAAATTCGACGGCACTGAACTCTATGAGCACAGCGATCCGCGTGAGGGCTTCCATCAGGACTGGAACACCCTGATTTACAACTACGGCCGCCGTGAAGTGCAGAATTTCCTGGTGGGCAACGCGCTGTACTGGATTGAGCGCTTCGGCATTGATGCGCTGCGTGTGGATGCTGTTGCCTCAATGATTTACCGCGACTACAGCCGCAAACCGGGCGAGTGGATCCCGAACGAACACGGGGGCCGTGAAAACCTCGAAGCCATCGAATTCTTGCGTAGCACCAACCGCATTATGGGCGAACAGGTGCCAGGTGCGGTGAGCATGGCGGAAGAATCGACCGACTTCGCGGGTGTCTCTCGTCCACCGGATATGGGCGGGCTGGGCTTCTGGTACAAGTGGAACCTGGGCTGGATGCACGACACCCTGGACTATTTCAAGCTCGACCCGGTTTATCGTAAGCATCACCACGATAAGCTGACCTTCGGCATGCTGTACAACAGCACCGAAAACTTCGTGCTGCCGCTGTCGCACGATGAAGTCGTGCACGGCAAGAAATCGATTCTCGACCGTATGCCGGGCGACGCGTGGCAGAAATTCGCCAACCTTCGCGCTTATTACGGCTGGCTGTATGCCTTCCCGGGCAAAAAGCTGCTGTTTATGGGCAACGAGTTTGCACAAGGGCGCGAGTGGAACCACGACAGCAGCCTCGACTGGCATCTGCTGGAAGGCGGCGACAACTGGCATCACGGCGTACAACGTCTGGTGCGAGACCTCAACCTGACCTATCGCCACCACAAAGCGATGCACGAACTGGATTATGACTCGTATGGCTTTGAGTGGCTGGTGGTGGATGACCACGAGCGTTCCGTGTTCGTGTTTGTGCGCCGCGACAAGCAGGGCAACGAAATCATTGTCGCCAGCAACTTTACGCCGGTGCCGCGTACGCACTACCGCTTTGGCATCAACCAGCCAGGTCGCTGGCGTGAAATCCTGAATACCGATTCGATGCATTATCACGGCAGCAATGCCGGGAATGGCGGAGCTGTACACAGCGATGAAATCGCCAGTCACGGGCGTCCGAACTCACTGTCTGTCACGCTACCGCCGTTGTCGACCATCTGGCTGGTTCGGGAGGGGGAATGAGCAAACTCACGGCAGGCAAACCCACTCCGCTTGGCGCGAGCTATGACGGGCAGGGCGTGAACTTCACGCTCTTCTCTGCGCATGCGGAACGGGTCGAACTGTGTGTGTTTGACAAGGAGGGCAATGAGCACCGCGAAGATTTGCCGGGCCGCACGCAGGATGTGTGGCACGGTTATCTGCCCAACGCACGGCCGGGGCTACGCTACGGATTCCGCGTGCACGGCCCATGGGAGCCACATCACGGGCACCGTTTCAACCCTGCGAAGTTGCTGATCGACCCTTGCGCTCACCGCGTAGAGGGCGAAGCAAAAGACGATCCGATCCTGCACAGCGGGCATGATCAACCCGACAGCCGCGATAGCGCGTCGGTCGCGCCGCGTTCTGTGGTGGTCGATCTCCATTACGACTGGGAAAACGACACACCACCGCGCACGCCGTGGGGCAGCACCATCGTTTACGAAGCGCATGTGAAGGGGCTGACGTATTTGCATCCGGGTATCCCGAAAGAGATTGCCGGCACGTACCGCGCCCTCGCACATCCGCTGATGATTGCCTATTTCCAGAAGCTCGGCATTACCGCGCTGGAACTGCTGCCTGTCGCGCAGTTTGCCAGTGAACCGCGCCTGCAACGGCTTGGGCTCTCCAATTATTGGGGCTACAACCCGCTGGCGATGTTTGCGGTTGAACCGCGTTATGCCACGTCGCCGGAACTGGCAATCAATGAGTTTCGTGATGCGGTGAAGGCGCTGCATGCGGCGGGAATTGAAGTGATCCTCGACATTGTGCTCAACCACAGTGCGGAGATCGATCTCGACGGGCCGACCTTCTCCCTGCGCGGAATCGACAACCGTAGCTATTATTGGATAAGGGACGACGGTGATTATCACAACTGGACCGGCTGCGGAAACACCCTGAATCTCAGCTCGCCGGGCACAGTGGAATACGCCCGTCAGTGCCTGCGTTTCTGGGTGGATGAGTGCCATGTGGACGGTTTCCGTTTTGATCTGGCTTCGGTGATGGGCAGAACCCCGGATTTCCGTCAGGACGCACCGCTGTTTGAAGCCATCAAAAATGACCCGCAGCTCTCAGCCGTGAAGCTGATAGCTGAGCCGTGGGATATCGGTGACGGCGGGTATCAGGTCGGGAATTTCCCACCGCTGTTCGCAGAATGGAACGATCATTTCCGCGATGCGGTAAGACGTTTCTGGCTCCAGCAAAGTTTGTCACTAGGCGACTTTGCCAGCCGCTTTGCGGCATCCAGTGATGTGTTTAAACGCGATGGGCGGCGGCCGTCCTCGTCAGTCAACCTGGTGACGGCGCACGACGGATTCACCCTGCGCGACTGCGTCTGTTTCAATCAGAAACACAATGAGGCGAACGGAGAAGAGAACCGCGACGGGACTAACAATAACCATAGCTTTAACCATGGTATAGAAGGATTAGATGGCAGTCTTGATGTGATTGAGCGGCGGCGAGCCAGTGTCCATGCCCTGATGGCCACACTGCTTTTATCACAAGGGACACCGATGTTGCTGGCGGGCGATGAACACGGTCACAGCCAGCACGGAAACAACAATGCTTACTGTCAGGACAACGCGCTCACCTGGCTTGACTGGGAAAAGGCCAACGCTGGCCTGACGACATTTACCGCTGCACTGATTCACCTTCGCAAGCAGATCCCGGCGCTGACTGGGGATCGCTGGTGGGAAGAGGGAGATGGCAGCGTTAGCTGGTTTAACAAGGACGCGCATCCCCTGAGCGCAGACGAGTGGCAGCACGGTAGCCCGCAGATGCAAATCCTGCTGGCAGACACGTGGCTTATCACCCTCAACGCGTCACAGGACGTTGCCGACATTGCTTTACCTGAAGGGGAGTGGCGCGCCATTCCTCCATTCGCCGGAGAGGATAATCCGGTCACCCTGGCTGTCTGGCATGGGCCCGCGCACGGAGTGTGCGCATTCGAAAAGGTCCGCTCGAACAGATAACGAGCGAAAAAAGGAGTTAATCATGGTTAGACTTGAAAAGAACGATCCTCTGATGTTAGCGCGTCAATTGCCGATCAAATCGGTGGCGCTGATCCTCGCCGGTGGGCGCGGAACCCGACTTAAAGATTTGACCACCACCCGCGCCAAACCTGCGGTGCATTTCGGTGGTAAGTTCCGCATCATCGACTTTGCCCTCTCTAACTGCATTAACTCTGGTATTCGCCGCATCGGCGTGATTACCCAGTATCAGTCGCACACGCTGGTGCAGCACATTCAGCGCGGCTGGTCTTTCTTCAGCGAAGAGATGAACGAGTTTGTTGACCTGCTGCCTGCACAACAACGTGTTAGCGGCGAAAACTGGTATCGCGGCACGGCGGATGCGGTGACGCAAAACCTGGATGTTATTCGCCGCTATAAGGCCGAATACATCGTTATCCTCGCCGGGGACCATATCTACAAGCAGGACTACTCGCGCATGCTTATCGACCACGTCGAAAAAGGCGCGCGTTGCACCGTAGCCTGCATGCCCGTGCCCGTTGCTGAGGCAACGGCGTTCGGCGTCATGGACGTCGATAACGAAGACAAGATTATCGAGTTCGTCGAAAAACCGGCCAAGCCACCGACCATGCCGGGTGACGACAGCAAATCACTCGCCAGCATGGGTATCTATATCTTTGATGCAGATTACCTTTATAGGCTGCTGGCGGAAGACGACGAAGATGCCAATTCCAGCCACGACTTCGGCAAAGATATCATCCCGAAAATCGTTAAAGCTGGCATGGCATATGCACATCCTTTCCCACTGTCTTGCGTGCAGTCAGATCCGGAAGCAGAACCGTACTGGCGTGATGTCGGGACGCTGGAAGCGTACTGGAAGGCGAACCTCGACCTCGCCTCCGTCACGCCTGAACTGGATATGTACGACCAGAACTGGCCGATACGTACACACATGGAATCGCTGCCGCCCGCGAAGTTTGTGCAAGACCGTTCGGGCAGCCACGGCATGACGCTGAACTCGCTGGTTTCCGGCGGGTGCATCATCTCCGGCTCCGTGGTGGTGCAATCGGTGTTGTTCCCGCGAGTGCGGATAAACTCGTTTTGTAACATTGATTCGGCAGTGTTATTGCCGGATGTCTGGGTCGGGCGTTCATGTCGCCTGCGCCGCTGTGTTATCGACCGCGCCTGCGTTATCCCGGAAGGCATGGTGATTGGAGAAAATGCGGAAGAGGACGCGCGTCGTTTCTACCGTTCAGAGGAAGGCATAGTGCTGGTGACGCGTGAAATGCTGCGCAAACTGCAGGGCTGACAGGAGCGATAATGCAGGTTTTACATGTATGTTCAGAGATGTTCCCGCTGCTGAAAACGGGCGGTCTGGCGGATGTGCTTGGCGCGTTACCGGCGGCGCAAATTGCCGATGGTGTTGATACGCGCGTTCTGTTGCCAGCCTTCCCGGACATTCGCCGCGGCGTGACGGATGCACAGGTAGTGACCCGTCGCGACACCTTTGCCGGACGCATTACGCTGCTGTTCGGCCATTATAACGGCGTGGGCATCTATCTGATTGATGCGCCACATTTATACGACCGTCCGGGGAGCCCGTATCACGACACCAATCAGTTTGCGTATACCGACAACGTGCAGCGTTTTGCACTGCTGGGTTGGGTTGGGGCTGAAATGGCGAGTGGGCTGGATCCGTTCTGGCGACCTGAGATTGTCCATGCGCACGACTGGCATGCGGGGCTGGCTCCGGCATATCTCGCCGCGCGCGGCCACCCGGCAAAGTCAGTTTTCACGGTGCACAACCTGGCTTATCAGGGCATGTTTTATGCGCATCACATGAACGACATTGGCTTGCCATGGTCGTTCTACAACATGCACGGGCTGGAGTTTAACGGGCAGATTTCGTTCCTGAAGGCCGGGCTGTATTACGCCGATCACATCACGGCAGTCAGCCCGACTTATGCACGAGAGATAACCGAGCCGCAGTTTGCCTACGGGATGGAAGGGCTGCTGCGTCAGCGTCATCAGGAAGGGCGGCTGTCGGGTATTCTCAATGGCGTAGATGCTCAAATCTGGAGCCCGGAAAACGACCTGCTGCTGGCGGCGCGTTACAACCGCGATCAGCTCGAAGAGAAAGCCGAAAACAAGCGCCAGCTGCAAATTGCGATGGGCCTGAAGGTGAATGATAAGGTGCCATTGTTTGCGGTGGTGAGCCGTCTGACCAGCCAGAAAGGGCTGGATTTAGTGCTCGAAGCGCTGCCGGGTCTGCTGGAACAAGGTGGGCAACTGGCACTGCTGGGCGCAGGCGATCCGGTGTTGCAGGAAGGTTTCCTCGCCGCCGCCGCTGAACATCCAGGGCAAGTTGGCGTACAGATTGGTTATCACGAAGCGTTCTCGCACCGCATCATGGGCGGCGCGGACGTGATTCTGGTGCCGTCGCGCTTTGAGCCTTGCGGCTTAACGCAGCTTTACGGTTTGAAATACGGCACGCTGCCGCTGGTGCGTCGTACCGGCGGGTTGGCCGATACAGTGTCCGACAGTTCGCTGGAAAACCTGGCAGACGGCATCGCCAGTGGATTTGTGTTCGAAGACAGTAATGCCTGGTCGCTGCTAAGAGCCATCAGGCGTGCTTTCGTGTTGTGGTCGCGCCCTTCGCTCTGGCGCTATGTCCAGCGCCAGGCGATGAGCATGGATTTTAGCTGGCAAGTCGCGGCGACGTCTTACCGCGAGCTTTATCAACGCTTGATGTAATCACAGGACCCTCTTATGAATGCACCTTTTACTTACGCATCGCCGACCCTCAGCGTTGAGGCACTGAAGCACTCCATTGCCTATAAGCTGATGTTCACCATCGGGAAAGATCCGGCGATCGCCAACAAACACGAATGGCTGAACGCCACGTTGTTTGCGGTTCGTGACCGTCTGGTCGAACGCTGGCTGCGCTCTAACCGCGCACAACTTTCACAGGAAGGCCGTCAGGTTTACTACCTGTCGATGGAGTTTCTGATTGGTCGCACCCTTTCCAATGCGCTGTTGTCGCTCGGTATTTATGAGGACGTGAAAAACGCGCTGGAAGGGATGGGGCTCGATCTCGAAGAGCTGATTGGCGAAGAGAATGACCCGGGGCTGGGCAACGGTGGCCTCGGTCGTCTGGCGGCCTGTTTCCTCGATTCTCTCGCCACGTTAGGCTTACCGGGCCGCGGTTATGGTATTCGCTACGACTACGGCATGTTCAAACAGAACATTGTCGATGGCCGACAGAAAGAGTCGCCGGATTACTGGCTGGAGTACGGCAACCCCTGGGAATTCAAACGCCACAACACCCGCTATGCGGTGCGTTTCGGCGGCCGTATTCAGCAGGAAGGCAAGAAATCCCGCTGGGTCGAGACCGAAGAAATTCTGGCGGTGGCCTACGACCAAATCATTCCTGGCTATGACACCGACGCAACCAACACGCTGCGCCTGTGGAACGCGCAGGCGAGCAGCGAAATTAACCTCGGCAAATTCAACCAGGGTGACTACTTCGCGGCGGTGGAAGATAAAAACCACTCCGAGAACGTGTCTCGTGTGCTGTACCCGGATGACTCAACGTATTCCGGGCGTGAGCTGCGTCTGCGTCAGGAATATTTCCTCGTCTCGGCAACCGTGCAGGATATTCTCAGCCGTCATTATCAGTTGCACAGAACCTACAACAATCTGGCCGAAAAAATCGCCATTCACCTGAATGACACCCATCCGGTGCTGTCGATTCCGGAGCTGATGCGTCTGCTGATTGACGAGCATAAGTTCAGCTGGGATGACGCTTTCAACGTGACGTGTCAGGTGTTCTCCTACACCAACCACACGCTGATGAGCGAAGCGCTGGAAACCTGGCCGGTAGAAATGCTCGGCAAAATTCTGCCGCGCCACCTGCAAATCATCTTCGAAATTAACGACTACTTCCTGAAGACCTTGCAGGAGCAGTACCCGAACGATACCGGGTTGCTGAGTCGCACTTCCATCATCGACGAATCCAACGGCCGACGTGTCCGTATGGCGTGGCTGGCGGTGGTTATCAGCCACAAGGTCAATGGTGTGTCAGAGCTGCACTCAAACCTGATGGTGCAATCGCTGTTTGCGGACTTCGCCAAGATTTTCCCGATGCGCTTCACCAACGTCACCAACGGCGTAACGCCGCGTCGCTGGCTGGCGCTGGCGAACCCGTCGCTGTCTGGAGTGCTTGATGAAAACATCGGTCGCACCTGGCGTACGGACCTGAGCCAGTTGACGGAGCTGGAACAGCATCTGGATTACCCGCTGGTGAATCAGGCGGTGCATCACGCCAAGCACGAGAACAAAAAGCGTTTAGCCGAGTACATCGCCCAACAGCTGAACGTGGTGGTCAGCCCGAAATCGCTGTTCGATGTGCAAATTAAGCGTATCCACGAGTACAAACGTCAGTTGATGAACGTGCTGCACGTCATTACCCGCTACAACCGCATCAAGGCCGATCCAACAGCCGAGTGGGTGCCACGCGTGAACATTTTTGCCGGTAAAGCCGCGTCGGCGTATTACATGGCGAAGCACATCATTCACCTCATTAACGACGTGGCGAAGGTCATCAACAACGACCCGCAGATTGGCGACAAGCTGAAGGTGGTGTTTATCCCGAATTACAGCGTCAGCCTGGCGCAGCTGATCATCCCGGCGGCCGATCTTTCCGAACAGATTTCGCTGGCGGGAACGGAAGCGTCGGGCACCAGTAATATGAAGTTTGCGCTCAACGGCGCGCTGACCATCGGCACGCTCGACGGAGCGAACGTTGAAATGCTGGAGCACGTCGGCGACGAAAACATCTTCATCTTTGGTAACACGGCGGAAGAGGTCGAAGCGCTACGCGCCAAAGGCTACAAGCCACGTGATTACTACGATCAGGATGAAGAATTGCATCAGGTGCTGACGCAAATCGCCACCGGTTTGTTCAGCCCTGAAGAGCCGGGCCGCTACCGTGACCTGGTGGATTCGCTGATTAACTTTGGCGATCACTATCAGGTGCTGGCGGATTTCCGCAGCTACGTGGACTGTCAGGATAAAGTGGATGAGCTGTATAAAAATCCTGAGGAGTGGACCACCAAAGCGATGCGCAACATCGCCAACATGGGTTACTTCTCGTCAGACAGAACCATTCAGGAGTATGCGGAGACTATCTGGCATATTGATCCGGTGAGGTTATAAGCGCGCCCCTCTCCCTAACCCTCTCCCGTGGGGAGAGGGGACTGTTCTGCGCTGGTTTGTCTTTCTCCCTCTCCCTTGGGGAGAGGGCAGGGGAGAGGGGAAATTCAGGCCTGGATCAAGACGCTAAATCCAGTTCACGCTTTCCCACGTGTTGTACCAGCCATTGTGCCACGCGCGACTGCTCTTCGGCATTCAGCCACATCCCTTGCTTCGTGCGACGCCAGATAGCGTCATCCAGACGGCGTACCCACTCGTGTTCCACCAGATAGCGCAGTTCCGCTTCATAGAACTCGTGCCCAAAGTGCTCGCCTAACTCGGCGATGTCTTTGGCTTCACCTAAAATCCATTCGCTGTTGCTGCCGTAGGTGCGGGCAAAATGGCGTGCCATGCCTTCGCTGATAAACGGATAGCGACGACGAAGTTTCGCGGCGTAATCATCGCGATCGCCTTCGATTTCACCGCCAGGCAGCACCGAGCCTTTGGTCCACGCCGGCCCGATGCCTTTGTAATACGGCGTCAGTTTTTCCAGCGCGTGTTCGGCCAGCTTGCGATAGGTCGTCAGTTTGCCGCCAAATACCGATAACAGTGGGGCCTGACCGTTAACATCGTGGATATCCAGCGTGTAGTCGCGGGTAATTGCCTGCGGGGAATCAGACTCGTCATCACACAGCGGACGTACGCCGGAATAAGTCCAGACAATGTCGTCGCGACCGAGTTGTTTTTTGAAGTGCGCGTTATGCACCTTCAGCAGGTAATTGATTTCACTTTCGTCAATTTCGACGTTTTTCGGATCGCCTTTGTATTCCACGTCGGTGGTACCGATGATCGAGAACTCATCCATCCACGGAATGACAAACACAATACGCTTATCTTCGTTTTGCAGAATGTACGCCTGCTTCTGCGTATGCACACGTGGCACCACGATGTGGCTGCCTTTGATCAGGCGAATCCCGTACGGCGAAGGCAGGTGCATGCCGTCGTCGAAGAATTGTTTTACCCACGGGCCAGTTGCATTGACCAGACCACGCGCCTGCCAGCTGAATTTCTCGCCGGTATCGATATCTTCTGCTTCAACAATCCACAGGCCATTTTCGCGGCGAGCAGAGGTCGCGCGGGTGCGAGTGAGCACTTCGCCGCCTTTCTTCACCACCATTTGCGCGTTGGCTAACACCAGACGAGCATCGTCTACCCAGCAGTCGGAATATTCGAAACCGCGCACGATTTCAGGCTTAAGCACGGAGTCTGCACCAAAACGCAACCCGGTGGAACTCGGCAGGCTGGTGCGTTTACCGAGGTGATCGTACATAAACAGACCGATGCGAATCATCCACGCAGGGCGAAGATGCGGGCGATGCGGTAAACGAAAACGCATCGGGAACGCGATGTGAGGCGCCATTTTTAACAGCACTTCACGTTCGGCCAACGCTTCGCTGACCAGGCGGAATTCGTAGTGTTCCAGGTAGCGCAGGCCACCGTGAATCAGTTTGGAGCTGGCGCTCGACGTGGCACAGGCTAAATCCTGAGCTTCGAGCATCAGCACGGATAAACCGCGCCCTGCGGCATCTGCCGCGATACCGGCACCGTTGATGCCACCGCCTATCACAATCAGATCTTTGGTTTCCATGCTGCGCCCTCTCGCACTTTCGTTAAAGCTCACAAATGTTCGTTATCGCTCAATATAGCAAACAAACGAGCAATTGGTAACATCAAAAAAACATTTCAGAGTGATGCGTGTAACAAATTAGCGTTTCCCTGCCGCTCCAGCGTACACTTGGCAGTAAAATGTCTCCGTCCTTAACCCTGCTCTAATTTTCTCCCTCTCCCTGAGGGAGAGGGCTGGGGAGGGGGAAATCATGCGACCGACACAGAATAGAAAGAGAGCACCATGGATCAGTTTGAATGTATCAACGTCGAAGAAGCGCACCAGAAACTGCATCAGGGACTGGCGGTAATGGTGGATATTCGTGACCCGCAGAGCTATGCGATGGGCCACACACCGGAAGCGTTTCACCTGACTAACGACACGCTGGGCGCGTTTATGCGCGATACCGATTTCGAGACGCCAGTGATGGTGATGTGCTATCACGGCAACAGCAGCAAAGGGGCGGCGCAGTATCTGCTGCAACAGGGCTATGACCAGGTTTACAGCGTTGACGGGGGCTTTGACGCCTGGCATCGCCATTTCCCGGCTGAAGTGGCGCACGGTAGCTAAGACGGTATACTGTCCTCTTTTGTGTGGAATAAGCGACGTCCCGTATGTTGATGATTACCTCTTTTACTAACCCGCGCGTGGCCCAGGCGTTTGTCGACTACATGGCGACGCAGGGCGTTATCCTGACCATTCAGCAGCATACTCAAACCGATGTCTGGCTGGCGGATGAGAGCCAGGCGTCTCTTGTGCAACACGAGCTGGCGCGCTTTCTGGAAAATCCTGCCGACCCACGTTATTTAGCGGCGAGCTGGCAGTCAGGCCATACCAACAGCGGTTTGCATTACCGTCGCTTCCCTTTTCTTGCCACGCTGAAAAGCAATGCCGGGCCTTTGACCTGGCTCATCGCCTGCGCCTGCATTCTGGTGTTTATTGCGATGAACGTGGTGGGCGATCAGGCCGTGATGACGTGGCTGGCATGGCCGTACGACGCTTCCCTGCAGTTTGAGTTGTGGCGTTACTTCACCCACGCGTTTATGCACTTCTCGCTGATGCATATCCTCTTCAACCTGTTATGGTGGTGGTATCTCGGCGGGATGATTGAAAAGCGCATCGGCAGCGGAAAACTGCTGGTGATTACGGTTATCAGCGCCCTGTTAAGCGGCTTTATTCAGCACAAATTTAGCGGGCCGTGGTTTGGTGGCTTGTCCGGCGTGGTGTATGCGCTGATGGGCTATGCCTGGCTGCGCGGTGAGCGCGATCCACAAAGCGGGATCTTCCTGCAACGTGGGCTTATTATTTTCTCGCTGCTGTGGCTGGTGGCCGGCTGGTTTAATCTTTTCGGGATGTCGATTGCCAATGGTGCCCATGTGACCGGGCTGGTGGTTGGCCTGGCGATGGCGTTTGCCGATACGCAGAATGTGCGAAAACGAACATAATAATTCCAGGGATCTTGCATGAAACAAACACAACGTCATGACGCGATTATCGAGCTGGTAAAAAAGCAGGGTTATGTCAGCACAGAAGAGCTGGTGGAGCAGTTTGCCGTCAGCCCGCAAACCATTCGTCGCGACCTGAATGACCTGGCAGAGCAACAGATGATTTTGCGTCACCACGGTGGCGCGGCGCTGCCGTCCAGTTCGGTCAACACCTCATGGCAAGACCGCAAGGCCACCCAGGCGGCGGAAAAAGAGCGCATCGCCCGGAAAGTGGCCAGCCAGATCCCGAACGGTTCCGCGCTGTTTATTGATATCGGCACCACGCCAGAAGCCGTGGCGCACGCGCTGCTCAATCACTCTGATTTACGCATTGTCACCAACAACCTCAACGTGGCAAACACGCTGATGGCAAAAGAAGACTTCCGGGTGATTCTGGCGGGCGGTGAGTTACGCAGCCGAGACGGCGGGATCATCGGTGAAGCTACCCTCGATTTCATCTCTCAGTTCCGCCTGGATTACGGCATTCTGGGGATCAGCGGCATCGACAGCGACGGTTCGCTGCTGGAATTCGATTACCACGAAGTGCGCACCAAACGGGCAATCATTGAAAACTCCCGCCATGTGATGCTGGTCGTCGACCACTCGAAGTTTGGCCGTAACGCGATGGTGAACATGGGCAGTATCAGCCTGGTCGACGCGGTGTATACCGATGTGATGCCGCCAGCGGGCGTGCTGCAGGTGATTACCGAGAATAATATTCAACTGGAGTTGTGCTGATTCCGACAGGGAGTCGCTGTTTCCCCTCTCCCTGGCCCTCTCCCCAAGGGCTGAGGGATCCCCAGTAATATGGTCATTCGCCTGTGACCATATTACTGTACTCTTTCCCTAATAATTTCAGTGCATTAACTATATTCATT
>NZ_JBJDNI010000036.1:0-43941 GCF_044900545.1 Scandinavium sp. NPDC088450 | reverse complement strand
TGTCGGTAAAACGTGATTTTTTCATAGAGATCTCCCCGGTTCAGATTACGAGAAAATTCTACTTATCAACACCCCGGATTTTCGGGGGGATTACCGATGCGTCAGGTCCATAAAGCCGGTGAAAAACTCTTCGTTGATTACTGTGGACCAACCGTCGACATTACCAACCCCGATACAGGAGAAATAAGAACCGCGCAGATCATCGTGGCTGTTCTCGGGGCGTCAAGTTACACATGGGCAGAAGCCACCTGGTCTCAGCAGCTTGAAGACTGGGTGATGAGCCATGCTCGTTGCTTCCAGTGGCTTGGCGGTGTTCCCGAACTTGTTGTTCCGGACAACCTGAAAAGCGCTACGTCACGGGCATGTAAGTATGATCCTGACGTTAATCCAACCTATCAGCAGATGCTTGAACACTACAATGTTGCCGTCATACCAGCACGTCCGCGTAAACCGAAAGATAAAGCCAAAGCCGAAGTGGGTGTCCAGGTTGTTGAACGATGGATCATGGCCCGTATCAGGCATGAAATCTTCTACAGCCTGGCATCACTTAACCAGCGTATCCGGGAGTTACTGGAAAGGCTGAATAACAAGGTCATGCAGAAACTGGGGTGTTCGCGGGCCGATCTCTTCACTCAGCTCGATAAACCTGAGTTGAAACCACTCCCTGAGACCAGTTACAGCTACACCCTGGTGAAAAAAGTCAGGGTTCATGCTGATTACCATGTGGGGATAGACAAACATTACTACTCGGTACCCTGTTCGCTACTGGGCTTACAGCTGGAAGCATGGATCTCGGGTGAGCTGGTCAGACTGTTCAATCAGGGGCAGGAAGTGGCGACACATCCCCGCAACCGTAACTATGGCTACAGCACCCGTGAAGAGCATATGCCGGAGGCTCATCGCCAGCATGCCACCTGGACACCGGAACGGCTTCTGGAGTGGGCCGGACGAGTTGGCAGTGAAACCCATGACTACGTCTTGCACATCCTGAACTCACACCCCCACCCGGAACAAAGCTACCGGTTCTGTCTGGGACTTCTGAACCTTCACAAAAAATACAGCAAAGCGAGACTGAACGCAGCATGTGCCCGGGCGCTGAAAACTCAGGTATGGCGGCTTGCGGGAATAAAATCGATCCTGGAAAAAGGTCTGGATAAACAGCCTGTTCCTGAAAACAAACCTGACCTGTTATCAACGCTGGAACATGAAAACGTTCGCGGCAGCAAATACTACCACTGATACGGAAGCCAATAATGAACCATCTTTACGAACAACTGACGGAACTGAAACTCACCGGCTTCCGTGATGCGCTAAAAAACCAGATCGCGCAACCTGGAGCATATCAGGAGCTGGGGTTCGAGGAACGCCTGTCGTTACTGGCTTCAGAAGAACTCACCTGCCGCGAAAACCGAAAAGCAGAGCGCCTGTTGAAACAGGCGCGGTTCAGACTCAGCGCCGAGTTATCAAAACTGGATTACCGGAGCAGCAGGGGCCTGGATAAGGCCCTGATCCGTTCACTCGGTCAGGGAAACTGGCTAAACCTTAAACAAAACCTGTTACTGACCGGCGCGACAGGTAGCGGTAAAACGTACCTGGCGTGTGCGCTCGGCCATAATGCCTGTCGGCAGGGATACAAGGTCTACTACTACCGGTTGAAAGCGTTGATGGAGCTGTGCTATCAGGGGCATGCCGACGGAAGATACAGCAAACTGCTGACGAAACTGAATCACAGCGATCTGCTGCTTCTGGATGACTGGGGGCTGGAGCCTCTGTCGTCAGAACAACGCAGCGACCTACTGGAAATAGTGGATCTGATGTACCAGCGAGGCTCAATCATCGTCGTGAGCCAGTTGCCGGTGGAAAGCTGGTACAAGATGATCGGGGACTCAACGCATGCTGATGCCATCCTGGATCGACTGGTTCATGGGAGTATCAAGATAGAACTTAAAGGAGAATCAATGCGAAAAATGCAAACCACGTTGACCGAAGGAGATCAGTGAAGTTAATGTAAAAATGGTTCTGTGAAAGTGACACGAACCGATCTCCATCAATGTTACTCAACGATCTCCTTCACGGTAATACGCACCTGCAGCGGCTGGTATGCATGGCGCCTGCGTCGTCAGCAGATAAGGGGTCCGCTTGGAAAACGGAAATTATCCCACGCTAAGGATGTTTTTTATACACAATGAAGTGCGATGCCTGTAAATCACACCGCTGAGGGTTAGCGGGCATCGCGTTGTTGCTAAATTTTGGTCTGATTAACGCGTATGGACAGTTCCTGATGGCTTTCCTTACGTTCACTGTATCTGTCTGCAAGATAATCAGTATACCCTATCAACAACAACGTTATTTTAAATAGCTCTTCGGCAACATTGACAATACGGTCATGTGTCAGATCAAGTCGCGACTAATACGTTATTCATACTGGCGACGAGTATCCGTCATATATCCAGTTGCCCGAACGAATCAGTGTTGTTTAAAACCAACTCTCGTCATCACCATATGGCACGTCATTTTATTTAAGGAAAGAACATGAACGTCAAAAAGTTTTCACTGTATTGCCTCGCGCTTGGCCTTTTCTCCATCACTCAACCGACTAAGGCGGAAACCGTTTTGCGTTACACAGACCATGAACCATTGGGCAAAATGCGCACAAAAATCATCAACGACGTTTTTTTGCCGCTGTTGAGCAGGAATCCCAGGGTCGTCTGCGCATAGAACCACACTGGAACGGCGAACTCTCAGTCAGCTACCAGGCTCTGAAAACGATTGGCGAGGGAAAGTTAGCCGATATGGGTATCGTGGTGCCCGAATACACAGCGAAGCAGCTGCCGTTGCATCAGATATTTAAAAGCTTCCCGTTGGGGCCTGATAGCGGCGAAAAACAAGTCGCGTTCTTCCGACAGGTATTCAATCAACTTCCCCAGTTTTCCGCCGAACTCGCGGCCAACAACCTGGTCAATGTGCAATTTTTCGTTGGCTACCCTGCCGCCTTTTTCACGACAGATCCCAACTTACAAATCGATAAGCTGAGCAGTACCACCTGGCGCACGGCCAGTTTCTGGCACCAGGCATATCTGGAAAATGCAGGCGCAACGGTGGTCAAACTGCCGTGGAATGCAGGCATAACGGATGCACTTCGTCGTGGGAAACTGAACGGCCTGCTGGTTAATCTGGACAGCGGGGATGACATCAAAGCGTGGCAGGCGGCCAAGGAAATACGCGTTTCACCGCGTCTGTGGCTGGGTCATGTCTACTTGTTGACGATGAATAAGCAGCGCTGGGAGAGTCTGTCTCAGGAAGATAAAGAGGCTATCCACCGCGCGGCCGTGCGCACGGAAAAAGTCCTCGGTATGACACTGGACAACAGTCTGAAACACATGACTGACATGATGCAGCAACAGGGAGCAGACGTCAAACACTGACCAATAGTGAACTTCAGGCATGGGAAAAAACCAGCCACTATCAGCAAGTGCAGGCGGATTGGGTTAAGCAACAGCAGGCAAACGGGGTATCGAACGTTGAAAGCCGTTACCAATCTGCTTGAACAGGCGCAGTAGGTAAGTTGCTCGTATGTTTACAGGTGAAAGAGTCACTGACGAGTCAGGTAGACGACTCAGATAATCGGAGATCCCATTCTCAGGTGCTGAATGCTGCTTTCACCCTGAGAATGGTTTGCCGGGTGGTGTTAAATTCACGGGCAACAGAGCTAACGCTGTTTCCTGCATTGAGGCTTTCCATCGCAGCCTGCTTTTGAGCCTCATTCAACGCTGACGGGCGACCGAAACGCTTTCCGGATGCCTTAGCCCGTGCAATACCAGAATGCGTACGCTCAAGCAGTAAATCCCTTTCAAATTCCGCCACAGCAGAAATGACCTGCATAGTCATTTTTCCAGCCGGACTGGTCAAATCGACGCCACCGAGTGCGAGGCAATGAACGCGAATATCTGAAGCCGCCAGTTGCTCTACTGTTTTTCGGATATCCATCGCGTTACGACCCAGACGGTCGAGTTTGGTGACAATCAGCACATCACCATTTTCCATCCGATCAAGCAGGCGAATAAATCCGGGGCGTTCGCTGGCCGCGACCGAACCACTGATATGTTCCTCAATAAGTCGTTGGGCTCTGATGGCAAAACCCGCCGTCTCAATTTCACGACGCTGGTTTTCTGTGGTCTGTTCCAGGGTGGAGACCCGGCAGTAAGCAAAAACTCGTGACATAGGAAACTTTCCGTACGAAATGGATGTCCGAATTATAGCGCCTGTACGAAATGAATTTCACTTACTTTCGGACAGATGTAATTGACGGTGTACGAAACCGACCAGTTTCGGTCAGTGTAAAGCGTTAACTTAAATAAACTATATGCAGAGGAAGCATTTATGCCACGGAGACAAATACTCAGCAGTGAAGAAAAAGAACGCTTGTTGGTTGTGCCGGACGATGATGTCCTTCTGACGCGCATGTGCTTTTTGAGTGAACATGACCTCGCGCTTATTAATAAACACCGCAGACCCGCAAACCGCCTGGGCTTTGCTGTTTTACTCTGCTATTTGCGAGGGCCAGGGTTTCCTCCCGACAAAAATATCTCCCCTCACGACGGAGTTGTTTCCCGGCTGGCGGCTCATTTGAAATTTCCGCCTGATTTGTGGGCCGAGTATGCATCAAGAGAAGTCACTCGCTGGGAACATCTGGCTGAACTCTACCGCTACCTGGAATTATCCCCCTTCAACCGATCGCTACAAAAAACCTGCATTCTACACCTTTATCCCCACGCCATGCGGACAGACAGAGGCTTTTTGCTTGCGGAGGAAATGCTCTCCTGGCTCCACCTTAATAAGGTGATTTTCCCTTCTGTTGATGTTATCGAGCGAACCCTGGCCGAAGCCACAACGCTTGCAGACAGAGCGGTCTTTTCTGCGCTAACCGCGCAGCTTGAGCCGGAACATAAAGCGGCGCTGGACCGTCTGCTGGTCTCTGAGGGTGAGCAATCTTCACGGCTGGCCTGGCTGCTCCAGCCTCCGGGAAAAATTAATGGTAAAAATGTCCTGCAACATATCGATCGATTAAATTCGATTGAGTCGATGGCACTGCCTGACGGCATTGCGCTTTCCGTTCACCAGAACCGGCTCCTGAAACTCGCACGCGAAGGCAGGAAAATGAGTAGCCGTGACCTGGCAAAATTCACTGATGTTCGCCGTTATGCCTCGTTGGTTTGTGTCATATCAGAAGCCAGGGCCACCCTGACAGACGAGGTTATTGAGCTGCACGAGCGTATTCTGGGCAGTCTGTTCAGCAGGGCAAAACGCACGCAGGCCGAGCGACTCCAGCAAACGGGAAAGCTGATTCAGAGTAAGCTGAAGCAATACGTTACCATCGGGCAGGCATTGCTTAACGCCAGAGAGTCTGGTGAAGATCCCTGGGCCGCAATAGAAGACGTCCTTCCCTGGCACGAATTCATCAACAGCGTGGAAGAGACGCGGTTCCTGTCACGTAAGGACAACTTCGACCCGTTGCATCTGATCACAGAAAAATACAGTACGCTGCGTAAATACGCCCCCCGGATGCTGGCCGCGTTGCAGTTCATGGCGGCACCCGCCGCAATGCAACTCAGTGACGCGCTGGATACCGTCAGAGAGATGTATCGAAAACAACTCCGAAAAGTACCGCCTTCAGCGCCAACCGGGTTCATCCCGGAAAGCTGGAGAAAGGTGGTGATCACGCCCTCCGGCATTGATCGAAAATATTACGAATTTTGCGTGCTGAATGAGCTGAAGGGAGCCTTACGTTCTGGTGACATCTGGATAAGGGGATCTCGCCGCTACAGAAATTTCGATGATTATCTGATCCCGTCTGGTGATTTTGAAAAATCACTCCGGGATAACCAGCTACCCCTTGCTATTCCGACCGATTGTCATGAATACATCGAGAACCGTATGACGCTTCTGGCATCGCGCCTGGAGGAAGTGAATGCGATGGCGCTGGCCGGTGATTTGCCCGATGTTGATATATCGGATAAAGGCGTGAAAATTACCCCGCTGGATAACAGTGTCCCTTCAGCAGCTTCTCCTTTTGCCAATCTGGTTTATGGCATGCTGCCTCACCCTAAAATTACTGAAATGCTGGATGAAGTAGACGGCTGGACCGGTTTTACCCGCCATTTCACCCATCTCAAAAATCATCACGTCAGACCTAAAGACAGAAAGTTGTTACTGACCACCATCCTGGCTGATGGCATCAATCTTGGGCTGACAAAAATGGCCGAATCCTGTCCGGGGACGACCAAATCGTCACTTGAGAGTATTCAGGCCTGGTACATCAGGGGTGAAACCTATTCAGCAGCACTGGCCGAGTTGGTCAATGCCCAGAAAAAACGGCCTCTTGCGGCATTCTGGGGCGATGGAACAACCTCCTCGTCTGATGGACAAAATTTTCGGGTAGGTAGTCACGGGCGTTATGCGGGTCAGGTCAATCTGAAATACGGTCAGGAGCCTGGCGTTCAGATTTACACGCATATTTCGGACCAGTACAGCCCATTTTACACTAAAGTCATCAGCCGCGTGCGTGACTCTACTCATGTACTTGACGGCTTGCTGTACCACGAAAGCGAGCTGGAGATTACAGAGCATTACACCGACACCGCAGGCTTCACTGAGCATGTTTTCGCGCTGATGCATCTGCTTGGATTCGCTTTTGCGCCAAGGATCCGGGATCTTCATGACAAGAGACTGTTTATTCATGGAAAAGCCGAGTTGTATCCGGGGCTTCAGTCAATCATCTCCACAACCAGCCTGAATCTAAAGGATATTGAAACTCACTGGAGTGAAGTGCTACGTCTGGCGAGTTCTATAAAGCAGGGAACGGTAACAGCATCACTGATGATGAAAAAGCTGGCCAGTTATCCCAAACAAAATGGCCTGGCAAAGGCGCTGAGGGAAATTGGTCGCATCGAGAGGTCATTATTTATGCTGGACTGGTTCCGGGATCCTTCCCTGCGTCGACGCGTACAGGCAGGGCTGAATAAAGGTGAGGCCCGCAATGCCCTTGCACGCGCAGTCTTTATGCACCGGCTGGGGGAAATCAGAGATCGGGGACTGGAAAACCAGAGTTACCGGGCCAGTGGGCTGACGTTGCTGACTGCAGCGATCTCACTCTGGAATACAGTATATATAGAAAGAGCCATAGATTCTCTGAAGCGAAAAGGGATCCCATTCAATGACCAGCTGATTTCTCATCTGTCCCCGCTGGGATGGGAACACATCAACCTGAGTGGGGATTACGTCTGGCGAACAAACCTCAAACGTAAGCGGACAGCCAGAACCGTGTTGACGAACGGCGACTATTCAGTTGGCAGGACGATGCGCCAGGGCAGCAGTTCACTGACACGGTTGATCGGCCAGTCTGCTATAACATCAAGCACATGCTGAAGGTAGCGCTCCGGATCTATTCCATTCAGTTTGCACGTTCCGATCAGGCTGTACAGCAGCGCACCCCGCTCACCACCGTGATCTGAGCCGAAGAACAGGAAATTTTTTCGCCCCAGGCTCACCATCCGCAGCGCATTCTCGGCGATGTTGTTATCTGCTTCAGCCCAGCCATCCTCTGCGTAGTACGTCAGGGCTGACCACTGGTTCAGGGCATACGCGAACGCCTTCGCCAGCTCCGAGTGCCGTGACAGGGTTTTCATCTTTTCCCGCAACCAGCTTTCCAGTGATGTCAGTAACGGTTTCGTTTTCAGCTGACGTTCCGCACGGCGCTCCTCTGCCGGTGCTCCCCTGATATCCGCCTCGATGGCATACAGCTCGCCGATACGTTTCAGGGCCTCTTCCGTCAACGCTGACGGTGTGCGGACATGCACGTCATGGATTTTACGCCGGGCATGTGCCCAGCACGCGGCTTCCTGTATATGGCCTTCGCGGTAGAGCTCGTTGAACCCGGCGTACGCATCGGCCTGCAGCACACCGCTGAAGCTGGCAAGATGAGTCTGTGGATGGATGCCTTTTCTGTCCGGTGAGTAGGCGAACCAGACTGCCGGGGCCAGCGCTGACCCGGCGTTACGGTCGTCGCGAACGTACGTCCACAACCGCCCGGTCTTCGTCTTTTTATTGCCCGGCAACAACACCGGGACGGGGGGGTCATCGGCGTGGAGCTTGCCGTCAGTCAGCACGTATTGCTGCAGGGCTTCTTCCAGCGGAGACAGCAGCCGGCAACACGCATCCACCCAGCCCGACAGGAGTGAGCGGCTCAGCTCCACTCCCTGGCGACCGTATATCTCAGACTGGCGGTACAGCGGCGTGTGCTCCGCATATTTTGACGTCAGGACCCGGGCAAGCAGACCAGGCCCGGCGATACCCCGCTCGATGGGACGTGACGGGGCGGGTGCCTGCACGATTGTGTCGCACTTTGTGCAGGTGTGCTTTTCCCGCACCGTCCGGATAACCCGGAAGGCACTGCGCATCAGCTCCAGCTGTTCAGCGGCATCTTCACCCAGGTAACTCAGCGAGCCGCCGCAGTCCGGGCAGCATGACGCTGTCGGCAGCAGGCGTTTTTCGTCACGAGGGAGTGATTCAGGGAACGGTTTGCGGGTGCGGGTCTGACGCAGCGAGCGCTGCACTGCCGGGTCATCCACACGACCTGTCAGCGTATCGCTTTCTTTCTGAAGCGCCTTCAGATCAGCTTCCATTTGTGCGATACGGCGGGATACTTTTTCAGAACGGCTGCCGAAGTTCATCCGGCGGAGTTTATCCAGCTGTGCCTGCAGATGGTCGATTTCGCGTTCACGGTCGGCCAGCTTTTCCAGCAGGATGCGGTTCAGCGCTTCCTGTTCAGCCAGGCGCTGTTTCAGCAGAAGGATGTCGTCAGAAGATGTGTCGTTCATAAGCCCGTATTTTACCAGGCTTATTCAGCAACAACCAGGATAAAGAGATTTACAACATGGTCAGAGATGTCAGCAACCGTTTAGGGTGTCGCCAGTCGATGCCTTCCATCAGCATTGCCAGTTGTGCCGGGGTCAGGAACACTTTGCCATCACGGGCAGAGGGCCAGGCGAAGCGACCGCGCTCCAGCCGTTTCGTCAGCAGGCACAGCCCGTCGCCGGTGGACCACAGCAGTTTCACCTGACTGCCACTGCGGCCCCGGAAGATGAAGACGTGGCCGGACATCGGATCATCTTTCAGCGCCGTCTGTACCTTTGCGGCCAGACCATTGAAGCCGTTTCGCATGTCGGTGATACCGGCAACCAGCCAGATCTTTGTTCCTGATGGTAGAGGGATCACCGTTTGAGCTCCTGTATCAGCAGGGTCAGGAGGTTTTCACTGACGGCACCGTTAAGGCGCAGCGTCCCGTGCCGGAAGGTCACCTCGCAACTGATATGGAGCGGTTCTGGTTCTTCTGCGGAACATTCTGCCGGTAGCGCCATTGGTGCCGTAGGGGCATCAAGCGTCACAGGTAGTAGCTTAGGGATGTCATCTGATGGCGGAGGAAGTTTTCCCTGTCGCCACTGCTGGCGCCATTTGAACAACAGATTGGCGTTGATCCCGTTTTCAAGCGCCAGTTTTGAGATAGAGATACCGGGTTCGCAGGAGGCCGCAACGAGCTGCTGTTTAAACTCAGGAGAATAATTAGGGCAGCCTTTACGCCTGCCGGAAGTCATATTTTTGTGCATATCTGACATTTTGGTTCCCACCACTATTTGGTGGACACCACTTTGTCGATTTCGTCAGATTATGACCAGACGGTGCTGAGACGACGCTTACACAAATATCCACAAATCAGCAAAAGCTGGCGTGTGCACTGGGAAAACCTGAACACATTCTTCGGCTATCCGCCGGATATCCGTAAGGCTATCTACACCACGAATGCTATCGAATCGCTGAACAGTGTGATCCGTGCGGCCATAAAGAAACGCAAGGTGTTCCCGACGGACGACTCGGTACGGAAGGTTGTTTATCTGGCAATCAAATGACCTGCCCCCAGTATTAGATACAACCGTCAGTTAGTAATGTCGGTTTGTTTACCTTCACATTTTCCATTCCGCCACCGTGCTGCAAACTCTGATGGCGTCTGATAATTCAGTGCTGAATGTGGACGACACTCGTTATAATCCTGCCGCCAGTTATTAATGATTTCCCGGGCATGAACGATATCGCTGAACCAGTGCTCATTCAGACATTCATCGCGAAATCGTCCGTTAAAGCTCTCAATAAATCCGTTCTGCGTTGGCTTGCCTGGCTGAATTAAGCGCAACTCAACACCATGCTCATAAACCCATTGATCCAGTGCGCGGCAAGTGAACTCCGGCCCCTGGTCAGTTCTTATCGTCGCCGGATAGCCTCGAAACAGTGCAATGCTGTCCAGAATACGCGTGACCTGAACACCTGAAATCCCAAATGCGATGGTAATTGTCAGACACTCCTTCGTGAAGTCGTCCACACAGGTCAGGCACTTGTTCCTGCGACCGGTGGCCAGCGCGTCCATGACAAAATCCATCGACCAGGTCAGGTTGGGCGCCGCCGGGCGGAGCAGCGGCAGACGTTCTGTTGCCAGCCTTTCACGACGTCGCCTGCGTTTTACGCCCAGACCGCTCACGGTACACGCGCTTGTGATTACCATGAAGGCCTTCACGGCGCAGTAACTGCCAGATGCGGCGGTAGCCAAAACGCCTGCGCTCCAGTGCCAGTTCAGTGATGCGCCCTGATAAATGCGCATCAGCTGCCGGACGCTGAGCCTCATAGCGGCAGGTCGACAGGGACAAACCTGTAAGCCTGCAGGCACGACGTTGCGACAGACCGGTCGCATCAGAAATAAACTCTACGGCTTCCCGCTTCTGGTCTGTCGTCAGTACTTTCGCCCCAGTGCCACCTGAAGTGCCTCCTTATCCAGCATGGCTTCGGCAAGCAGCTTCTTGAGTCTGGTGTTCTCTTCCTCAAGCGACTTCAGGCGCTTAACCTCGGGAACCTCCATACCGCCATACTTCTTACGCCAGGTGTAAAAGGTGGCGTCGGAAATGGCGTGCTTACGGCAGAGCTCACGGGCAGAAAGCCCGGCTTCAGCCTCGCGGAGGATACTGATGATCTGTTCGTCGGAAAAACGCTTCTTCATGGGGATGTCCTCATGTGGCTTATGAAGACATTACTAACATCGGGGTGTGTTAATCAATGGGGAGCAGGTCAGACTGGCAACAGTTCTGTCGGGCCAATAATCTGGCACCCAGAATGAGCCGGCGTGGCAACTGCTGGGATAATGCGGTGGCTGAATCGTTCTTCAGTTCACTGAAAAAAGAACGCATCAGGATGAGAATATACAAAACCCGGGATCTGGCCCGGGCGGATATCGTCGATTAGATTGAAGTGTTCTACAACCGGGCCCGGTGTCAGAGTCACCTCGGCGGCGCCAGCCCGGTGGCCTTCGAACAGGCCTCGTCGTTAGGACAGGATTTGTCTACGGGTGTGGGGCAGTCCACCGTGTCCACTATTCGCGGGTAGGATCATTACCTACAAATACGAGCGCTCATTACCCTGATACCTATGGGCCTAACTAATTGCGGCCTGACATATTAAAAATAAATATTCAAAATATTGAAAAACCATTAACAAACAACGTCGACCTGTTGCTCTTCAAATGATAATTACCCTGCGGACGTAATTTTCACTTTAACATTCACCGTCTTGATTGAACATATTAAAACAAAAATTTCAATTAATGTCAGACCACTGACCTTTGAACAATTTACGATCATTTTCTACGCTTGTGAAAATCATTTCGGTGAAATAAATTGCAGTAATCATGAACATCTTTATGATAATGAAAGATATTCATGTAAAAACAAAAATAATGATCAAAATCAACAAGTTGAACATTGACTATTCTCACGTCATGGCTATGCTTAACGTAAATGCCATCGAAACACTATGTGAGGTTATTCAAATGAAATGGGTTGTTATTGATTCACTGATTTGCGCCAGAACAGGAACTATTTTCACCTGTATGCAAACGTGTAAAAACCTTAAACTCATTATTTGGCACGACACTTCATGTCATTTTAAAACTGGAGACGTCATTCAACCAAAGGCAGATGGAATCTTATACAACAGCAAGATTGAATCTCTTGTCATATATAATGCATGTCCTTACAACACCCGATTATGGCAATCGTTATTAAACAGAATGCCCTGCCCGAAAAATATGGAGGGGAAATTTGATCATTGTGATTTAGTAGACATCTGCTTCATATCTAAATGTCAATATTCGGAGTGTGGCGATCTCAGTGTCAAAAAAAACCATCATTGAGAAAAATAGAAGCAAGGCCACTGAATTAAAAGCATAAAACACAAAAAAAACTAATCCCAACCCGGTATTTTTATTTAAGATGCCGTGACTTTATAGCGGCATTTCATTTCACTGTCTGCTATAGATTTGTTGAATAAATCAGATTCGCGGCGAACTTTCCTGTAACAGACCACTGCTCAGGCAATACTATCCGGGCCAGTGGCCGCCGCCTTTTCGGAGGTGATAAGCGCGGTGATTTTCTTACGCCGCAGTTCATCGAGACATAACCGGGTTATGGAAGCCCCGCCTGCAGCGGCTGCGCCGATGATTTCAAGTGTTTTACCATCAAAATATCACTATCAGATCTTCATATAGCGACCACAGCAAACGGGCTCCGTGAAATTGCTGTCATTGGAACAAATAAATCAGGGGGAGCGAATTGATAATGTATTTTCCAGATTCAAGTTCGTACAAAAAACAAAATTCTGATCACCAGACCGGAGTTTGTAAGAATGCATAAAAATACAGGATTTGAAAATCAGGGGATCTTTGTTAAATAAATCAGATTTCGGACAAGAATATCTGTAGCTGGTCGTGTTTTCAGGCTATACGCCCCCTTTCAGGCATACCTGCTTTCGTCATTTTTTCAGCGCACGCACCATGGCCATAGTCTCTGCCACCTGACCATCGCGGAGTCATACCAGACCTCAATCGCCTCATCGTCGAGCCAGAAAGTGAGGGAGCCACGGCTGATGAGGGCTTTGTTGTAGGTCCTCCAGTTAGTGATTTTGAACTTCTGCTTTGCCACGGTACTGCTTGCGCTATCAGGATGATGTGTGATCTGATCCTGTCATTGGGCAAAAGTTCGATTTATTCAGCAAAGCCCTCCAGCGCCTGTAAATCGGGCTCAAGTCCATTTCGGGTCCGAAAAAACAGTGTGGCACCTGTAGCCTCGCGAGCCTTCTTAACAAGATAACTTACGGCTCCGGGGGTAATTCCCAGTACGACTGCGGCAAGAGTAACACTGCCTGCCTGGCAGATAGTATGTTTAGTCCGTAGCAACTTCAGATCAGTCTTGATTGTCATACTTTTCCTGTGTAGAAACTTTCATCTCCATGAAGCATTGTTATTCGGAATCTATGTGTAAATGATGAGCGGGAAGTGATCAAAATCAGTAAACCACTACAACCCAGTATCTGGCATGGCCGATATCTCCGATAACATTGAAGTCTTCTAAAACCAGTCCCGGCGCCTGAGTCATCTCGGCGGGTTCAGTCCAAGTCATTTTACTGATTTCAACATTGCCGAAATTTTTTCAAGGTTTGGCTTTGCTGTAGAATAAAAATGCTGGAATCCTGGACATAAATAGTTCAGACCCTCTTCACCATCCGGGGTACGCACAATCCGGTTTTTCGGGCATTCACCCCAGCATAGCTTCAGATGCGGGCAGCGTTTACAATATGCCGGCAAGGTATCTTTTTTTCCCAGTCCGAACGCTTTCTGTTTTGCGGAAAATACCATTTGATCTAGCCGTTGCCTGTTAATATTGCCCACTCTGTACTCGGGATAAACATAGTGATCGCAGGAGTAAACATCACCGTTTTTCTCTATCGCCAGTGCTTTGCCACAAAATGGCGCAGTAATGCAAAGCTGTGAAGGCAATCCCATAGTCTGGACCACCGCCGTTTCGAACAGATTGACCTGTACCCGTCCCAGGTCGTATGTCACCCATTCATCAAACGTTTCCGTCAGAAAATGCCCCCAGTCGTCCGGATCGACCGACCACTCAGTGACGATGGCGTCCAGTTCCCCAGGTTTAGCCCGGCGGCTACCGGTGATGGGAATAGTGTCTTCCTGCCAGAATTGCGGAGCCGTGGTTGTAAAGTCTCTGCCTTCCACGCAGGGTGTGAACTGGATATATGTCGCGCCTAAATCACGAGTCAGAAAACGGTAAACCTCTCGCGGAAATTTGGCATTCACTCTGTTGATTACCGCCAGAGCATTGAACGCAACGCCATTGCGTTTCAGGGAATCAATCCCTGCTATCACCCGATCAAAAGTGGGTCTGCCGCTTCGGGTTACTCGAAAACGGTCATGGAGCTCTCGCGGACCGTCAATGGACACGCCAACCAGGAAATTATGTTTTTTCAGAAAGGTGGCCCATTTGTCGTTAATTAGCACGCCGTTAGTTTGCAGATCGTTCTCAATGCGCTGATGCTTTGGCTGATATTTCTTCTGCAACGCCACGATTTTCTCAAAAAATTCGATGCCCATTAACGTCGGTTCGCCCCCTTGCCAGGAGAAAATAATCTCCTCCCCATCCTGAGTCTGAATATACTGACGAATAAATTTCTCCAGTATCTCATCGCTCATCCCTTTATCAGGTGGCTGGTACAAGAGTTGCTCTTTGTGCAGATAAAAGCAGTAGTCACAGTCGAGATTGCAGGCTGAGCCGCTGGGTTTTGCCATCATGTGATAGCGACGTTTGTAGGCAGGCAAATAATGCCCGTGGTTCGGTAGCGGAGTAAGCGGAATTTCGGTGCTTTTTTTCATTGGACATAACCTGGCGCAAGTGAAATGTAGAGTGAAAAAGACCCGACGGATATCGTCAGGTCTTTCTGAGCTTAGTTCCCGGTCGGCATACCCAGTTTAAAGCCTTGACTCTGCAATTGGTCACGAACATTTTTGAAGCGTTCATACTGGCTCAGGGTGATAGGTCCAGAGTACCCCTCACCTTGAGATTTCCGCGGTGGATATTGAACGTAGGTTTTCATTAGCTTAGTGATGACCTCATTGAAGGTCACCAGCGTCCAGGTGTGTTCAGTATAATTGTTCATGAAAATGTCGTATCGTTCTTGCGGATCCTGCCAGAGGTCAAAGATCTGCGGAACGGTTGCTACGTAAGACGAAGGGCCTTTCCAGCCAAGATTGGAATCAACGGCCAAACCACCGGTATTTACTCCGTTATCACCGCGCAGGTTGAATACCGCTTTATAGTGGCCGACACGCGCAGCGCCGGGAGTGAGTTCATTTTCAGTAAAGTAGAACCACTCTGTACGTGGGTCTTTACCGGTACCAAATAGCACAGGAGAAATATCATAGCTGTCAAAAATGATAGGCTGACCAGCGCGATCTTTTTCCGGAAGTTTCACACCGGCAATTGAGGCAAATGTCGCCATCAGATCAAGCCCGCCAACGATGTCATGATTGCGGCTGTGATCCTTAATTTTTCCAGGCCACCAGGCGATAGCCGGAACACGACTTCCCCCTTCACGGTCCGTACCTTTGGTGCCTCGGAATGGAGTATATCCCGCATCCGGATAGACATCCTGCCAGGCGCCATTATCTGTCGTCCAGACCACCAGGGTATTTTTATCCAGGCCGAGTTCGCGCAGTTTATCCATAATGTGGCCGACACGAGCATCCATTTCTACCATCGAATCCGCATATTTGCTTTTCGACATCGACTTACCAATATAGTCGGGATCAGGCATGTTAGGTTGGTGGTTTTTCATGAAGTTAATGCTCATAAAGAACGGCTCTGATGACTTAGCATTGGCTTCGAGGTAATCAATAGCGGCTCCTTCAACATAGCGATCGTAGAAAGGAATTCCCACAACGCCTTCTTTACCATCAATCACAGGGGTGTTGACGTATTGTCCATTGATTTTAAATTCTTCGCGCGGCGCTTCACCAGCCTTGCCTGACAACGCACCACGGGTTACGCGTGCAAACATCTCACGAAGCTTGGGACCCATATCCGGGAACCACTTAGGATCGGCATAGGTATAGGCATTAAGGTGATAGAGTCCCACATACTTCATCTCATCATAGCCCTGGGCATTCGGCAGCGAGTAGTCTGCCTCGCCGAGGTGCCATTTACCGGTGAAGAAGGTTTTGTATCCGCCCGTTTTCAGTACAGAAGCCAGCGTCCACTCTTCTTTCGGCAGACCACCGCCCTCACCCTGGAAAGCGACAGTCGTCATGCCACTTCGGTTAGGAATACGACCGGTTTGCATCGCAGCACGCCCGGGGGTACTGCTCGGCTGGCCGTAAAAATCAAAGAATGTCATTCCCTCATCGGCCATACGGTCCAGATTCGGGGTGGGCATCCCACGGCCTGCGCCACCACCATAAGCACCGAGATCGCCATAGCCGGTATCGTCAGAGACAATAAGAATGATATTTGGCTTTGTTGTTGAAGGGTTATTTTTGTCCGCAGTATCTGGAGCAGTTGCATGGGCTACGGGCATAAACGAGCCAGCGGCAAATGCCAATACGCCAATCCCTTTGTACGATTTCCTCATTTTAATTTTCCTCACCTTGTAATAAACACCAGAAAAAGGCTCCTTATTTGAATCGGGTTCAGAGGATTAAATCTCAGGAACCCGCATTAAATATAAGTCAACATTTCATAATTACACTTTTTTTGAGAAAAATTATCACGAAAAATATATCCATGATCAAAAATCAGATGGCAACACCTCTATTTCCACGCGCATCAGCCACAATGCAAACTATTTAAATAGACCATTCAAAAAATCAGGATGTAAAATCGACAGAATTACCGTCTAAAGAATAAACCAAGTGATGCATAACATCATTCAAGAATATACACAAGACAGACACTCTCTTAAAAAACCCACAAGCCAGCTAAAAAATTGAAAAAATTAATTTGAGTTACTTGAACTCACCAAAAACACAATAAATTACTCCATTCATCATGATAAAAACAACACCCATCAGTAAACTCCACCACAAAAAACAAAATGAGCGATATAAAATAATTCCTGTGCTTTTATACGGAGAGGTGATGCCTTGAAAATTTATTAGCAGATGCTTTACTTAAATTTCCCCTATTAGGGATGCATCAATAAACTCGACTAAGGAGTAAGGCATGGCTAAGCGTTATATCGTCGCAGCACTTTTGCTCTCTGTCAGCACAGGTGTTTTCGCCGCAAAAGAAATTCGTCATTCTGAAATGGCTACGATGGCAACCAAGATTGGAGAAGTGAGTGTTGAAATTATAAACGGTACATTGGACGAAGCGAATCGGGCACTCGCTAAAAAAGCTGATGAACAAGGTGCCAAATATTATCGTGTTACTTCCATTGGGATGAATGGCATGGGCTCGGATGTGAGCGGCACTGCAGAGATATACAAATAAAAATCTGGCTGGTTTCGGCAAGCCTTATATCTTCAATACAATAGAAATTTGTAGATGAATGGTACTCCATCAATCATCTATGATGATCTCTTGCAACTATAAACATTAAAAACTCTCCGGCTATCTATCTTTAAGTTAAAGGGAACCATTATGGAAAATCGTGATATTAAATTTGGTGATATCATCATTAGCATCCTCAGCAACAGTGATAATCTGACCGTTTCTGAATTGCTTATCCCGGCAGGGTCTGTCGCCAATCCCCATCATCATCCACATGAAGAAGTTAATTATGTTCTGAGCGGCGCGCTGGATTTTATGTGTGATGGAAAAACCACAACGCTCAAAGCAGGCGAATATTTTCGCATCCCGCCAAATACCCAGCACAATATTACCAACGCAGGCAATACTGATGGTAAAGTTATCAGTGTCTGGACGCCCTCCCGCGAAGATCTTATCGCTAAACTGAAACAGAGTTGATCGTAGTGATAGTATATTGAGAACGTAATTCAAAAAAAACACCCCCGGTACTTACTGTTCCGGGGGTGTTTTTTGACTTTCTTTGCAGATCATTCACTAACGGTATAATCAAGCCAGCCAGGGAGTAGGTTATAGATTGCCTCTATGGCCCCCTGCCCGCCGTTGAGATCATAATCTTCATCCATCGCATCAATGTCATTGCATCGAATCCAGACCTGCCCTTTTTTATCTTTCCAGATAAAAGCTTTTATCGGCAACGTAAAACCCACCTCAATATTACTCGACAGCAGGTTCCCCACTAGTTTGGTGTTTTGAAACAGCAAGCATACGGCATCATCAATTTTCATGTTAGACAATGCAGCAACGTCTTGCTGATTAACATCGGCGATGATCATGACCTCCGGGAATTCTGACAATTTTGCCAACAAACGATCGGCCGTTTCTCTGACAGAGTAAGGACTTTTTCTTACCCAACGCTGATTAATATTTTTCATCTCATGCTCCATTACTCGATACGTCTGGGGGGTTAAATCGCCGCAGCATCCTTTGGATCCCAGAGTTCAAAAACTAAATAGCTGACGGCAACTGATTTTGAGTCGTTTTTGATGGCCACCCTTTCGGCATTCACCAGATCGGCAGTACCTAACTTAGCGACGGGAGCGGCTGTCTGATTGCCATCTCTAATAATATCCAGAGCGCCATCAAGAACTAACAGATAAGCAGGACGATTGCTAAAATTTTGTTCCGGTAATGCCGTCCCAGGAGATAATGTCACTTTTCTGACACGCATTACACGATCGGTAAACCGATCTGTTTTATCAGAAAAGTGAATATCATAGATATTGTGACTATAAACCGGGTTGCTTTTCTCTTTGCCGCCTGATTTAGGGGCATCGACATAGAATTTGTCTTTCTCAACCTTGAGCCTGTCCAGTAAAGGCGTATGTTGAGGATATTTCACGCCATTGCAGGGGGAACCATCATCCAGTAGATCAAACGTCGTCATGGTCAGCATTTCTGTCGTGGAACCATTCCTGGCATAGTGCACGTTTGCATACTCTTTATAGGAGTCACCAATATGCAAAGTTACTGGTTGATGCTGGTAAGGATGAACAATTGACGTACCACGTGTCACCCCTAACATAGCAGGTCGATTCTCATGACTGTGAAGATCAATATGAGAACCCGGCTCAACATCAACTGTTCTGAAGCGCAACACCCGACATGTTAATGGCTTATTCCCTTCAGGCAAGTGAATATCTGATACTTTCAGGGTATTCAGTACCTCAGATTTAACGCCTTGCGTAAGTTCGATCGCTGAATGTGAACTCTCAGCTGCCGCTTGTTCTAACCCAACAGACAACGAGCATGAGACTGCCAGCGTGAATGCAATAAGATTTTTTTTCATTTAACCACCCAAGTTATTCTTAATAAAAATAGAATGAACAAATACAGCAGCTACCGTGCCTCCTTAATGTTGGTGATACCGTTCAATGGAAAATAACAAAACAAAAATGGTATATTCATCAATTTAAATGCGCATGGACATTTGATTAAATTTAATGCGCTAAAATTTCAGCTCCACCATTAATAATGAACTGTACGCCCATGCAAACCAATAAGAATCCCATCAGGCGGGAGATTGCTTCTATACCGCTATGTCCCAATGCGCGCATAATTGCACCTGAACTTTTCAGACAGAGCCAGACCAGCAGCGAAACGATTGCAAATATGATGGGCGGGGAAACCCAGATTACCCATTCGGGGAATCCCATACCTGTTTCCATCGTGGCAGCCGTACTGATAATGACCGCAATAGTTCCCGGCCCTGCTGTTGTTGGCATAGCCAATGGGACAAAGGCAATACTTGCCTCGGACTCTTTTTCACGCTCTCTGGACTTACATTGGGCTTCCGTTGACTCATGCACATTTTGCTGTGGGAAAAGCATCTTGAATCCGATAAACGCAACAATCATGCCCCCAGCGATACGTAAACCCGGAATGGATATCCCAAAGGTATGCATCACCAGGTGTCCACCGTAGTAAGCCACCAGCATGATCGCGAAAACATAAAATGCGGCCATCCTCGACTCTTTTTGGCGCCTGTCGTGCGCCATATCTTCGGAAAGTCCCAGAAATACCGCCACAGTAAAGAGTGGGTTGGCCAGAGGCAGTAGTACAACGAGGCCAAAACCGATCGCTTTTAATAGGTCTGACATATTTTCTCCGTCATTTGAGTAACAATATTTTTTCAAGGGCTTTGGCAGCCATCAACCCTTTCCTATCGGAAAATAATAAGGATGCAACGATCACTTATTTACCCCGCTTATGCCGCTCCAGCGTGTTAAGCATTGCATGAATAAATTCACGACGGGCATCGCTGGCAGGAAGCTGCGACATAATTCGTCTGAACCACAATGCCGCGTGCCCAAAATCCTGCTCACTTAAGGCTGCATAGGCTAACTGACTCATAATGTCTGTATTGCCGGGATAGCGTGCATCCAGTTTGGAGAGGATCTGCACAGCCTTTTCTATTCTTGATTCTTCCCCCGACTGAATAAGCGCTACTGAATAATTCAGCGCGATGTTGATGTCGGAGGGCATTAACATCCAGGCGCGATGAAAGGCAGCCAAAGCCTCGGACGGGTTATTTAAGGCCTGCTGCATCTGCCCTAATAATTCCCATGCCCGAGCATTATCGGGTTCCTCCTGTAAACGCGTTCGCAAGGCGAGGGCCACGTTGTGTTGCTGCAGATTTGACAATGGGCCGGTCTGAGAAAGTAAAGCCGGAGCCTCTTTTGACGCCTGCCGCCAGTCCCTAATCTGACCTATGGCCGTCGTTTTCCAGTACAACAGCCCCGTCACCACTAGCAGCGCCAGGACGCTGCCGATAGCGGGTCTTATTTTCTTCAACGTCCTGCGCTTTGGTGCTCGTAGCAGGAAAAATAGAGGCACCAATAAGCTGATGATGATACCGAGAGTTAATCCGACCATGGGCGTTCATCCTCTCGATAGTGATGTGCTGAAGCGGAGTCGTTGACGGAGGATGCTTTAAACCGCGTTCGACGGATAATCACCATGCTGCCCATCAACAGAATAAAAACAGGTCCTAACCACAACACCAGAGTGGAGCCTGTAACAGGAGGTTGGTAGGTGACAAACTCGCCGTAGCGAAGGGTCATATAATCAATTATTTGTGCTTTGCTCTCACCTTTCTGCTGCAATTCAAAGACTTTCCGTCGCATGTCTTCCGCAATCATGGCATCAGAATCAGCAATACTGCTGTTCTGGCATTTTGGGCATCGTAACGACTGTGTGATTTCCCGCCACTCCGCCTGTTGGGCATTGCTACGAAACGGCAAAATATCGATCTGCGCGAAAAGCGGAAAACTGTGCAACGCCAACATCAACATCAACATCAACAGCCGGCGAATCATGATTTCACCTCCCGCTGATAATGTTTCCAGAGTGGCGCTATCTCACGCCGCCAAACTTCCGGCGTTAAATTGCCAGTGTATCGGTAGCGAATAATACCTTTACCATCAACCAGGAATGTTTCCGGAGCGCCATAGACCCCAAAATCAAATGCAGTGCTACCGCTCGGGTCATATAAGTTGATGGAATAAGGCGAACCCAATGACCTGAGCCATTCCAGCGCTTGATTTCGTTGATCCTTATAGTTGATGCCTGCAATACGTACGCCCTGCTTTGCCAATACTTTGAGGTAATCATGTTCAGCGCGACAGGTCGGGCACCAGGTCGCCCAATAGTTAATCAACCAGGGCTGACCATCGGCAAAAAGATTCAGATCCATGTGTTGTTGAGGATCTTCAAGCGTTCCAATGTGTAACTCAGGTACGGGCTTACCAATCAGGGCTGACTCCAGACGGGTCGGATCGCTTCCCTCCATATTTTTCATCAACTGCCATCCCAGAAATACGATCAGGCTGAGGAATAAAATAAATGGAATAAATAACAGATTACGCTTCACTCTGTTTTCCCTCTTGTATTCCGTACTTGTTGCGATAACGTGGGTCAAGAAAACAAAGCACTCCGGCGAGGGCAATCATAAAACCGCCCCCCCATATCCAGTGTTGCAATGGTTTATAGTGCAAACGCAAAGTCCAGCTGCCATCACTCAACTTTTCGCCTAATGCTGCATACAAGTCGTAGCTAAAACCACGCGCAATCGCCGCTTCCGTCAGTACCTTGCGGCTGTTGTAATAAAAACGCTTTTGCGCATTCAGCTCAGCCCGATGTTTTCCCCGCTGGCTGACGATGATGTGGACATTTTCCGCCTCGTAGTTCGCTCCTTCTTCAGTGCTTGTGTGCTCCATATAGAAATCAAAACGACCAACGACGACATGATCGCCGGTCATCATCCTGACATCACGCTCAATACTGTAATTCTGGCTCACTGCAATCCCGAGAATGACTATCGCGACGCCAGCATGTCCAAGGTACATCCCGGCAGTACTCAGCGTCAGATGTCCCGCACCACCGATATCCCGCCATAACGCCACGCCGGTTAACAGCAGGATCCACACTGAAATCGCGATACCCATGACGCTGAGTAGGACAATTTTTTTTTGCCAGACCCAGGGCAGCAGAATTCCGACAGTGACTGAAATCAGCAATACCGCAGCAAACAGAGGCCAGGGTTTCGCCTTCTTATCCCGACCCCAACGCACTAAAGGTCCTGCACCCAGCAGTACGCCGAGCGGCACGACGAGCACGGTGAACATCAGATTGAAAAAAGGGGCGCCAACGGAAATCGAACCCAGCCCGAGGACTTTGTGCACCAAAGGGACAAGGGTTCCCAGCATTACCACCGACAGTGCCGTGGTCAGAAGTAAATTATTGCTTGCCAGAAACGTCTCCCGAGACCACAGAGAGAAACGCCCCTGGCGTATCAGTCGCTGTCCACGCAGCGCAAAAAGCAATAACGAGCTGCCGACGACTGTGGACATGAAAATTAAAATTGCCAGCCCCCGTGAAGGATCAGAGGCAAAGGCATGAACAGAAATTAATACCCCTGAACGGACGAGAAAGGTCCCCAATAAACTTAGCGTGAATGCTGCAATGGCCAGGAGTACAGACCATGCCTGAAAGATACCGCGCTTTTCCGTCACACTTAGCGAGTGCAATAACGCGGTGCCCGCCAACCATGGCATCAATGAGGCATTTTCGACCGGGTCCCAGAACCACCATCCCCCCCAGCCAAGCTCGTAGTAAGCCCAGGCAGAACCCAAAACGATTCCAATGGTCAAGAAACTCCATGCCGCAAGCACCCAAGGGCGCACCCATCTTACCCATTGACTGCTCTGCACCTCTCCCAGCAATGAAGCAATCGCGAAGGCGAAGGGCACCGCAAAACCGACATACCCCATGTAAATTAATGGAGGATGAACGATTAATCCGGGATCCTGTAAAAGCGGATTAAGCTCTCTTCCCTCTACGGGAAAATCGGGCAATGTGCGTAAAAAAGGGTTAGACGTCAGGACAATGAACAATAAAAAACCCGCATTGATCATCGCCATTATCGCCAACATTCGTGACGCATCCATCGGCGGCAAATGACGACTTGAAAGGGCTACCGCAGAGGTCCAGCCTGTTAACAATAAATTCCAGAGCAGGAGCGATCCCTCATGTCCTCCCCACGCCGCCGCGATTCGATAATAGACAGGCAGCTGGCTATTGCTGTTTTCTGCAACATAACGAACCGTAAAGTCATTCTCTATGAGTGCATATATGAGCGAAGCGAAAGCCAGCAATATCAATAACGTCATCAGGGCAGTGAGAATTCTCGCGGATGCGACAGCACCCGGCTGTTGAGCGCGACGGTCCCAAAATGGCCAACCGCTCAGGACGACGGCGATGCCTGCTGCGAGACACAGAAAATAATTCCCTGCTTCCGGTATCATGGCACAGTCCTTCTTTTATACATTTCGTTCCGCGCTTTCGCCGTCAGACTATTGGCGATCTCTGGTGGCGTATAATTTTCATCATGCTTTGCTAATACAACCTGAGCCTGAATGACACCGTTCCCCATGAAAATCCCCTGTGCTACCACGCCCTGCCCTTCTCGAAAGAGGTCCGGGAGGATCCCCGTGTAGTCAATCAGGACGTTGTTTTTGCCATCGTATAAACGAAACGCGACATTGACGTTATGAGGATCGCGCTTCACGCTCCCCGGCATCACGAGACCGCCAACACGCAGGTGCTGACCGGGAGAAGGCTTTTGATGGGAATCGTGCTTTCCCTGAAGAACTTCGGTTGGGGTGTAAAAAAGATCAATGCCCGATCGCAACGCATAAAGCACCAGTGCCAGCGTTATTGCAACGCCGAACACTATTCCGCAAACGGTAAGCAAACGAACCTTACGGCGTTGTAACATCTCAGCTCTCCGCCTCAGAACGACGCGCGGACATCCGGCGACGTTCTCGTTGTTGCTGACGATGGATATTTCTTAGCAGGGTATTGCGGTTGAAAATGATCGACAACAGCAACCCCAGAAGTAGCAGCAATGATAATCCCAGTGAAGGCCATACATAATTGCCGTAGCCCCCCATCGCAAAAAATGCATGCCAGCTATCAAAGGCCAGTTTCATAACGTTTTCCTTCATTCAGCGCCAGTGCGACAACCCATGGTCGGCGTTGGTCCCATTGCAAAATCAAATAACGCAGATTCAGCAGCGTGATGCTTATTGCGAGAGTCATAAATCCTATAATGCTCATACGTAATGGGAATCGCATAGCAGGCGCGACCGTTTGCTGTAGTTGCGTCGACCCCTGATGCAGGGTATTCCACCATTCAACGGAATAGTGAATGATGGGAAGATTGATACAACCAATGAGGATTAGCATCCCTGCCGCCCTGGCCGCCAGACGACGATCGTCAAATGCGCGATACAGCGCGATGATGCCCAGATAAATAAGGAATAATATGAGCTCAGACGTCAGGCGCGCATCCCATATCCACCAGGTTCCCCACATCGGTTTTCCCCAAAAAGCACCGGTAACTAACGCGATTAAGGTAAAAATGGCCCCGATCGGAGCAATCGCCATCGCAAGCAAATCAGCCATTTTTATTTGCCATACCACGCCAATGAAGGCTGAAATGGTCATCATGCTGTATAATGCCAGCGATAAAATGGCCGCAGGAACATGGATATAAATAATGCGATAAGCCTCCCCCTGCTGATAATCAGCCGGAGCAACGGCCAGCCCCAAAAATATCGCGATACTCACCATTATCAAGCTTAAGGGAGCGATCAATGCGAGAAGCCGTCCGCATATCAAATATAATTTCTCAGGTTGTGCCAAAGAATGGAGCCATTTCCACATGATCCTTTCACTCCCATATTCATCAAAATGTCAGACAGTCTGAATACGTATCGCTGCAGCAGTAATAAAGGGTGACACTGTCAGGCTCGCAGTCAGTATCGCCGTCATGAATGCCAATTGGCTGCCTACCGGAAAACCCATGTCATATCGTTCGATGGCACCCACAGCGAGAATTAATACCGGAATAGCCATCGGCAATACCAATAAACTGAGCATCACCCCGCCCCTCCGGAGTGACACCGTCAATGCCGCCGAAGGTGCAGCCAATAAATTCAATATCGGCGTTCCGATGAGCAGTGTGAGAAAAAGCAATGCCGTATTTTTTGCTGACATTCCCATCAACAAGCCAACCACAGGAGAAAGCAGCAACAATGGCAGCCCCGTGACCAGCCAATTAACGACAATTTTCGCCAAAATGATGGAAGGCAATGAATGGGGTAAAAGCCGGAGTTGATCCAGGGCACCATCTTGCCAGTCATCTTTGAATAATCCATCCATCGTCAGCAACATAGCCAGTAACGCAGCGACCCAACAAACACCCGGTGCAATTCGTGCCAGCAGGGCCATATCAGGACCGACACAAAGCGGAAAAAGAACAATAACGGTTAAAAAAAACCAGAGCGGCGTGATTCTTTCTGACATGTTTCTCCATGCCAGCGTCATTTCCCTGACAATAAACCGGCGCACTTAGGGAACATCCATATTAAAAATCTGCACGCGGCTATCAAGAATCGGGATCGGTTGGTGTGAAGTGAAAATAACCATCCCACCGCGGTCGATATGATCGCGCATCTGTTGCGCTATTAACGTGCACCCCCAGCTATCCAGCGCAGTAAAAGGTTCATCAAGGATCCATAATCTCGCATCACTGAGCCAGAGCCTGGCCAGTGCAACTCGTCTCTGCTGTCCGGCAGAAAGAGAAGCCAGTTGAATATCTTCATATCCCGCTAGATATACTTTTTCTAACGCACATCTACGGATTTCCTGGGTCGTGTGAGGATGATAAAATTTCAAATTCTCTTCCGCCGATAGTGTCATTTTCATCCCACTTTGATGCCCTACCCAGAGTGGGTTACAACCCACAGGCTGACAATTATCACGATCAGTACACTGATATTTTCGGTAAATTCCCCCAGATGTCGGAGGCAATAACCCAAGGATCAACTTGATAAGAGTGGTCTTACCAGCGCCATTCCTTCCAACTATCTGGAGCATATTTCCACTGAAAACTTCAAAGGATACATTTTCAATTAATGAGCCAGCATTATTTTCATATGAAATATTTTTGACGCGAATCATAATTAACGAAATCCATTTTCGAAGCTTAGTTAAAAAACTAGCACCCCACCTCACAACTGTAAATTTAGATTGCTTTAAATGACATATTGAATTAATCGAACAAGGGTCTTTCCACTTACAAGAAAAGCACAAATAACTAACAATAATTATAAATTCAGCATTTAATTCTACAAATTAAATTTAAATAAGGCGATAAACCCAAATAGACGTAATTGACTTATATTTGCAGATATTATTTTTTGCACTAACCTTACACTCTAAATATTCAGCCAGCACAAAAGCGCTGAATGTGAATATTACTTAAAGCATTAGAGGACGTTATGTCAGAAGATAAAAATAAGCAGCAAGCGTCCCGCCGGGAATTTTTTCGACGAACTTTATCTATAATCCCTGTCGCGATAATACCCTCAGTGATAGTTTCAGCTCCGACATACGCATCTGCGGGAGAAGGTATCAAGAATGAGTATTTGCCATATTTTTTTAATGACATTGAATGGGCATTCATTTTGGCCGCAGTTGACCGACTGATCCCCACTGATGAAAATGGACCTGGGGCCGTCAGCGAAGATGTACCCATATTTATTGATAAGCAAATGGAAATGCCATACGGCTGGGGCCAATTATGGTATATGCATCCACCCTTTGCGAAAAGCATTCCACAGCTTGGCTATCAATCGCATCTTGTTCCACGTGAAGTTTATCGGCAGGGAATAAGAATGATTAACAATTATTGCATGCAGCATTTTGGCAATTTATTTCATCTCCTGAGCATTAAAAATCAGGATGTGATCCTAAGTAAGTTGGAGGAAGACGAGATCAGCGATCCCGCAATCAGCGGTAATCTCTTTTTCACTCAGCTACTGGATAATACAAAAGAAGGATACCTCGCGGACCCTATTCATGGCGGAAACAAGACACTGGCATCCTGGAAATTGATCGGTTTCCCAGGCGCTCGGGCAGATTTTATGGACATGGTGAAGCAACCGGGCAAACCGTATCCCTACGGACCTGTCAGTATTTCACGCAAGCGAGGGTCATAAAGATGACTAAGAAAATAAATCCCCCCGTTGATATTGTTATTGTGGGTCTAGGGTGGACCGGTTCATTAATGGCGATGGAATTAGTGAAAAGTGGCCTCTCGATTCTCGCACTCGAACGTGGTGAAGACAGAGATACCTATCCTGATTTTGCTTACCCGCGCATAGCGGATGAATTGACTTACGCCGTACGCCTTAAACTCTTTCAAAACGCAGCCAAAGAGACCGTTACCGTACGTCATAACGCCACACAAACGGCAATGCCGTATCGCCGTTTCGGTTCTTTTTTGCCGGGAGACGGTGTCGGCGGTGCCGGTTGTCACTGGAATGGCATGCTTTGGCGCCCATTGGAAGCGGACCTGAGCATGCGATCAACCGTCATTGAAAAATACGGGGCTGATTTCATCCCATCAGACATGACATTGCAGGATTACCCTTTCACCTATGCAGAAATGGAACCCTGGTTTGACAAGTTTGAAAAGATTGTCGGTGCCGCAGGACAGGCTGGCAATATCAATGGGGTCCTTCAACCCGGGGGCAATCCCTTCGAAGCGCCAAGAAAAAATGGCTACCCTACGAAGCCGCTACGGCGCTTATACAGCGGTGACCTGTTTGCCAAAGCGGCTGAAAACCTGGGATACAACCCCTTTCCTTGCCCGGCAGCCAATACCACTGAGCCATGGGTCAATCCCTATAATGTCCAGTTAGGGGTATGTAATTATTGCGGCTATTGCGAACGTTTTGGCTGTTTCAATTATTCCAAAGGTTCGCCTCAAAGCTGCATATTGCCCGCATTACGGCGGCATAAAAATTTTACGTTGCAAACGCATGCGCATGTCATTCGCATTAATACGGACAGTAATGGTTCCCGCGCCACGGGTGTGACCTACATTGACGAGCAAGGAAATGAAATCGAACAACCGGCTGATTTGGTTATTCTCAGCGCATTCCAGCTGCACAATGTGCGATTGTTGCTGCTTTCGAAAATTGGCAAACCCTATGATCCTATGACCGGCGAGGGCGTCGTGGGTAAAAACTATGCTTATCAAATGACAGGTGGTATTAATTTATTCTTTGATAAAACACAAATATTCAATCCCTTTGGCGCGACGGGAGCAACCGGTACGTTTATTGATAATTTCAACGCCGAAAACTTTGACCACTCCAGTCATGGTTTCATCGGTGGAGCGACCATTTCACAGACCATCACCGGCGGGCGGCCAATACAGCAAATATCGTTACCAAAAGAGGCCCCGAAATGGGGAAGCGGATGGAAAGCCGCCATTAAAGAACACTATTTACACACCATCAATATCGGCTCCTCAGGCTCAGTGATGCCCTATCGTCAGTGTTATCTTGATCTCGACCCGACTTATAAAGATGTTTATGGGCAACCGCTATTACGTATGACGTTTGACTGGCAAAAAAACGAATTGCTGATGACCAACTTTATTAAAGAGAAAGCCGAGGGTATCGCCCGGGAAATGAACCCTAAACATTATCAAGTCGGATTTAAGACGCTTAATAGCCATTATGATGTGCGCCCATATCAATCTACACATACGACGGGCGGAGCCATCATGGGTGATAACCCGAAAAACAGCGTCGTCAATAAATATTTACAGTGTTGGGATGTTCCCAATTTGTTCGTCACGGGCGCAAGTTGTTTCCCACAAAATTTGGCTTACAACCCTACAGGGATTGTTTGCGCCACGGCACTCTTTGCCGCGAATGAAATTCTTACCCGCTATTTAAATGAACCAGGCAAGTTAGTTCAGGCTTAAAAAGGAAAGAAGAATGAAAAGCGCGTGGTACCCATTAGCCTTTGTCTGCACCGTTACGCTGTTTTCTCATGCAGCCTTAGCAGACGATGAAGCTGCAATTGAGCATGGTCGCTACCTGGCCAATGCTGCAGATTGCGGCGCTTGTCATACTGTTGATGAAAACAAGCCCTTTGCCGGTGGCCTGAAAATCGCCAGCCCGGTAGGTAATATTTATTCCACCAATATCACCCCGGATAAGAAAACGGGGATTGGTGATTACAGTTACGAAGATTTTTCCAGGGCAGTCAGAGACGGTATAGCGAAAGATGGCAGTGTTCTTTATCCCGCAATGCCCTATCCCTCCTACTCGCGCCTGACCGATGACGATGTTCGGGATCTGTATGCCTATTTTCATAATAGCGTTCAGCCACAGCAGCAACCAAACCGTAAAACCGATATCCCATGGCCCTTGAACATGCGGTGGCCACTTCATCTTTGGAAATGGGCATTTGTCAGCGATCCCGCACATAAACCGCCCATGAAAGACCCGCAATGGGCGCGCGGTGCTTATCTGGTGCAGTCTTTGGGTCATTGTGGCGCCTGTCATACACCACGTGGTGTCGCATTTCAGGAAAAGGCACTTGATCAAACCGATTCAGATTATTTGACCGGCGGCAAAATTGATAACTGGTTTGCACCGGACCTGACGGGGAGCAAGGTCACCGGTTTGGGTGATTGGTCGCAGCAGGACATTGTCGATTTCCTTGATACAGGTAAAAACGCACGGACAATTGCTTTTGGCCCGATGAAGGAGGTGATCACCAAAAGTACTCATCAAATGACCGATGACGACCTCAATGCTATTGCGATTTACCTGAAAACGCTTCGCGCAAAAAATAATGACCCCACGCTAAAAGATGACCCAAGTACAGCGCATGCGTTAACGACAGGTGATGTCAGTGCCACGGGAGCGAAAAACTATGTGGATAATTGCTCCGCCTGTCATCGCAGCGATGGTAAAGGTTACCCAAATATCTTCCCACCGCTTGCACATAACACGGCGATTTTAAGCGATGACCCTTCTTCAGTGATTAACATCATCCTGTCAGGCGGGGCTCAACCTGTCACCGAGAGTGATGTCACAGGAATTGTCATGCCAGACTTCGCCGATCAGTTGAATAACAAACAAATCGCGGATGTCGCCACCTTTATTCGTAATAGCTGGGGTAACCATGCACCTCCAGTGACCGAATCTGATGTTAAAAACGCTCGAGAAAATCTGATGAAAACGAAGACTCAATAGCAAGTTATCAAACAACAATGGCCGTAGTTAACCCGGACGAGATTAAAATTATGAAGACAAAAATGAACAAAATATGTTTTTTTATATTTTCTGTAGCCATGACATTCCAGACCACATCTGCGTTTGCCAGTAATGCTTCAGATAAACCCATGGATATTAGACCGATTGCAAGAGCCACTTTTAGAGCCGATGGGGCAGTGAAACTGCCTGGCGATTTTCATCATTGGGTGCATGTTGGAACCTTTGTGAAAGAGAGCGGTACAAACATTTTTGATGGCAGCAAGATTGACGCGCCGTTGATTGGTAATACCTATATCGAACCGAGTGCCTATCGCTATTATATGGAAACGGGGAAGTGGGCAGATGGTTCACAGATCGTCAAAGAATTCACCGCTGCTGAAAAGGATAAAAATTGCGATCCAGTTTCACATGTTTGCAAGACGCCGCTTGGAACAGCCATTTACCAGGAAAATTACACCGGCTTTGGTTATATGGTTAAAGATAAAAAACGTTTTCCAAATGATGCGGGTAACTGGGCATTTTTCACGAGCGGTAATGTTAAACCGCCCTATCCTGAAACGGCCCAAAAATTACCCGCAGCACAATGCTCCGCATGTCACATTGCCCATGCCAGCGATCAGGATTTCGTCTTTGCTGCTCAAAAAATAGGGCTCGACCGCAGCAATCCTAATAATCCCTAGGAACAGTCTACGTATCTGGAAGCAACAGGAGGCAGCATGAAGATAAAACGATTCGACACCAACTCTCGTATGAGTCAGGCATCGCAACTCGGAAACTTGTTGGTGCTATCAGGGCAAGTATCAGAAGGAACCAGCGTCAGGGAACAAGCCAGAAGTTTATTTTCCAGTATCGATATGCTTTTACAAAAAGCCGGTACTGATAAATCAAATATCCTCTACGCCAATATCTTTCTGACTGATATGGCGGATTACGATGGATTTAACGGCGAATGGGATCAATGGATCGATGCCGCAAATCAGCAATCGCCATCGCGTTCAGCGATTCAGGTAGTAAAACTCGCCCGGCCAGAATGGCGGGTTGAAGTCCAGGTTTTCGTAGGCGTTTAACCGATTATTTTTCTCTCAACATAAGAGGTGTCAAATGAAAAATGAAACTTATCCGAAAGAAACAATTGCTTTAAACGATGATGAGATATCGACGGAGCTGGCCGCCATTTATATGGCCGATATCGTCGTCCCGGAAGGCGCTAAACCACTGCTGGAAAGACGGATGCGCTGCCGTGTTCTCGAATGCCACCCAGGAAAAGTGGTTGCACTTCACTCGCATAAGAACCGCCCTGCGCTGCTTTATGTTCTTCAGGGGTCGGGGGAAGAGCACAGCAATCAATTCGGTGAAGTCCGTATCTGGAAAGAAGGCGATTGCTTCGCTGAATATAACGATACGGAGCACTGGATCAAAAATCGTTCAGATGTTATTCCGCTGCGCGTTTTGACATTTGATCTGATCGACGATGGCCCACAACCTTCATCCTGTGAAGGCGGCTGCTAAATCACATTATTATTTAAAAAGGATTTACCAATGAAAAAACCGTTGACTCTGGCACTGCTGATGGCGATCAGCTTCAGTTCTTTTGCCGCGAAAGAAATTCGCAACTCTGAAATGGCAAATATGAAACAGAAATTGGGTGAGGTTTCTGTTGAACTTAATGACGGCACCATTGACGATGCCATCGCAGCGTTATCAAAAAAAGCTGATGAAAAAGGTGCGGGTTATTATCACATCACATCTATTGGAATGACTGGAATGAATTCCGATGTTCGTGCAACGGCAGAAACCTACAAATAACCAGACTTAATAGCAGAATAGTTACGCTGATGGCCAGGTTTGAGAAAATTTGGCTATCCAGAAAAATATTATTTTACCGTCATTTTTTCAGTGAGGATATCTATGAACAAGGTTAATCTAACACTCCTGGCTACATTGATCGCCAGCTCCACAGGTGCAATGGCCAGTCATCATTTTGAAACAGCAGCAGCGTTGAAAGACCCTGCCATCAACCAACTAGATAATTATGTTTTCCAGTCATCACGCTCGAATTCGACAGCCTTTATTATGGATGTTAATCCTTCCCCCAAAGCAACCCCGGGTGGTGTATTCAAACCTGGCGCTCTCTATAACATCCATGTAGCTGATGATTCAAAATTCAAAACTGGCCATACGTTTTCGCTGATTTTTGATGATAAAGGTAACTACACCGTCTATCAAATCGATTCCCCTAATGCGCCAATCGGCACTAAGGGAAAAGAAATTGGTAAAGGCTCTCTGGATAAAAAAGCCGAACTGAGTAACGGCATTCTTCTGTGGGCAGGTACGGCAAAAGATCCCTTCTATGGTAACTCCCCGGGCCTGCATATTTTGCGTCAGCAGCTGGCTGAAGGGAGTTATGATCCGAATATCTGGACATCCGTAAAAGGAAAAAATATTTTTACCGGCCGCAAATGTGGTGCAATAGTGCTAGATGTACCAAACGATATGCTGGGCAAAGAAGTTGAAGTCTTTATGACAACAGCTGTAGAACAAAGTGGCAACTGGAAACAATTGCAATATTCCGCGATCCCGCTGTTCTCACACTCGATGCTGTTTGAAAATGAAGCGCTCAAAAGGGAACATGACCAGAGTCGCCCTGACAATTCGCAGGATATGAAAAACTTTGTCTCCGCACGTACCGCCCGTGCCAGCACCTTTGCGCATTCCCAAAAGGAACCACAGGTTTATGGCGATAAAGTTGCGAATATGCTTGTACCTGACGTAATCACCTATAACGTGGGCACCCCCGCGAAATTCTCAGCGGCGTCCATTAATGGACGCAGCCTGAGTGATGACGCAATGAGTGAAATGTTGACCTTATTATTAGGCCAGCCAACCGATCAGCACATCACGAATCAGAAGCTCTATACACAGGACTTCCCGTACCTGATCCCCGCCCCGCTGAATTAATTCTGCTTAGGCTTTCAGCCATGCTTAACCGCATGGCTGAATTTTGCAATCTGACATAAGGAACGCTGTATGACAGGAAGAAACTCCCCCTCGTATTACAAATTGCTTAAATCCGTCTTGTTTCTTTCCGCCATTTTTGCACTTTGCATACGTAATGCCGCCGCCCATGATTTTTGGGTTCTTCCACACAATTCGCTTTCGCAGCAAAATGATGACGTTTTTTTTGAGCTACGGATTGGCCCTGGTTGGCCTGGCAAGCAGACCCCGCGTCTTGCAGGTCTCATCGCAACCTTTGATGCCTGGGATAACTTAGGGAAAATGAAAGTCGAAGGACACGATGGCGCTTTAGTTATCGGTCATTTGAAGACCCGAACGCCAGGGACGACTATTGCCGCTTTAACGACAAATGGCGCAAAAATTACCCTTCCCGCAGACGAGTTTGAAGAATATTTGCAAGATGAAGGATTACAGAAAATCTCACAGCAACGGCATGACAACGATGAATCATCGCAGCCCGGCTCTGAGTTATTTTTCCGTTGTGCCAAGGCTCTGATTTTCGTTGATAATCAAAGTACCGGCTTTGATAAAGTCCTCGGTCTTGAGCGTGAACTGGTACCCATGACCGAACCGCTGCATTACATCCCTGGTACTCCCTTTACTGTCAAGCTGCTGTCCAGCAGCAAGCCTTTACAGGGCATTCAGATTAAAGCCGAGCTAAATACTACTCCCCCCACTGTCCTTCGTGCCGTAACAGATGCCGAGGGTTTGGTTAAATTTATTCTCCCGTCAAAAGGGGAATGGCTCTTTAGCGCCGTTGATATGGAAACCTCCCCCATTGATGATGCGGACTGGAAAAGCGTTTGGGCCTCATTGACACTTCCAATTACAGAAGATGCACAAAAATGAAAATGACAAAAAAAATGTTACCCCATGCACTCGCGGCAGCCACTTTTTTCATGATCCATAACGCTTATGCCCATACCACTGCCAATTCTTCGGGCTGGCTGCACCCGCTCTCTGGTATGGATCATTTATTGGCAATGATTTCTGTGGGTGCCTGGAGTAGCCAGATAGGAGGCCGGGCAATCTGGATTGTGCCGTCTGCCTTTGTTTGCTTTATGTTTTTAGGCGGATTGGCTGGCTTTGAACATATTGAACTCCCTGCGACTGAAATTGCGGTTGCCTTTTCCGTGGTGCTGTTGGGATTGGCTATCAGTATGAAGCAGATCCTGCCTATATATCTGGCTGCCGCCGCTACAGCTCTATTCGGGATTTTCCATGGCTATGCTCATGGATATGAAATGCCACTGATGCAAAATAAACTGACCTACACGGCAGGATTTTTAGCCACCACGGCCATGCTACATGTGGTGGGTGCCGTCGGCGCGCATTATATGATGAAGTCTCGTAACGGAGATAAAGTGTTGCGTGTGTTGGGTGGCATCAGCGCGATATGTGGCGTATATCTGGTGTCAACAGTTATCTAGTCTAACTGTAGCAACCCGCATTGGACTGACCCCGGGCGGGGTCAGTCCATTGTTCAGAATGGAAAAATGACTGGTTTTAAACTTAGGCTTTGGCAGGGAGAGCTGAACAGGAGACAGGCGGGAAATATTATCCGTTTAGCCAAGTGCAGGGACCGCCCCCCCTGAAAATATAATGAGAACAGGCAATTACGGCATCTTGTCGTAAGAGTGGTAGCCACTTCATACTCGCCGGCCGGGAACAACTACGGATAATACGACGGGGGAGTCATTCAACGGCAAGCTTCGGCAGCGGTGACTGAATGAAAGTTAGTGCCAGACACGCATAATAAAGCGCCTTCCATCATTGCCTGGCTACCCCACCGCATCTGCAGGAAAAATCAGGGATAACCATTTAATTATAAACAAAAAACAATAACAACCTGCAGTAAAAGCAAGTTCTTCCCCCCTTCTGTACATACCTTTTTAATGTGACACGCATCACATTTTTGACTTGCAGGATAAATTTCGCCTTGTCAATCTATCTACTGGTAGGTAGATTTAGTTTCAACAACAGGGCAACACAACAGCAACCGACACAGATAATCAACGAGGGTAATACAATGAAAAAATTAATCATTGCAGCAGCATTCACTTTCCCGGTTTTCGCTTTCGCCGCTCAGCCTCAGCAGGAAACCATCACCCGCACTCAGGCCGACGCACTTCAGTTCAGCCATGATGCTGCAGGCACCACGTTCGTTGCCGGCACGCTGGCTGACAACCTGAACTTCGGCGGCCAGGCCAGCCTGACCGAGCAGGAAGATGTGGCCGTTGTGCTGGTGCCTGCCATGGCACAGGAGCTGAACCGCAAACAGGCGGCGGAGTCCAGCAGAATCGGAGCCATCTCAGCCAGCGGGGCTGCCACGCCGGATGACCTGGATGATTTGCTGATGGCGAAAGCCGAACAGCAAGGGGCTTCCGGCTACCGCATCACCAGCGTCAGTAGTATGTCGCCCTATTCCGGGACCGCCACGCTTTACCGCTGAACATACGCTTTCCTGCCGGTGCGCATTGCACCGGAGGTCAGCCTGAACATCACGCGAACAACATGAGGTCACACCATGAGCAAAAACTATCAGAAAGACCCGCAGGCCATTGATGCGCTGTCTGAACTGCAGTTTAACGTCACCCAGAAAAACGGCACCGAGCGCGCCTTTACCGGTGAGTATGACAAACATTTTGAAGACGGCCTGTATGTCGACATCGTGTCCGGCGAGCCCCTGTTTTCATCCCGCGATAAGTTCGATTCAGGCTGTGGATGGCCTGCATTCAGCCAGCCGTTGGAGGAAAACGTCCGTAATCTGCGCGACACCAGCCATGGCATGATTCGCACCGAAGTTCGTTCCCTTCATGCCGACAGTCATCTGGGTCACGTCTTCCCCGACGGGCCTCAGGAGAGTGGCGGTTTGCGCTACTGCATCAACTCCGCCGCGCTGCGCTTTATTCCAAAAGCAGAACTGGAAAAGGCCGGTTATGGCGATTACTTAACCCTGTTTACTCCCGGAGGTCACCATGAAAACTGAAACAGCTATTCTCGCAGGCGGATGCTTCTGGGGGATGCAGGATTTGCTCCGGCAGCTGAAAGGCGTCATCAGCACCGAAGTCGGATATACCGGCGGCAGGAATGATAATCCCACTTATGAGTATCATCCCGGTCATGCCGAAGCGGTAAAAGTGGTGTTTGACCCTGACCGGCTGAGTTTCCGGGCACTGCTGAAGCACTTCTTCCAGATACATGACCCCAGCACCATCCGTCGCCAGGGCAACGATATCGGCTCCAGCTACCGCTCAGCCATTTTCTGGACGACAGAAGAGCAGCGCCTGGAAGCCCTGCGGGTTATTGAGCAGTCCGACGCCTCCGGTCGCTGGCCTGGCGTTATCGTCACCGAAGTGGAAAAAGCGGGTGAATTCTGGAGTGCTGAACCGGAGCATCAGGATTACCTGCTGCGCAATCCGAAGGGTTACACCTGCCATTTCGCCCGTCCCGAATGGCAACTGCCTGAATAAATAAGCGCTTATACACTTTTAGAAGGACAATCATGATGAAAAATATCACACTGACAATTATTGCTGCGGCGACGCTGGTTTCTTCCACGCTGGCGTTTGCCGGACCGGCAACAGAAATCAGCCGGATGGATGCGGCCTCCCTGAATCAAACGGGCGTCATTTCCGCCAGCGGATTCACCACCCTGGACGGACTGCAGGCTTCGCTCGCCATGAAAGCCAGCGAGGCCGGAGCCAATCATTACCGGATTGTCAGCGCCTCCGGCAACAATAAACTGTCCGGTACCGCCATTCTGTACCGCTGATTATCTGATATGCTGTCCCCCACGTCCGGCGGTCTTCTGACCCCGGACGTGTTTGCGATTGAAAGTCCCACAGGCGCACCGCTGCCCGGAGAAACGTTATGTCCACCTATGACAGCCTCCTTGACCTGGCTGACACATTGATTCAGGAAAATGGCTACCAGGGATTCAGCTATGCTGACCTGGCGACTGCATTAGGAATACGTAAAGCCAGTATCCACTACCATTTCCCGAGCAAAACCGACCTCGGTATTGCCTACTGTGCGCGCAAGGAAACCCGGCTGCTGAAAATGGAAGAGAAATTGCTGGCGGTTCCTGCCGGGAAGGCCCGTCTGGAAGCGTATATGGAAGCTTTCGCGTATTGTGCACAAAAAGGCCAGATGTGTGGCGTGCACGCCATGCTCTCTGACAGCAATGTGTTCGAGCCCGCCCTGCAGGATGCGGTAAGTAAACTGGCACAAACGGATTTGCGGATTATTGCCGATGTGCTGCGCACCGGGCGGGAAAGCGGTGAGCTGACCTTCAGCGGCGAACCTGCTGACCTGGCGATTATCATCAATTGTGCCGTCAAGGGCGCGCTGATGCTGAACCGTGTTCCGCCTCATGACGCCTGCGAACGGATGAAGCCGACGGTCAAACAGATGCTTGGCTGCCAGTAGTCATCTGGCAGGAGCATGAGCAATCTGGAACAGGGGATAATGGCCGTGACTGGCATCAACATGACGTTTAAAAGACTTTCGTGAAGTGGTAGAAAAATTCACGGAGAAATCAGTTCATGCCGATGAGCATTCCGTACATTCTGTATTTATCACGTCACTTAACGTAATGAGTAAGCGTTAAGTGAGTGCCGTATTGACGGCTATTTATTGGTGAGATCCATGTTCCATGGCAGGAGTTCAGCCACTTTGTTCGACGGCCACTCCGGCAACACTCTGAGGACATATCTAAGGTAAGCCTCCGGATCGATGCCATTGAGCCTGCATGTTCCGATAAGACCATATAGCGGGGCTCCGCGCTCACCGCCGTGGTCGCTGCCGAAGAAGATAAAATTCTTTTTCCCAAGACAGACAGCACGAAGGGCTCGTTCGGCTGCGTTGTTATCAGGCTCTGCCAGGCCGTCATCGCAGTAGTAGCGCAGCGCATCCCACTGGTGCAGGACATAAGCGAACGCCTCGCCCAGCCGGGATTTTTTCGACAGCCTGGCGCTTTTTTCCACCAACCACTCATGCAGGGATATCAGCAGCGGTTTGCTCCGCGATTGTCTCGCTGCCAGCCGCTCAGTTGCCGGGAGGCCGCGTATGGCTTCTTCGATAGCGTACAGCTCTCCGATACGTTTCAGGGCTTCCTCTGCTGTGGCCGTCTGAGTACTTATATAGACGTCGTGGATTTTGCGGCGCGCGTGGGCCCAACATGCGGCTTCTGTTAACGGACCACCATCACGCTCTGCGCTGAACAACCGCTCGTAGCCTGCGAAGGCATCCGCCTGCAGCACACCATGATAGTGTCGAAGATGTTGCTGAGGATGTTTCCCCTGTCGGTCTGGCGAGAAGGCGAACCATGCCGCTGGCGGGTCTGACGAGCAAGCATTCCGGTCATCGCGCACATACGTCCAGATGCGCCCGGTTTTCGTCTTCTTTCTCCCCGGGGCCAGTACCGGCACCGGGGTATCGTCCGTATGCAGTTTGCGGCAGTCCATCACGTAGCGATAAAGAGCTTCATCCAGCGGGGCCATCAACCGGCAACACGCATCCACCCAGTTGGAGAGCAGAGCCCGGCTCAGATCCACGCCCTGGCGGGCAAAGATTTCGCACTGGCGATAGAGCGGCAGGTGTTCGCAGTATTTGGCCGTTAACACGCGGGCCAGCAGACCCGGCCCGGCGATACCCCGATCGATGGGGCGTGATGGCGCTGATGCTTCAACGATACTGTCGCATCGGGTACAGGCCTTTTTCACCCTGACCGTGCGGATCAGACCAGTTCCAGTTGCTCCGCGCTGACTTCGCTGAGGTATTTCATATCGCTGCCGCAGTCCGGGCAGCAGGTTTCTGCTGGCTCCAGCCTGTTTATTTCGCGGGGAAGATGTTCAGGGAGAGGTCGACGGTGACGAGACTGGCGAAGCTGACGTGGAACCTGCGGATCGTCTTCCCGTCCGTTGTAGCGATCGCTTTGCTGCTCCTGCTGTTTCAGCAGGGCTTCAGCCTCTTCAACCTGGTGCCGCAGTTTTTCAGAGCGGGTACCGAACAGCATTCGCCGCAGTTTTTCTATCTGTGCCCGCAGATGCTCTATTTCGCGTTCTTCGTTCTCGATTTTCTCTTCGGCGCGGGCCAGCGCCGAACGCAGGAACGACTCAGTCTCTGCAACAAGGTTGAGTTGATTGTCTTTCTGACGGAGCGCATCTTCCAGCGCAGCGATACGGGCGAGATAGTCCTGACTCATGACCCCATTTATAATGCGGTCATGTTCTTTTTACAACATTGTCAGTGAGTTAAGCCGTGCTGTTTTTGGCTGACGCCAGTCCAGCTTATCGAGGAGCATAGCAAGTTGTGAGCGGGTGATAGCGATTTTACCCTCGCGTACAGCAGGCCAGACGAACTGGCCTTCTTCAAGCCGTTTGGTAAACAGACACAGACCGTCGGCATCAGCCCAGAGGATCTTCATAGTATCGCCTTTGCGGCCACGGAAGATAAACAGGTGACCGGAGAACGGGTTTTCCTCAAGTGCATGCTGTACTAACTCGCCCAGACCATTGGACGATTTGCGCATATCGGTGACGCCGGCAACCAGCCAGATACGAGTGCCTGACGGGAGGGATATCATTGGCTTTTCCCGGTCAGCTCACGGAGCAGAACGGCCAGCAACTCTGGTGACGGGTTCTCAAGCGTCATTTTGCCGTGACGGAACTCAACACAACAGGAGGAGGCATTCAGCGCTGGGAACTGACCCGGGTCAGTATTCGTCTCACCGATTGGCACTGGATCAGGTATCACTTCGACAGGCAGCATCACAGGTGATGATGAAGATTCGGCTGTTGCCGGGAGGCGACGTGATATGCGGCCTTCATCCTGCCAGAGCCGTAGCCATTTGAAGATGACGTTATCATTGACGCCATTTTCACGGGCGATCTGAGCAACGCAGGCACCGGGACGGGAAGCCAGTTCAACCATACGGAGCTTGAAGTCATTCGAATAATTTTTACGGGGTTCTTTTCGCCAGGATTGGGTTTCCATATTTAGATGTCCGTCTGTACAGGTGGGCATCTAAGTTACCAGCACTGGCTTAATGGCTACATACGGCGCTGGGTTTACGCTTACAACAGCTGCGCCAGGCAGAGCAGCAGAACCAGACCCTGACAGCCAGAAGCGAGAAGACGCTGGCGGAACTAAACCGGAAACATGACGCTGAGCTTGCCCGTCAGGAGAAAGCGCGCGAGAACGCTGTACAGGCCGCTCAGGATGCGCGTGAGGAAAAGGCCGCAGTAACGGGTGAGCTTCAGGCGCTGCGGGAGCAGAACAGCCAGCTGACCGCCCTGCTGGCAGGCCAGAGCAAATCCTGACATTGCTGATTTTCTGCCATTCCGGCACCGGAGCCTTGCCGGTGGCAGTGGAATACCCATGGTTTCTGAAGAGGATGAGAACGGATGACAATGATGCTGGTGACGAAACGAGCCCCGCGAAGCGGCTTTCTTCGGGAACAGGAGCCCAGGATGATTGGTTGTACCAATGATTGGCTGCTCAGGGCGAAAGCCTACCCCCCGAAAATGGCAAAAAAATGCCCGAATTGATTGCGCCAGTCTTTTGCCGATCACGCAGCTTGATGACATTCAGTTCCTGAGCCTATAACTTGTCGCTCAGCTCTACTGACCCAATATCACTATAAAATAACTGAAAGCCATAATTCGACAATTGTGACAAATTGCCCTCAACACCATATGCGCACAGCCTCGAAAGAAACTGTGACAGATTGCCCTCAGCAGCACAGACGCACAGCACTGGAAGAAACTGTGACAGTCTGCCCTTACCCTTCGCCATCCGGAGTGGATCGCCAGTGTGACAAATTGCCCTCAACACCATATGCGCACAGCCTCGAAAGAAGCTGTGACAGATTGCCCTCAGCGGCACAGACAGACAACCTCGGAGTAAACCGTTACAGTCTGCCCTGACCCTTCGCCATCCGGGGTGGATCGCCAGTGTGACAAATTGCCCTCAACACCATATGCGCACAGCCTCGAAAGAAGCTGTGACAGATTGCCCTCAGCGTCACAGACAGACAGCCTCGGAGTAAACCGTTACAGTCTGCCCTGACCCTTCGCCATCCGGGGTGGATCGCCAGTGTGACAAATTGCCCTCAACACCATATGCGCAGAGCCTCGAAAGAAGCTGTGACAGATTGCCATCAGCGGCACAGACAGACAGCCTCGGAGTAAACCGTTACAGTCAGCCCTGACCCTTCGCCATCCGGGCGGACCGCCAGTGTGACAAATTGCCCTCAGCGGCGCAGACACACGGTCTCGGAAGAAACTGTGACAGTCTGCCTTGGCCCTGCCTCATCCAGAGTGGAGCGCCAGTGTGACAAATTGCCCTTAACGACGCAGAACACGGCCTCGGAAGAAACTGTGACAGTCTGCCCTGACCCTGCCCATCCGGGCCGGATAGCCAGATGTGACAAATTGCCCTCAGCAGCACAGACAGACAGCCTCGGAGTAAACCGTGACAGTCTGCCCTGACCCTGCCCATCCGGGCCGGATAGTCAGATGTGACAAATTGCCCTCATCAGCACAGACAGACAGCCTCGGAGTAAACCGTGACAGTCTGCCCTGACCCTGCCCATCCGGGCCGGATAGCCAGATGTGACAAATTGCCCTCAGCAGCACAGACACACGGTCTCGGAGTAAACCGTGACAGTCTGCCCTGACCCTTCGCCATCCGGGGCGGACCGCCAGTGTGACAAATTGCCTTCAGCGGCGCAGACACACGGTCTCGGAAGAAACTGTGACAATCTGCCCTGACCCTGCCCCATCCGGCGTGGATCACCCTGTGTGACAAATTGCCCTCAGCGGCGCAGACACACGGTCTCGGAAGAAACTGTGACAGTCTGCCCTGGCCCTGCCCCATTCGGGGTGGATCGCCAGTGTGACAAATTGCCCTCAGCGGCGCAGACACACGGTCTCGGAAGAAACTGTGACAGTCTGCCCTGACCCTGCCCCATCCGGGGTGGATCACCCTGTGTGACAAATTGCCCTCAGCGGCGCAGAACACGGCCTTTGAAGAAACTGTGACAGTCTGCCCTGACCCTGCCCCATCCGGGGTGGATCACCCGGTGTGACAATTTACCCTCAGCGGCGCAGAACACGGCCTCGGAAGAAACTGTGACAGTCTACCCTTACCCTGCCCCATCCGGGGTGGATCACCCTGTGTGACAAATTGCCCTCAGCGGCGCAGAACACGGCCTTTGAAGAAACTGTGACAGTCTGCCCTGACCCTGCCCCATCCGGGGTGGATCACCCGGTGTGACAATTTACCCTCAGCGGCGCAGAACACGGCCTCGGAGCAAACTGTGACAGCCTGCCTGACTGACCTGCTCCCCGTTGATTAATACACCGCGATGTTAGTAATGTCTTTATAATGACCCTGCCCCATAATCCTGCTCCATTCAGAAACAGAACTCCGGCATGATCTACACTCCATGAACGGAGGTGGTGCCGATGAAAAAATCACGATTTACTGAAGAGACAGATTGTCTTTGCCCTGAAGCAGGCTGAACTGGGTACACCGGTACCAGAGGTCTACTGGAAGCTGGGTATTTCTGATGCCACGTTTTATACGTGGCGCAAGAAATACGGTTGCAGTTCGCCCTCTGAGCTGAAGCACATGCGGCAGCTTGAGGAAGAGAATCTCTGGCTGAAGAAGCTGGTCGCCGATCTGAGTCTCGACAAGGCCATGCTGCAGGACGTGCTGGCAAAAAAGAGCTGACGCTGGCGCGCCTGCGCGAGTGGATCAGGAATTTGCAGATCATCTTCGGTGCCAGTGAGAGACAGGTCTGTTTTACGCTGCGGGTCAGCCGCAGCTCGTTTTGCCATCGCTCTGTGGCCGCCGACGACAGCGCACTCCGGCTGCGCATCAGTGAGATCACCGAAACCCGGGTGCATTACGGTTACCACCGAGTACACGTGATGCTCTGGCGGGAGGGCTGGCGTGATAACCACAATAGGATTTACCGGCTTTACAGCGTACAGGGGCTGTCGCTGCGCCTCAAACGGCCAGGCCGCAATAAATCCGCACGGCGCCGACAACCGCAGCCTCAGGGGCTGTATCCGAATTACGTCTGGGGCATGGATTTTGTCTCTGATGCCCTGTTTGACGGGCGACGGCTGCGCCTGCTAAGGTAATCCCCCCGAAAATCCGGGGTGTTGATAAGTAGAATTTTCTCGTAATCTGAACCGGGGAGATCTCTATGAAAAAATCACGTTTTACCGACA
>NZ_JBJDNI010000035.1:0-44069 GCF_044900545.1 Scandinavium sp. NPDC088450 | reverse complement strand
GTAAGCTGGAAAGGGATTTCTTTATAAACAGTTGCAACAGGGAGGCGCTACGGCATGATGAATTATACGGGGCTTTATACCGCCTATAAATTGAAACGTCCTTTAACCGAGAAAGAAAAAGAGGGGCGTTTTTGCCAGGGGAAACGGCGCAGAGTCAACACCATTAATGATGAGGCTTCCATTATCAGGATGAACTCAACTTATCTGGAAACTGTTTGTAAATATTATTCTGGTAGTGGGGTCTCAGGATCGATGCTATTGCCTGTTTTTATTGTTTTATTAGTCGGTGTTTTTATTGGGGGGGGGTCTGTTTTCAATATTGTAATAAACCATGGGCATGGTAATGCTGTTTTTGAATCTATAGCGACGGCTGTTTTTATTGTTTGTGCATTCTTTGTCTCTAAGATAATTCACAAAGAGTTGTTCAGAAAAACACATTACCCAATTAGGTTCAACCGCATTAACCAGAGGGTGTATGTTTATAAAGTCAGCGGTGAAATCCTGAGTGTGCCCTGGAAGGACATTTTCTTTACTCCGGCGAAGTCTCTGGGGAGAACCAGCGAATGGGGTATTGATGGGCATATTCTGGCAGAAGATGGGGAAACAGTTCTCGACACCTTCAGCCTGGCCGTCTCTTTAACGGCAGGTAAAAAGCTGCTGGGTGAGTACTGGGAGTTTATCCGTTGCTATATGGAAGAAGACTGCGTGCAGGAGCTTTCAGAGCTGGTCACGCTGTGCCCTCCGGTGGAAAAGCAGAAGGAAGGGTATATTTTCGGGCTGCAGTATCTGATGAAAATGGACTCCCGTCTGGAATGGATTTTTCTGCCCGTGATGTTTCCGCTGGATCTCCTTGCCAGTTTTGCCCGCTATATTGCCATGCAAACCAGCAAAATCCCGCAGTGGTCACAGGAAGTGCTGGATGCCTGCCAGCCTGAAGGTGATGACCCGGTAAATGTCAGTGCAGCGAACAATCCAGAGCATCTTTGGCGCTATGTGCTGGCTAACGAGAAACGTGATGTTTACGAAGCCCGCTACGCCCGCCAGAAAGCGGCATATGAGCGTATCAAAGAAAAGTTAACTCAGCGTGATAAGAGCAACTAACTTTTATCAATCAGAAATAATTATATATTTACGATTACAGAATCGGTGTGACCCCCTCTATAACAACCTGGATAAAATAAAAATGCGAGTAATCTGTCATTTGTTGCTTATTATTTCATTGATATCACTTGCAGGATGCCAATCAGAAGAAGATACCAATAAATTTTTGTTGATGTGTAAGTATGGCCAGCCTCAAACTATTGAGTCAATGCTAAATAATGGGATTGATGTTGATAGCGCTAATGCTTCTGGGATAACCGGGCTAATGGTAGCCGCTGCTGAAAATCGTCGAGATATTGTTGATGTGTTACTAAAGCATAAGGCGTCAACAGATGAAAAAACAAATAAAGGTTTCACCGCGTTGATGTTTGCTACTGCAAGGGGGAGTGACGCGGCTCTGGTTAATGATCTTATTTCTGCAGAAAGTGATATTAATACGATGTCAAATGCCAATGACACGGCACTGACATTAGCAATATCTGACGGACGGCAGATTCGTGATGATTATAAAATAATTATGAACATGAAAATAGATGAATCTGTTGCCAGAAAGAATCCTACCGGTGATGCTCTGGATAAAATATTCTTAGCGGCCGCTCAACAAAGCCTTGAACGTGGTGCAAGAACAATATTGCTTACACAAGATATGGCCTTGGAAATGTCTCCAGGTATTCTTAAAAAGAATTCACAGGAACTGGCTGAGATACTTTTGTCACAGGGCGCAAGTGTTAATATAAATAATAGTGAAGGGCAATCCCCACTTTATATCGCTGTGGAAGAACATCGTTCTTCTGAACTGATTGATTTATTGATGAAGGCTGGATCTGATACGGATGTTACCGATCGCGAAGGTACAACTCTTCTTATGCTTGCATCAGCCAATGGTGATCTGAATATTGTCAAAGCACTCGCTCAAAAGCCAGAAGATGTCAATCGTGTAAATAAGGCGGGGCAAACACCTCTGCAATTTGCCGCGCAATACTCCACGCCTGATGTGGTTACTGCTCTCGTTAACGCAGGCGCTGATGTTAATTTTATTTCTAAAAATGGGGCAAGTGCGTTGATGCAGGCGGTTTCGGCGGATAAACAAGACAATGTCTCAGCGCTTATCTCTGCCGGAGCGGATGTGAATATAAAAAATAAAGACGGAATCTCCGCGTTAGGTTTAAGCCGCAAAGGGTCTATTCGCCAGATTTTGTTAGACAGTTCAGCTGCATCCAAAGGACAAGAGCTTTATATGGCGCAAAGTGATTTAAGTTATTGTGTCAATGAATTACTTGATGGATTTATGTCTGCTAAAATAACCTCTGGTAGTTCCCCACTTATTTGGGCTGATGAGTGTGATGGATTTGGTCGAGTATCGATAATTTCCATTGGTAGAAATTCTCATGATATTGATTTGAAAAAGATTAATGTCAATTATTATGGGGCGTCGCTTGAATGTGAAGTCGCTGATAAAAAAGCTAAATGCCAATGAGTTGTTTGGTTTCCAATCTGAAATAAGGATATTGAAATGAAAGGTATTGTTCGTATTGGTGACAAAACCTCACACGGAGGGCAGGTATTATCAGGATCTTCTGTCATGAAGTTTGCTGGTATTGGCGTCGCCCGTAAAGGCGATCCTGTTAGTTGCCCAATATTAGGACACAGTCCTTCGTTCATCTCAGAGGGGCATCCCACGATGAAAGACAACGGCATCGCAGTGGCATTTCATGACAATAAATGTACCTGTGGATGCTCACTCATCTCCTCTCTTGGCAACGCTACGACGAGTAAATAATGCCAGTTGATCTCACTTGTACACCTGAACAAGCGAGTCGGCAGAGTACGCCTTCCGTGAAACGTTGGCTGGCTTTCTTACTCGTGCTTGTGTCTGTCAGCGGTCTGCTTACCGCATGGTTATGGCCTTCGGGAGTATCAAGCCAAACACCATTATTCTGGTTTTGCTTTCCGGGAGCTGCAATCATTTTCTGGCTATCCATTTTTATTGTCCGCTGGGTTATTTATTTGGCTCCTGTCTTCAATGCCGATGGGTGGGATGCGACACGTGAGCAGGATGTTGAACTGGATATTTGGCGGGGGCAGCGTCGCTTAGGCGTTATCGCTCAGGCTATCCAGTTACCTCATGCGATTGCAACAGAATCTATTTCAGCTCAGATGCTGATGACAAATGGAATTTCTTTGCCGGTACAGATAGATAATTCAACACACACTATCTTTCATCAGTCCCGATTTGGTCGTGTCAGCCTGTCACAGGATCAGCGTGTTGCCAGTCAGCTACAAGCCCTTCTGTTAAGTGCTCAATTGCAGTCGGCTTTTCATCAGTTAGCGCCGGGCAGCGAGTTAACGGTTTTATTGCAAACCAACCTCGATGCTAGCTCATTTCCTGGCAGTTTGGTGCAATTGCAAAAAATGACTGAGCGATCTATTGCATCATCTTTACGCCTGACTTTTATGCTGGATGAAGGTTTAAAGGTTATAGATAATTGGCTCGATAACCATGACAACGGCCAACATTTATTGGTCGTGGCAATGCATATATCGGTAAAAGAAGTTGATGGTATTGGAGATGCTGCAGTGGCTCTGTTACTGCAAAGCGATGGATCTCACTCCAATGGAGAAATTGCATATCTTCATAGACCGGAACAAGCACAACAAATTTATGGTATGAATTATGCGTTGCGGCAGGCCTTGCTTTGGGGAAAAACCAATGCCGAAGATATTCGACAGATTTGGTTTTCTGGTACAGGTAAGACTCATAAAGCAGAAAATATATTTTCCCAGACAGAAATACAGTTCCCCTCAACCAGCCCGCCTTGCGATATTGATCTACATGCTGGAGATACAGAGAATGTTTCTCCATGGTTGTCAATTGCAGTTGCAGCAGAAAATGCAAGAAGTATCAATGCTCCGCAGCTAGTGATGAATATACCAAAAAATCAACCTTTGCCTTGGTTTGTTGTTATTTCTTCTTGTGCCGGATAGCTGTGTTATTGGGCAAGTAATATTACGTGATTATTTCCAGTTAATTGATTTTTTATTCTCCAGCCTCCAGGGGTAAATCGCAGTGAAGCGAGTTAAGTTAATGTCAAAAAGCGCTAAATTCCAGCTCTGGCTCATTTGTGTGATCATTCTTGTACTGGGGGCAGGCATTTATCTGGTGCTGGAATTTCGTCCTGATTGGATAGGGGTAGCACCCAATTCTGCGCATCAGCGTGTGTTTATAGTCATCGATATTTTCATCACTTTTGGCGTTTTATCGTGGCTGCTTATCGTTATGTTATCCAACAGAATTGCGGGGGGAAAAGCCTATCTCAGAGCAAAAGATATGGCCGCAGCAAAAAGTAATGCAAAGGCACAACTTCATGAGAAACGATCGGGTAAGGCGGATCTCTATGGTGTCAGACAAATCCGTAACCACCTCCGCCGCCGCTACGGCATCTTCTGGCGCAACAAAACCCGCCTGCTGCTGGTCACCGGCGAGGAGGCAGCTATTGAACAGCTGGTTCCTGGCTTGCAAAGCAGTCAATGGCTGGAAGGTGACCGTACGGTATTGATTTACGGCGGCAGTCTGACTGTTGAGCCCGAGAAGGAAAAATACTCTGCGCTGCGTAAATTGCGGCGTGGACGCCCGCTGGACGGCATTGTCCGGGTGATCAGCGAAGAGCAGAATCTCACGCCTCAGGTGAGCGACAACGATTTGCGCGGGCTGGAGAAAATCAGCGAAGCATTACGTTACTCTGCGCCCGTCTGGCTGTGGCAACTGTGTGGCAGTGAGTGGTCTCAGTCTGGGCGTGAAGCACAGTCTGTGGGTATCACTCTGCCTTTACGAGCGATGCCGGATTACGTGTCAACACAGCTCAGTAAGCTACTCCCGCAACTACGGGAACAGGGGATTTCTCAGATTGCTGAGCAACGTCAGTTCGATTTTCTGTTGCGTCTCGCTCAGCAACTTGAGCAGGGGGAAAGCAAGCTCTGGGCATCCCGCCTGGTGCCATGGTTATACGGTTCTCAGCAGCGCGTCCCGCTGCGGGGGCTGATGTTCAGTCAGGTCAATAAGCCTGAACTGTTCAGCGGTGAGAGTGAAAAGGAAGCAGGTCTTGCGTATGTTCAGCCTTTACACAAACACGCACTGACTTTGCCGGCCACCTGGCTTGGGGTTACTGAAGATTGCACTCGTGTTCGTGGCCGCCGTGTTGGCATGGCGTGGGAACAGATTTTGGCCTGGTGCATCATGGCTGTAGTGGGGTTGTGGGGCGCTGGTCTGCTGCTCTCTTTTGCTCTGAATTACGGCCAGATTTCTTCGGTGGCGGGTAAAGCTCGCGCCCTGGTGAATCACCCGTCCGTTTCTGACTACCAGCTTACGGCGTTGCATGAACTGCGAAACGCCGCGGGTCGCTTGCAGCATAACGTCCAGGAAGGGACTCCGTGGTATCAGCGTTTTGGCCTTGACCATAATCAGCAATTGCTTAGCGCAATGTTGCCCTGGTACGGCGTGGCGAATAATCGTTTGATTCGTGATCCGGCCAGTGAAGCTCTGATGCAAAAGCTCACAGCGTTGGCAAATTCAGCCCCGAACAGCGATCAGCGTACGCAACTGGCGAAACCAGGTTACGACCAGTTGAAAGCCTGGTTGATGATGGCCCATCCGGACAAAGTGGATGGCGCGTTTTATGCCCAAACCATGAAAACGGTGCAGCCAACACGCATGGGGATTTCTACCGGTCTCTGGCAGAGTCTTTCACCAGATTTATGGGCGTTCTCTATTTCTGAACTGCCGCAACAGCCACAGTGGAAAATTACCCCTGACCCGTCGCTGGTCAGCCAGAGTCGACAGGTTCTCTTGCAACAGATTGGCCGCCGTAACGCGGAAAGCACCCTCTATGAGAACATGCTCAAATCCGTGCGCCGCAACTTTGCTGATGTCTCACTGGAAGACATGACGGGCGGTACAGATGCCCGGCGTCTGTTCAATACCGACGAAGTCGTGCCCGGTATGTTTACCCGTCAGGCCTGGGAAGGCGGCATCCAGCAGGCGATTGATAAAGCGGCGAACTCACGTCGGGATGAGATTGACTGGGTGCTCAGTGACAGCCGCAAGACGGTGTCAGCCGACCTCTCCCCTGACGCACTAAAAGAACGTCTGACACAGCGTTACTTTACTGATTTTGCGGGCAGCTGGCTGAGCTTCCTCAATAGCCTGTCCTGGAACCCGGCTTACAACATTGCGGATGTGACGGACCAACTGACATTGATGAGCGATGTTCGTCAGTCGCCGCTCATTGCCTTGATGAATACGCTCGCCTGGCAAGGCCAGACCGGCCAGCAAAGCGAAGGCATTTCCGATTCACTTATCAAGTCAGCGAAAAACCTGATCGGCAATAAAGATAAGCCCGCTATCGATCAGAGCGCTGCAGGTCCACAGGGGCCGCTAGATGATTCATTTGGGCCGATCCTGACGCTGATGGGCAAAAACAATGCCAGCAACGTTATGTCAGCTGATAGCACTTTGAGTTTGCAGACGTATCTGACCCGAATTACCCGTGTTCGTTTGCGCCTGCAGCAGGTGGCGAGTGCCTCTGACCCGCAAGAGATGATGCAGACGCTGGCGCAAACCGTGTTTCAGGGGAAAAGCGTTGATCTCACCGATACCCAGCAGTACGGCAGTCTGGTTGCGGCGAGCCTCGGTGAAGAATGGAGCGGTTTTGGCCGCACTTTGTTCGTGCAGCCGCTGACTCAGGCCTGGGAAACGGTTTTGCAGCCGTCTGCCGCCAGCCTGAACGATCGCTGGAGCCGTTCGGTGGTCGCCAACTGGCGCACCGCCTTTGATGGCCGCTTCCCCTTTGCTGTAAGCAAAAGCGATGTTTCATTGCCTATGTTGGCCGAGTTTATCCGCAAAGATACGGGCCGTATCGACAGATTCCTGACGACTGAACTGAGCGGTGTGCTGCACAAAGAGGGGAGTCAGTGGGTGCCAGACAACACACACAGCCAGGGATTGACGTTTAATCCAGCCTTCCTTCGCGCGGTTAATCAACTGAGTCAACTGTCGGACATTTTGTTTACTGACGGCAGCCAGGGGATCAGTTTTGAGCTGCAGGCACGCCCGGCACCGCAGGTGGTGGAAACGCAACTCACGATTGACGGGCAGCAACTCCATTACTTCAACCAAATGGCGGACTGGCAGTCCTTCCGCTGGCCGGGCGATACCTACAAACCCGGCACGATGCTGACCTGGACCTCGACCAACGCAGGTGCACGTCTGTTTGGTGATTACGGAGGAACCTGGGGCTTTATTCGCTGGCTGGATCAGGGCAAGCGACAGCAGCTCGACCGTAGCCAGTGGATGATGAGTTTTACCGCCCCTGATGGACGCACGTTGCAGTGGGTTCTGCGATCTCAACTGGGTAGTGGGCCGTTAGCCCTGCTGGAATTACGTAACTTCAGTCTCCCGGCACAGATATTCAGTGTCGATGCTTCTGCTACGGCACAGGCTCTGGCTGGCGGCGATCACTTAGCCATGGATGGAATGGAATAATGGCAACACTACAAAGCGTGCTTCTCGCCTGTGGATCGGATGAAGAAACCCTACTGAATCAGGCTCGAATTCGCAGCGCTGAATGGGAAAGTTGGCTAGCACCGATTACAGGGCAAGAACCCGCCGGGGAAGATCCTGGTTATGACGATGATTTCCAGCGCATCCGTGAGGAGGTCAACAAGCTTTCCGGCATTGATACTGGCTTGATTTGCCAGTTGGCAGAAAAGCTGTTGACCCACACCTGCAAGGATCTGCGGGTGATCACTTTTTATGTCTGGGCGCGTCTTCATCAGGACGGAGAGACGGGTTTTGCGCAGGGCGTTGAGCTTCTCGCGGCCATGCTTGAACGGTTTAGTAGCCAACTGCACCCTCAGCGTGACCGCAGCCGTAAAACTGCCCTTGAATGGCTTGGCAGCAATCGTGTCACAGACAGCCTGTCTCTGTACCCTGAAGTCGATATGTCCATCATGCAACGTATTGCTGCGGGACTGCTGCTGGCGGAACAGTCGTTTTTGTTATTCAGCGAAGACGCCCGTCCGGATCTCGGCGCGTTGTATCTGGCTCTGGATAATCGGCTGGTACAAAGCGGGGGAGCCAATAGCATGGTGCCGCAGACCAGCCGTGAAGAAAGCTCTTCAGCTGCGGCAGCGCCTTCTGCACCTGTGATGAACGCAGTCACTTCAGGGCGTGATTTGCTCGATCAGGCCAAAGTGCTGGCTAAATACCTGCGCGATCAACCTGGTGGCTGGCTGGCGGGGCATCATCTGTTGAAAAGCGTCCGCTGGGATACGTTGACGGAGTTACCGCCGTTGGATGCAGCAGGGCGCACCCGACTCGTCCCACCAAAGCCTGACAATAAAGCTCATCTCAAACGGCTTTACCTGCAAAAAAGCTGGTCTGAACTGCTGGAACATACTGACACATTGCTGGCGCAGGGCGTGAATCATCTGTGGCTGGATGTGCAGTGGTACGCCTGGCAGGCGCTGGTTAAATTGGATAACGACAGCATTCGCGCTGACATCCTCTGTCGAGACCTGCAAGGCTTACTCGCTCGTCTTCCGGGTCTGGAAGCGCTCGCCTTTAACGACGGTACCCCGTTTGCTGATGAAGTCACGACAAACTGGATTAACGAAAGCGTGCTGGACGGCATGCCTGGCTGGAAAGACGAGCCGGTTATGTCGACGGCAGCCAGCAGCGATGATGTGCTGACGCTGGAACCCGAAGTGCTGGCTAAAGCCGACGCCGAAGGGGTTGAAGCCGCGCTCAACTGGTTACAGGTTCAACCGGGCTACTGTTCCTGTCGGGACAAATGGCTGATGCGCCTGCTGATGGCTCGAGTCAGTGAGCAGTATGGCAAGAATGAAATGGCACTGCATCTGCTGGGAGAACTCGACATTAGCGCTCAGTCGTTGACGCTTCAGCAATGGGTACCAGAGCTCATGTTTGAAGTCAAAGCCCGCCGGCTCAAGTTGCTGCGTGGGAAAGCCGGACGCAACGAGGCAGATAAAATCCGCCTGCAACCTGAAATGGACTCATTGCTCTCCGGGCTAATCTCTTTGGATCCTGCTCGTGCAGCGGTGCTGTGCAGTTAACTCCCAGACTATAAAGATTATAAAATATGGATGATTTAACCCTGCGTTATTACGACGCTGAAATGCGCTACCTGCTTGAGGCGGGTGAAGAGTTTGCCCGTGCTCACCCCGAGCAGGCGGCAATGCTCAATCTCGATAAAGCAGGGGCGCGCGACCCTTACGTGGAGCGGCTGTTCGAGGGCTTTGCCTTCCTGATGGGCCGGTTGCGTGAGAAGCTTGATGACGACCTGCCTGAACTGACCGAAGGGCTGGTCAGCCTGCTGTGGCCGCATTACCTGCGTACCATTCCTTCTATGTCGGTGGTGGAATTCACCCCTGACTGGCGTGAGATGAAAGAGCAGATGCGCATCGTCAAAGGCTTTGAGGTGAACTCGCGGCCGATCGGTGAGAAAGGCACGCGTTGCCGGTACACCACCACCAAAGAGATTCATCTCCAGCCGCTATCGCTGGATTCAGCTCACTTGACCACCGACTCTGATGGTCGTTCGGTTGTAAAGCTTCGCTTCAACTGTAGCGATTTGGCTGACTGGAGCCGTATCGATCTTAGTTGTATATCTCTGTATTTCAACGCCGATGCCCCATTGGCTTGCGCAATGCACGAAGCCTTCACGATGAATGTGGCTCGCATGTGGTTACGGATGCCGGGGGATGTGGACAGAAGGCCATTTGATGGGCACTTTACCGCGCAAGGCTTTGGCGATGACGATACGCTGTGGCCGAAGGGCAACAGCAGTTTCAGTGGCTATCAGTTGCTGCTGGAATATTTTACCTTCCGTGAGAAGTTCATGTTCACCGGCTTGTGTGGTCTGGAGACGGTAGCCTTCCCTGCGGAGATCCCCTGGTTTGAAATCGACGTGGTACTGGCGGAGCGCTGGGAGCATGACTTCAGCTTTACCGAAAAGCATCTGCGCCTGAACTGTGTGCCGGTGATTAACCTGTTCCCGCTGGAATCCGACCCGCTGACGCTCAACTCCCTGCAGACCGAATACATGCTGCGCCCGATGCGCGTGCAGGATGGCCATACCGAGATATACGCGGTGGATTCGGTGATGTCATCGAGCCAGCACACCTACGTGCCGTTTTCGAGTTTCCGCCACAAAGGTGGAATGATGCGTCATGAAGCGCCGGAATATTACTACCACACCCGCGTGCGCCGTGGCCCGTCTGGTTTGCATAACACCTGGCTGATTCTTGGCGGGGAAGCGTTCGACAACCATACAGTGCCAGAAGACGAGAGCCTTTCTCTAACCCTCACCGGAACCAACGGGCAGCTACCACGGCGTGCTCTGCAAAGCACGGTGCTTGATACGGTGATGAAAACCACCTCAGCCAGTATTGCCGTACGTAATCTGTGCGCTCCAACGTTGCCCTGTTATCCACCCGATCAGGATCGTTTTCACTGGCGAGTGTTGAGTCATCTCGGCAGTGGTTTCCTGTCGATGATGGATAACGCCGAAGTACTGCGCGGTACGCTGGCACTGTATGAATGGACGCACAGTGAGATGAACCGCCGCCGTCTGGAAGCCATCATCGATGTGAAACACAGTGAAGCAGAACGCTTTGAGCAAGGGTATCTGGTGCGAGGCGTGCAGATAGAAGTCACGCTCGATAGCTACGGTTTCGCCGGGCGGGGTGATATCTGTTTGTTTGGTGAGATGCTGAGCCGCTTCTTCGCACTGTATACCGATATCTATCTGTTTAATCGCCTGATTATCATTCTGCAACCAACCGGAGAACGCCTGGAATGGGAAGAGAAGCACAATCGCCGCATTCCCGGCTGAGTCCGCGGCTGGAAGCCGACCTTCATCGTATAAATTTTTATCGCTTTTGCCAGCTGCTGGAAAAACGTCAACCAGGTAAGCCGCTGATGGGCTCGACCAGCCATCCGTCCGACGATCCGGTAAGGTTCAGCCCGCATCCTGGGATGGGATTTCCGGCCAGTGAGCTAAGAGCAGTTGAATATGATGAAGAGAATGACAGCAAACCGCCGGTTATCCGTACCACTTTTCTGGGAATGTACGGGGTTGATTCACCGCTGCCGACGGCCTATCTCGATGATATTGCCCAGCGTAGGGAAGGCCATGAGGCGCTGCAGGGCTTTCTCGATATCTTCAGTCACCGCATTCTGACGCAGTTTTACCGTATCTGGCGCAAATACTCTTATCCGGCGACGTTTGAACCCGGAGGAACAGACAGTATTTCTCAATCACTGCTGGGATTGGTGGGTTTGGGTATTCCCGGCACAGCAGAACACATCGCCACCCCAGTATCACGTTTTCTGGCATTGCTGGGCGTACTTCGTCAGCCAGGTAAAACCCAGGAAGGGATGCAGGCATTGGTCAGTTTGCTGGCACCGGACACGACGGTAAAGGTGAGTCCGTACTGTTTGAGGCCCATTGAAATTAGCCAGCCTCTAGGATTCTACGGTGATAAAGATTTTCTTCTGGATGGTAACACGCCTCTCGGCGATGAAGCGATGGATGCCAATAGCCAACTGCTCATTGCCTTGAAGACAGATAACGAACAAGAAGCGAAGGGCTGGAAGCCAGACGGTAAGCTCTACCAGGATTTTCTGGTGATGCTTCGGGTTTATCTGGGTTGGCGATTCAAGGCAAAGATGACGCTGACTCTCAGCACTCGCTTGCTGACAGTGCCTCCTCTGGGAGAGGGGCCTTTTTGGCTGGGCATGAATGGCGTGTTAGGCGCAGAAGAAGAGAACTTCTCAGACGATATTCCACAGACTTTTACAACGGAACTGGGCTATTACAGTGGCCTGCAGCCTGCAAAAATACAACAAGGAAACCGACGTGTTACGTATAAGTTTGACTAAATCCGCACGCTGGCTGCTGCCAGTCATCACCCTCAACCTGGCAGGCTGTGGGCTGACGCAGAGCGTTGCCGACGGGAGCAAATCGGCATTCAATTCTGTTTTTTACAAGAAGATTAAAGTGCTTCATCTGGATTTTACCGCCCGTGAAGCACTGAATACCGATGCCCGAGAGAGTAATTCGTTGTCCGAGCCGGTGGTGGTGCGTGTTTATCAATTAAAAGACCGCAAAACCTTCGATAAGACCGTCTATCAACAATTGCTCAAAGACGGTGAGACCTACCTTAAAGCGGATTTACTGGCTAGCCGTGATGTTGTTGTGAAACCAGGTGGTGACGCCACTCTTGATATGCCAATGGAGACAGAAGCTCAGTTTGTGGCTGTCGTCGGTTTATTCCGCCATCCGGATATGGTGAATAACACCTGGAAGATGGTTATCCACCGTGAGGACCTCGATCCTGATAAACCGCGCATCCTGGAGGCTGGAAACAACCATCTGACGCTACAGCCTCTTAAGGACGACTGATGCCACAGGGACACAACACCCCCTCCCTTTACGAAATCCTCTATGGCAATTTCACTGGTGGTCTCGACCTGCATCAGGTCAATGAGCAGAACCAGGTGATTTTGTCGGTGCTGGATAACATGCAGCGCATTCTGAACTGTCGCGCGGGCACGCTGGCGCATCTGCCGGATTACGGTTTGCCGGACATGACTAAAATCCTGCAAGGGATGCCGGGTACCGCGCATCAGTTGATGAATACGCTGTCTTTGGTGCTGCTTAAGTATGAGCCGCGTCTGAAAAGTATCTCGGTGGTGCTGCTGGAGCAGGAAATCCCCGGTGAGCTGTGTTATGCCATTGATGCTGAATTAAAAGGGATCGGCCTGGTGCGCTACGGCACAGATTTTATGCCAGAAGGACGCGTGCTTATCCGTCACCTGAAACAGCAAAACTACCTCGATAAGCAGACGTCACTTTGACGTTGGCGAGGTCAAGCGATGAGTGATTTTTAGCGAAAAGGAATTGCGTTGTGATCGGTAAATTTGTTCAGTGGGTCAGCCTTTGTACCTGCATTCTGTTTTTGTCCGGCTGTGGCTATAACGATATTCAGTCCAGCGATGAGGATGTCTCCGCCAAATGGGCGGAGGTGATGAACCAGTATCAGCGTCGCGCTGATTTGATCCCGAATCTGGTCTCCACGGTGAAAGGATATGCTGCACACGAAGAGAGCGTCTTCAAAGAGATTGCTGACGCCCGAGCCAGAATAGGCAGCGTGGCGCAGAGCCAGAGCGCGCCGGATAACGCCCAAAGCATGCAGGCATATCAGCAATCGCAGCAGGCAATGAGTTCTGCGCTATCTCGTTTGTTGGTGATCAGCGAACGCTATCCAGAGCTTAAAGCAGACACCATGTTCACCAACCTGATGGTGCAACTGGAAGGGACGGAAAATCGCATCGCCGTGGCGCGTCACCGTTATGTCGAGGCTGTGCAAACGTACAACCTGCAAATCCGCCAGTTTCCTGGTGTGATCCTCGCCCGAATTCTGGGTTACGAAAGAAAACAGAACTTCCAGCCGGACGACGTCAAAAAAGTCAGTACTGCGCCTGAGATTGATTTTTCAAAACCAGCTCAGGGGTGATGGCGATGCGTTTGATTCTGTTAGCGTTCACGCTGCTGGTTTCACTGGCCGCGCGTGCTGAAACGGTTGCCGTGCCCACGTTACAGCAAAGGGTTACGGACACCACTCACACGCTCTCGGCACAAGCCAGCTCATCGATTTCCCAAACGCTGGCTCAGTTCGAAAAAGACACCGGGCATCAGCTTGCGGTTTTGCTGGTTGAAACCACCGGGGACGAAACCATCGAACAGTATTCGACGCGCGTTTTTGACAGCTGGAAGCTGGGAGATAAAAAGCGCGATGACGGCTTGCTGCTCGTGCTGGCGAAGGCCGATCACACGCTGCGAATCGAAGTGGGCTACGGCCTCGAAGGCGTGGTGACAGATTTGCAGGCAAGCCAGGTCATCAACCGTTCTATCGTGCCTTATCTCAAGCATGGAGACTTTGAAGGCGGCATTCAGGCCGGTGTTAATAAGCTCATTCAGATCTCAACCGACCCTGCTGCGGCAGATGTCGAGACGCAGTCTTCTTCGGGCGATGATTTTGCTCAACCTTCTCCTCTTGGCTTTTTTGGCTGGCTATTTGGATTGCCGATCCTGCCATTACTCATCTTCCGTAAATTCGGCAAGATGAAGCGCTGCCTGTTCAGCAGCATGGCGATGGCCACATTAACCCTTGTCATCGGTACGTCTCTCGGTGCGGTGATATTTGTCTTTCTCACCAGCATGGTGGTTTACCTGTTTATCATCGCTTTCCTCGGGGGCTTCTTTTCTGGTGGCGGGGGAGGCGGTTCTCACCGTGGCGGTGGCGGTGGCGGGTTTGGTGGCTTCGGTGGAGGGTTTGGCAGTGGCGGCGGGGGTGGTTTCAGTGGTGGTGGTGGCAGCAGCGGCGGTGGCGGAGCTTCCGGACGCTGGTAAGCGTGCCAACAACAAATTAGGTTCGAGCCGTAAGAGCGGGTAATGCAGGTAAACATGACAGCAAAAGCACAATTTCTAAAAAAGCTTCAGGAGCAAAAATCCAGCAAAGGAGCATCAACAGGTAGTAACCAGGCAGATATAACGGAATTTCGCCAGCGTATCGGCGAGCTCCAGGAAAATATGGAAGCCTGGTTGGCGGGTACCGGGATTCGCATTGAAAGTACAGCGGTGTCATTAATTGAATATTTGATTGGCGGGAAAGCATTTAATGTCCCTGGCATTCTGCTTCGTTATGAAAATAAAACAGCAGAGTTTACACCGGTGTTTTTATACGGGCAGGGCGTGACAGGCTGCATGGAAGTCAGCTTTGGTGAAGACGGCAAAAGTACCCCAGCCTATCGTTTGTACATGCGTTCAAGTGAGAGCTCTCGCTGGACGTGGAGCCCGACAGGCCCCGGCTGGCCGCCACGTTGTGAATTTAACGAGGATGTATTTTTTGACATGATGAACCGCTTGCTCTCATAACAGGCGGGTTATCGTCGAAAAATAAAGTTTGCTGCCTGGTTTTTTTTCTTCTTTTATGCTGGTCTGCTGTTGTAGTTATTCACTCTGCTGACCTGGATCCTGTTTCAGCCTTATATCGCGGGAATACTCGCTATTTTATCGGCTGGGGCTTTTATTCTTCATGGTACAAAAAGGATACCGTCATTGATGTTTGGAAAAAATATGACGACGACAGAGAATATTATGCCCAACTCTCTCCTTTCCGATTCCCAGGACATGACTATGCATGATGTACAACCTCGTCCCGTAAAAACGGGCAGCGATCCTCGTTCGTTAGCCGATTTTATTGCCTTGCGTGAAGAGATGAGCAAGTTGACGCATCCGGCTCGCCCGGATGTGAACTGGAAGCACGTCGAAACGCTCTCTCTTTCGCTGTTTGAGCTGAACGGCGTCGAGCTTCAGACCGGGGCGTGGTATACCCTCGCGCGTGGCCACCTGGCACGCGTTCAGGGCATGAATGAAGGGTTGGCCATTCTGAATGCGTTGCTGAGCCATCAGTGGGCGCAGCTTTGGCCGCAAACCGTGCATGCCCGGGCTGAAATTCTGAGTGGTCTGTTCCAGCGGCTACAGAAAATATTCCGGACTTTTTCTCTCAGTCACAGTGATTTGCCCTCGCTGGATCAGGCTGAAAAACTGTTGGTTTCGCTGGATGAGATCCTGACTCGTCAGGCGTTAAAGCATGCCTGCCCGACGACGGCATTGGCGCAACAAGTGCGTAGCGCCTTGACCCGGCTGGAAAACAGCTCACCGCAGGAGGCAAGCGCACCCGCAGTAACGCTTCCGCCTCAGGCCCTGGCTTCTGTGCCCGCCGATGACTCAGTACCGCCAGTTAGCCGCCTGGTGTACGTCATTCGCCCGGAGCCGGAAGTGAGCGTTGAAGTGGTGCATGAAACGCTGCCACCGCCAAAGCGTTGGCCGGTATTTCTGGCAGGCGTTTGCTCTGCGCTGGTTGTGGGCGCGATTGCGCTGTGGGGCTGGCAATATGTGCATCGTGTCGATACGGCATCACTGGCTTTGAGCGCCTCCGTTGCGCCATTACCGCAAGCGCTGACAGGCGATCAGGTGCAAACGCTGCGTCAGGCAAAGGAAAACACTGTCGACAAGTCAAAATGGCTGGCGAGCGCCACGCAACAACTGGAATCCTTATCTGCGCTTTCACCCGATTGGGCCTTTCAGTATGGCAATGCCTTGCTGAAGCAGGCGAACACCCTCTGGCCTGAAAGCCCGGAAGTGGCGGAAATGCAGAAGCAATGGCAGCAGAGGCAAGCAGTGAATGCACTGCCAGAGGTCACCTTGAACGGCTGGCACAATGGCATGCAGCAGTTGCAGACGCTGGTGGACAAACTCAATGCGCTGGATGGGCAGAAAGGCAAATACATCACCGTCAGCGAGCTGAAATCCAGCGTTTACGAAATGATGAACAGCTTCCGCCAAACCGTTCCTCTTGAGGAGCAGCTCCGTGTGCTCCAGAGCCAGTCCAGTGAAACAGCCGCAGCAACGCATCAGCAAGTACAACAGCATTTAAAAGGATTGACTCAGACCTGGGCGAATCAAACGCAGCAGTCAGATAAGTAATTTATTTTCTTTTAAAAGTGTTCGTGAATGGTCCCGACAGGGGCCATTTTTTTGGCTGCAATCACTGCCAACACGATAGAGCGGATGATTACTCAACCACCACTTTCACCTTCGGTTTAGACAGCAGGATTTTGACCAGCTCAGGAAGCGGAACGGGTTTGAAAAAATAGTATCCCTGAAGAAAAGTGATGTTATTTCTATTGAGATAATCGAGTTGCTCTTTTGTTTCCACACCTTCGGCGACGATGCTTATTGATAGCTTACGCGCGAGATCCAAAACGGAATCGAGAATTCGGGTTGAGTCCTCGTGGGCATTCACCCGGGCGACAAAACTTTGGTCAATTTTGATGTAGTCGATATGCAAATCCTGCAAATAAGACAGCCCTGAATAACCGGTACCAAAGTCATCCAGGGCGATGGTAAAGCCATTGTTATGCAAAACATTTAGGGTATTAACGAGATGTTCATCGACATCCAGAGGTTCGCGTTCTGTGACTTCGATAACCAGGTTTAAATCTTGTCGGCAGAAACTGCGCTTATAGCTGAGGCATTCCTCCACGAAGGTAGGGGAGGTGATATGCGACGCGCTGAAATTAATGCCCACATGAAAACCTTCCGGCAACTTACTGGCAATGGCATTCATGTTGCTGACCACCTGAGCCATCAGGTTTTGCGTCAAAGGCACGATCAATCCGGTTTTCTCCGCCACCGGAATAAAGACCGCCGGAGAAATATATCCCCCGTCTGGAACCTTCCACCTCGCCAGCACTTCAACCCCGCGCAATGTTCCTTCTTTGCCGTTTACGACGGGCTGATAAAAAGGGACGATCTCATTTCTGGCAATCGCTTTTCGCAGCGCTTCATCCGGTAACGTATTTTTGTTCAGATACTTATAAAGGATGCAACCCGCGATGCAGGACGTCAGCAGTAAAAAGAGCAATATACCGCCGCCTTTGTTAATGAGCCTCGGCAGGTTAACCATCGGCGGAATGTTGTATTCGATACTGTAGGGATAGTTTGTCGCCACAGCGCGGCCAGAAAAATGCTGTGTATCGTCTAACGCCGAAACCCCGCCAGTCTCCCCTATCACGCTATTTCCCACTTTTAAGACATACGAGACATCTTTGAGCGGAATATTTAAGGCATCACGTATATGCCGGTCGCTCATGGACACCACAATGCGGCTATCCGCAAAATTGGTTTGATAGATAAGAACCGGAAGGCCGTTTACCGTGCTCTCAGCAGGGACGAGTAACAAGGGCTCATTCGGTAAAGCTGTGACGTTGACCAGCAGCACGCGGTTGCCAGGCAGAGAAGAGCACTGAACCGTATCTTGTTTAAGGATCATGATCGTTCTCAGATGAGGCTGCAAAGCAGCCTCAGTACCGAGTCGATACTGTTCTTCCAGACCACAGCCTTGTTGTGCGATATCCATCGCCGATCGAGTGGCGCGTTGGGCCTCATCCAGAATGACATTCATGTTCTTTATGGCATAGCGAGCACCCGCAAGGCTGTCTGCGCGCGCAGAATACCAGAGCTGCGTACTCAGAATAAAAACGCCCAACAAAAACATGGCTACGGCTACGAGGACGGGCATAAGTGCATTACGCATTTACAGATCCTGAGGATGAAGCGCCGGTAACAAGGGTCGATTTGAGAATTACAAAAAGCATGGTCGACAAAATAAAAAATAACCATAACCCTGGTGGCAATTCTTGAAGTTTGGCTTGGGCGGGGGAGGTTACTTCGAATCATCGAACCGCTTCGATGAAGAGTCCGGAACCCCAGAAAGCAAAAAACCAGCCCGTAGGCTGGTTTCTTTAAATTAGTGGTGCCCGGACTCGGACTAACGCCGAAGGCGTTTGAACAACGCGCTTGTCGCGTTGGCCCCGAAGGGGTGAGTCGCTTGCGGCGAATCATCGAACCGCTTCGATGAAGAGTCCGGAACCTCAGAAAGCAAAAAACCAGCCCTAAGGCTGGTTTCTTTAAATTAGTGGTGCCCGGACTCGGAATCGAACCAAGGACACGGGGATTTTCAATCCCCTGCTCTACCGACTGAGCTATCCGGGCAACGGGCCGCATTAAACTAAATTCGGCCGGACTCGTCAACGAAATTTGTTAATTTCGCTACGGAGTGCGCATTCTCTCACCATTCTGGTCAATTCTTGTTTTTCTTTAGCGCGCGGTATTATGACGTTTTATGTGATTTGTCTGCATCGATATGTTCTCGCCATCTCTGCGAGGATAGGGTCGGAAGCGCCAGTCACGGGTTGCACGCTCTGGCGAAAGGTGTAATCATTGCGCGAATTTTCTCCTTCCACTTTCGGGGGCGCCTGAATGGTTTTATTCACTCAATGTTGCCATTACCGCATTGCTCATCCGCAACGGTTTCCCCGTCATTCTGCTGAATCCTCTATGCTCACCATGCGGTGAGGTAAACGTACGCTCACTGCAGGACAGCAGTAAAATCAGAGTGCTTCTGCTTTTACTGATGTCTGGCGGTCGGAGCTGGTTACCAGTCGGACCCTGACAGTTTATGGGCGTGGTGTTTACCGCGTCCGGGCCTTTTACTCTCCCGATTTGGGTAGTCGCGCTTATGAAATCATTGCACATTGCCGCAAGCCTCGAACTTGTCTCACGCCTTTCTACGCACCGTCGTGTCGTCGCGTTGGACAGGACTGATTTTACCGATGTGGCGGCAGTCGTCATCAGCCTCGCCGACAGCCGCAGCGGCATTCTGGCTTTGCTTAAACGCACCGGCTTTCATTTACCGGTTTTTGTTTTTTCCGACGAAGAGCTTGAAACCCCTGAAGGGGTGAAGGCGGTGATCAACGGCAGCGTCCAGCAGTGGCTGGAAGTTGAAGCTGCCGCTGTGCGCTACGAAGAAAATCTTCTGCCGCCGTTTTTCGACACGCTGACTCAATATGTTGAGATGGGCAACGCTACCTTTGCCTGCCCTGGGCATCAGCATGGTGAGTTCTTCAAAAAGCACCCGGCGGGCCGTCAGTTTTATGATTTCTTTGGCGAGAATATTTTCCGCGCCGATATGTGCAATGCGGACGTAAAACTGGGCGACTTGCTCATTCACGAAGGTGCCGCCAAGCGGGCGCAAAAGTTTGCCGCGAAGGTCTTTAACGCCGATAAAACCTGGTTTGTGCTGAACGGAACTTCTGCGGCAAATAAGGTCGTGACGAATGCGTTACTGACGCGCGGCGACCTGGTGTTGTTCGACCGTAACAACCATAAATCGAATCACCATGGCGCATTGATTCAGGCGGGGGCTACGCCTGTTTATCTGGAAGCGGCACGTAATCCTTTCGGGTTTATCGGCGGCATTGATGAGCACTGCTTTGACGACAAATACCTGCGCGAGCTGATCCGTGAAGTTGCGCCTGAGCGTGCAAATGAAGCTCGCCCCTTCCGTTTAGCGGTGATTCAGCTTGGCACGTACGACGGCACGATTTACAACGCCCGGCAGGTGATCGACAAAATCGGCCACCTGTGTGACTACATCTTGTTTGATTCCGCATGGGTCGGCTATGAGCAATTTATTCCGATGATGGCCGATTGCTCGCCGCTGTTGCTCGATCTCAACGAAAACGATCCGGGGATCTTCGTCACTCAGTCGGTCCATAAGCAGCAGGCTGGTTTCTCGCAGACTTCGCAGATCCACAAAAAGGACGATCATATTCGCGGCCAGGCGCGTTTTTGCCCTTATAAGCGTCTGAATAATGCTTACATGCTGCATGCTTCGACCAGCCCGTTCTATCCGCTTTTTGCGGCCCTTGATGTGAACGCCAAGATCCACGAAGGTGAAAGCGGCCGTCGCCTGTGGGCGGATTGTGTGACGCTCGGGATTGAAGCGCGCAAGGCCATTATCGCCAATTGTAAGATGATCAGACCGTTCATTCCGCCGGTGGTGGCGGGGCGGCCGTGGCAGGATCATGCGACACAGACTATCGCCAGCGAGCGGCGCTTTTTCAGCTTCGGGCCGGGCGATCATTGGCACGGTTTTGAAGGGTACGCACAGGATCAGTACTTTGTTGATCCCTGCAAACTGCTGCTGACCACGCCGGGGATCAACGCCGATACGGGCGAATACAGCGAGTTTGGCATTCCGGCCACCATTCTGGCGCATTACCTGCGTGAGAATGGCATCGTGCCAGAGAAGTGCGATCTCAATTCGATTCTGTTCCTGCTGACCCCGGCAGAAAGCTCAGAGAAGCTGGCGCAACTGGTGGCGATGCTGGGCCAGTTCGAACAGCATATCGAAGATGACACGCCGCTGGCCGACGTGTTGCCGTCCGTCTACAACAAATATCCGGTGCGTTATCGCGATTACACCCTTCGTCAGCTTTGCCAGGAGATGCATGACCTGTACGTCAGCTTCGACGTGAAGGATTTGCAGAAGGCGATGTTCCGCAAAGCCAGTTTCCCTGCGGTGGTGATGAATCCTCAGGACGCCAATATGGAGTTTATCCGTGGCAATGTGGAGCTGGTGCGCCTGAGTGAAGCAGAAGGGCGCATTGCGGCGGAAGGTGCGTTGCCTTATCCACCGGGTGTGCTCTGTGTGGTGCCGGGGGAAATTTGGGGCGGCGCGGTGCAGCGCTATTTCCTCGCGCTGGAAGAGGGCGTGAATCTGCTGCCAGGCTTCTCCCCGGAGTTACAGGGCGTGTATAGCGAAAAGGATGCCGATGGGATTAAGCGGTTGTTCGGGTATGTGTTGAAGAATTGAGTTGCCTGATGCCCTCTCCCCCAGCCCCTCTCCCACAGGGCGAGGGGAGTTTTTAAGCTCCCTCTCCCTTTGGGAGAGGGCTGGGGAGAGGGGGAAATCAGTGTGCAACAGTCTGCGCTTGCGCACCCGCAGGTACACGCACGTGTTTGTACTTAAACAGTGCAACGAACGCGAAAGCCAGCACCAGTGAGTAAGCCGCGAAAATCAGCCACACGTTCTGCCAGTCAGTAATGCCGTTTACGGTGTACATCTCCACCACTTTACCGCTCGCAATCCCGCCGAGAATACAGCCGAAACCGTTGGTCATCATCAGGAACATGCCCTGTGCGCTGGCACGAATTTCTGGCTTCACTTCTTTTTCCACAAACACGGAACCGGAAATGTTGAAGAAGTCGAACGCACAGCCGTAGACAATCATCGACAGCACCAACAGCACGGTGCCAAACGGGGTTGGGTCGCCATAGGCGAACAGGCCAAAGCGCAACATCCACGCGAAGATACTGATAAGCATCACGTTCTTAATACCGTAACGGCTCAGGAAGAACGGGATAGTCAGAATGAACAGCGTTTCGGAAATCTGCGAAATCGACATCATCACCGAGGCGTGCTGCACAATAAAGCTGCTGGCGAACAGCGGGTCTTTATCGAAGCTGTGCAGGAAGGTGTTGCCGAACATGTTGGTGATTTGCAGCTCCGCGCCCAGCATCATCGAGAAAATAAAGAAAATGGCCATGCGTTTGTTTTTGAACAGCGCGAAAGCGTCCAGACCCAGCATGCTGCTCCAGCTCTGTTTCGCCTGCTGGTTCGATACCGGAATGTGCGGCAGCGTCAGGGTAAACAGCGCCAGTACCACGGACAGCGCCGCGCCGATGTAAAGCTGCATGTGGCTTAACTCGAAACCAGCAAAACTCACCGCCCACATCGCGATGATAAAGCCGATGGTGCCCCAGATACGAATCGGCGGGAAGTCGGTGACGATGTCCATCCCTTCCGATTTCAGGCGATAGTAGGAAATGGTGTTGATGAGCCCAAGCGTTGGCATATAGGCCAGCGAGTTGAGCAAAATAATGATAAACATTGCGCCCGGCGTGGTGACTTCTGCCGCCATAAACAGCGTGCCTGCTCCGACTAAATGGCACAGCATGTAGACCCATTTGGCGCTGATCCATTTGTCGGCCACGATCCCGAGCAGCGTTGGCATCAAGACGGCTGCAATCCCCAACGAACTGTATACGGCACCGATATCCGCCCCGTCGAATTTCAGGGTGACAAACATATACGAGCCCAGCGTCGTCAGCCAGCTCCCCCACAGACAGAACTGCAGGAACGACAAGATTTTGAGCTGCAGCTTAAGGTTCATGTTAATTTCCTCACAAAGGTATTGGGGGTTATGTTGTTATTAAAACATTCACGGCAGTGATTTGAGGCGATTCTAGCGGTGAGAGGTCTGACGTTTTGTTAGCTGCCGCAAGAAAATGCAATGATTATTCTTTTGCAGAGCAGTTTAGTGACGCAAATAACATTTTCGTATGACGAAGAGGCGAGGGGAGAAGACTCAGGCCCGGAATCGAGCCTGAGTTAAGGGCGTTTTACTTGCGGCGATAGCTCTTTTGCGCAGTGTTAACTTTATAGAGATAACGGCGGGATTCGGCTGATGGATGGCGAGTCGTTAACGTCTGATAGACATCGCCCGGAGACATACTGTTGATGATGGTCGCCGCCTGCACTTTATCGCTTGAGAAGACGCGAAGCACGCTACCCGCCCCGCCGTTATACGCAGTGATCACCGCATAGCGACGTGAGGTTGGGTTATCAATTCCGCCCAAATAAACGTTGCTCAACATCGCCAGATAGGCGGTGCCGGTATCAATGTTGCTGGCCGGATCAAACAGGAAGCTGCGGCTTGGCGTGCCTGATTTACCCTGTGCTTTGAACACGTCCTTCCCGGCAGAATGTTGAACCACCTGCATCAGGCCCAGTGCGTCGGCGTTGCTGACGGCGTAAGGGTTAAAGGAAGATTCAGTCTGCATAATGGCCAGAATCAGGGATTCATCCACGCCATATTTACGCGAAGCCTGACGCACCATGCCGATGTATTTATGCGCACGTTTGTCGAGGTGATTCGGCACCAGGTTAATGGTCACGCTGTAGATAATGTGCAGCCCGTTATTGCGGCTTTTCAGGCGGTTTTGCAGCAGCCAGTCAGCGTAGTTCGATGCGCGGCCTTGCCAGCGAATCGGCTGTCCGGTGTTATCCACCACCTGTCCGTACAGGAACGGCTCTTTGGAAATCTGGATGTCATCGGCATCGGAATAGAGATCGACCGAGCCCGGATCGTCGCCCATCAACAGCGTTTTGATGATCGTCTGACGCAGGCGGCCGGCAGGATCGGTTCCGGCGATGGTTTCGAAGGTGATCGTACCTTCGTCAAAGTTGATGTGGCTACGGGTGTAATACTGATCGGAATACTTCACGTAGTCCTTCGGCCCTGCGACCAGAACTTCGTTGTACCCCCAGATATTCTCTATGTTGTGGGCGAACTGGCCCATCAGGATGTCAAAACCGTTGGTGTCCTTTACCCAGGCTTCATTATAGGTATCGTTTTTTTTAGAGCCTGAACACGAAATGAGCAACGGCGCAATCAGGGCTAGCGCTAAATATTTTTTCATCATTCCGGGAGTGCTTGTGGTGTTGTGATAAATGTATCGGCAATGCCGGGTGGCGCTACGCTTACCCGGCCTACAGCGATAACGCAGGCCCGCGCAAACGAAGTGCCGCCGGGCAATCCTGCCTTACTGTTTTTCCGGCGGCGTATAGCCTTCGATATGCACGTCTTTGCCTTCGAACAGGAAGTTGATCATCTCCTGCTCCAGCAGCTTGCGGTGCTCCGGATTCATCATGTTGAGTTTTTTCTCGTTAATCAGCATGGTTTGCTTGTGCTGCCACTGCGCCCAGGCTTCTTTCGAGATTTCGTTATAGATGCGTTTGCCGAGCTCGCCCGGGTAAAGCTGGAAGTCCTGGCCTTCAGCGTCGCGCTGCAGGAAGGTACAAAAAATGATTCTGCTCATGACTATTCCTCTTTTAGGCCGTCGCTCAAACCAGAGCGCCGGCGCGTAACTGCTGTAACAGGCGTTCAACGGGAGCGGCAAGCCCCACGGACGGTGGCTGGGCTAAGTTATACCAGAGAGCGTTGCCTTCATCCATGCATGCGCCAACAGACTGCACGCTGAGCCACATTGGCACAATATCCAGATGGAAATGGCTGAAGGTGTGGCGGAAGGCGGTTTGCTGTTCGAGCTTGCCGGCTTTTATCTGACGCGCAGCCAGCCATTCACGTAATTCTGCCTCTGAGGCGAACTGTGGAAAACAGAACAGGCCGCCCCACAGGCCACTTGGTGGACGCTGGAGTAAAAGCACTTCGTTATCGTGCTGCATGATAAGGAAATAACCTTCGCGTTCAGGCAGCGTCTGCTTGGGTTTTTTGCCGGGATACTGCGCCCAGCTGTGATGGGCATAGGCCACACAACCGGTGTTTAAAGGGCAGAGTTCGCATTTCGGTTTCGAGCGCGTACAGACCATCGCACCCAGGTCCATCATCGCCTGGTTAAAACGCTCCACGCCTTTCGCGGGCGTCACATCTTCGCTGATTGACCACAGGCGCTTTTCTACGTCTTTCTTGCCCGGCCAACCGTCGACAGCGTAGCAGCGAGCTAAAACACGCTTCACGTTACCGTCGAGGATCGGGAAATGTTTGCCTAAAGAAAGCGAAAGGATGGCGCCCGCCGTAGAGCGGCCAACGCCCGGTAAATCGGCAACTTCTTCAAACGTTTCAGGGAATTTGCCTTTGTGAAGCGTGGCAACCTGTTGCGCGGCTTTATGCAGATTGCGCGCACGAGCGTAATAGCCAAGGCCTGTCCACAGATGAAGGACTTCATCAAGCGGAGCATTGGCTAAATCGGTGACTGTCGGAAAGCGCGCCATAAAGCGTTCAAAATAGGGAATGACTGTCGCCACCTGCGTCTGTTGCAGCATCACCTCAGAGAGCCATACTTTGTACGGCGTTTTTTCTATTTGCCAGGGCAGGGTCTTACGCCCATATTTGTCGTACCAGTCCAGCACCTGGGCTGAAAATTGAGAGGCTTGCATGGTTACCGATTCGCTGTATCAGGGACGCAGATTGCAGCACAGCGACAGCCTCGCTGTAAACCGGATCTTTCCCATGCTTGCATCCTCTCATTAACTTTGGATAATGCCCGTTTCCTTAAATACTCATCAGGTAGACTGAATTTTTATGAACAACGACGTCATTTCACCGGAATTTGATGAAAACGGCCGCCCGTTGCGCCGTATTCGCAGCTTTGTCCGCCGCCAGGGCCGCCTGACCAAAGGGCAGCAGCATGCGCTGGATAACTATTGGCCGGTGATGGGCGTTGAGTTCAGCGAAGCGCCGGTCGATTTTGTCGCCTTGTTTGGCCGTGAAGCGCCAACCACCCTGGAAATTGGTTTCGGCATGGGCGCATCGCTGGTCACCATGGCGAAAGCCAGGCCTGAACAGAATTTCTTAGGCATCGAAGTGCATTCCCCGGGCGTTGGCGCTTGCCTCGCTTCTGCGCACGAAGAGGGCGTGGAAAACCTGCGCGTGATGTGCCACGACGCGGTGGAAGTGCTGCACAAAATGATTCCTGACAATTCTTTGAACATGGTGCAGCTGTTTTTCCCTGACCCATGGCACAAAGCACGTCATAATAAGCGCCGTATCGTTCAGGCGCCGTTTGCCGAGCTGGTGAAAAGCAAGCTGAAGCTGGGTGGTGTTTTCCACATGGCGACCGACTGGGAACCTTATGCGGAACATATGCTGGAAGTGATGTCCTCGCTCGAAGGGTATAAAAATGTCTCCGAGAGCAACGACTATGTTCCGCGTCCGGAATCGCGTCCGGTAACCAAATTTGAACAACGTGGCCATCGTCTTGGTCACGGCGTATGGGACTTAATGTTCGAGAGGGTGAAATAATGGCGAAAAACCGTAGCCGTCGTCTGCGTAAAAAAATGCACATCGACGAATTCCAGGAAGTGGGGTTCTCTGTTGCATGGCGTTTCCCGGAAGGGACTGACGTTGAGCAAATCGACAAATCCGTCGACCGCTTTATTGATGAAGTGATCGAGCCAAACAAGCTGGCGTTTGATGGCAGCGGCTATCTGGCCTGGGAAGGTCTGATTTGTCTGCAGGAAACCGGCAAATGTACCGAAGAGCATCAGGCCATCGTGCGTAAGTGGCTGGAAGAGCAGAAGCTCGAAGAGGTACGCACCAGCGAACTTTTCGACGTCTGGTGGGACTAAGTAGCTATAAAGGGCCAGCAATCGCTGGCCCGTTTTGTCTTTACAGGAGTTTCTATGATGCGCAAAACGTTGCTGGTGGCGGCCCTCTCGGTTACGGCTTTCGCCGCACAGGCGGATTATCAGTGCAGCGTCACCCCGCGTGACGATGTGATCCTCAACCCGCAAACCGTGCAGGTGAAAGGCGAAAACGGCAATCTGGTGATCACCCCAGACGGCAACGTGATGTTCAACGGCAAACAGTACACGCTGAGTGCCGCCCAGCGCGAACAGGCGAAAGATTATCAAGCCGAACTGCGCAGCGCGCTGCCATGGATTGACGAAGGCGCCCGCTCACGCGTGGACAAAAGCCGCGCCGCGCTGGATAAAATCATCACCGAGCAGGTGGGAGCCAGCAGCAGCATGCATGGGCGTCTGACCAAACTGGACGCGCAGCTCAAAGAGCAGATGAACCGCATCATTGAGCACCGCACCGATGGTCTGACGTTCCACTACAAAGGTGTTGAGCAGGTACGAGCCGACGGCCAGAACCTGGTGAATCAGGCGATGGGCGGATTGTTGCAGGACAGCATCAATGAAATGGGCTCGAAAGCGGTGCTGAAAGGCGGCGGTAACCCGCTGCAAAACATCCTCGGCAGCATGGGCGGTTTGCAAACCGCAGTGCAGAACGAATGGAAAAACCAGGAAGCGGATTTCCAGAAGTTCGGTAAAGACGTGTGCGGGCGAGTAGTGTCGCTGGAAGACAGCCGTAAAGCGCTGGTGGGGTCTTTGAAGTAATTCCGTGCCAGCCCCTCTCCCCAACCCTCTCCCGCGGGGAGAGGGAGAAAAAGTCGCCTGTTTTAGTTCCCTCTCCCCTAGGGAGAGGGTTAGGGAGAGGGGGAGCAGGCGGTGAGGTGTTCCAGAATTCTCATCAATACCCCCTCCTCATTCTCCCTTAACTCATTATTCCAGAAGCGTAAAACTTCCCAGCCTCGGGCTTTTAGCCACGCCGTCCTTTGCCTGTCATTGTCCGTATTTTCAGCGTGTTGTCCTCCATCAAGTTCGACAATCAACCTGGCGCGATAGCAGACGAAATCAGCAAAAAAGGGGCCGATTGGCATCTGTCGTCGAAACTTATACCCATGAAAGCGTTTTGCTCTCAGCAGATACCATAGCTGCTGTTCTTCTGGTGTTTGGTTAGTACGAAGTTGTTTTGCGATTTCCATCCCCCCACTCTGCCAGCAAATCAAACCACTGCCAGAGTGAGAAGAGGAAACCGGAAGCCAGCTTCCAGGATTTTTACATCAGACCCAATGCTTGCGGGATAAACAGTGAGATCTGTGGGATGTAGGTGATGAGCATCAACGCGACCAGCAGGGCGGCGTAGAAGGGCAGAAGCGGCTTGATCAAATGCTGGATTTTCACCCCTGAAATCGAGCAGCCGACAAACAGCGCGCTGCCAACAGGCGGCGTCAGCAGGCCGATACACAGGTTCGCCACCATCATGATGCCGAAGTGAACCGGGTCCATACCCAGCTCTTGTGCAATCGGCAGGAAGATTGGGGTGAAGATCAGCACCGCTGGTGTCATATCCATAAAGATACCCACGATCAGCAGCACGATGTTAATCAGCAGCAGAATGATCAATGGATTCTCAGAGATCCCCATCAGCGTGTCGCTGATCATGTACGGGATATCGGCGTTGGTCATCGCCCAGGACATGCCGACCGAAAAACCAATCAGCAGCAGAACGATAGACGTGGTCACGACCGATTCCAGTATTAGCTTCGGCAGGTCACGCCATTTCACCTCACGGTAAATCATCACCGAAAGGATAAAGGTGTAAACCACCGCAATCGCTGACGCTTCCGTGGCAGTAAAGATGCCGCCCAGAATGCCGCCCATCACGATGACGACCAGAAGCAGGCTCGGCAGTGCATCCAGCAACGCTTTCGCCGCCTGTGCACAGGTTGGGCGTTCAGACAGCGGATAGCCGCGACGTTTAGCGATAATGGCGCACACCGTCATGATGGCAAGACCCATCAAAATACCCGGCAGATAACCCGCCATAAACAACGATGCGACCGAAACGCCGCCCGCAGTCAGCGAGAACACAATCAGCACGTTTGAAGGCGGGATCAGCAAGCCAGTGATGCAAGACGACACGTTAACGGCTGTTGAAAACGCCGGGTCGTAGCCCTTTTTCGTCTGAATGGGATTCAGCGTGCCGCCAACAGCCGCTGCCGCTGCTACCGCAGAACCTGAAATGGAGCCAAACATCATATTCGCCAGCACGTTCACATGCCCGAGCGAACCGGGTACACGGCCGACCATCACCTGCGCCAGATTGATGAGGCGTATGGCTATTCCGCCGCTGTTCATCAGCGTGCCCGCAAAAATAAAGAACGGGATAGCCAGCAGCGCAAAGTTATCCAGGCCGTTTGCCAGACGTTGAGACACTGTGATGACCGCGATATCCCACGGGAACATCAGCAGCATTGACGCGACGGTAGCGATGCCAATGGAGAACGAAATAGGCACGCCGATAAAGACCAGCACGAAGAAACAACCGAATAAGGTCAGAGCAATTGACGCTTCCATTATTGCGAGGCCTCCTGCGGATGGGTCAGGCGAGTAATGCCCTGATAAATAAAGAACAGGGCGTAAAACATCATCACGAAGCCACACAGCGGCAGAATGAAGTAGACGTAACCCATTGGGATTTGCATTGCCGCAGAAACCTGCGCGGTGGCCAGCGTTTTCTCAATCAGCTTGAGTCCGCCGGTGACAATGACCAGCCCAGAAAACGCGAAAATGAGCACATTCACTATCACGCTGAGGATGGCCTGACGCTGTGCATTCAGGGTCATCGCTAAGAGATCGATAGAGAGATGGCGTTGCGCACCTACGGTATAGGCCGCACCGAGAAGGCCCACCCAAATCATCAGAAAGCGTGCCAGCTCATCCGTTATCGTGCTGGGCTGGTTCAGCACATAGCGGCTGAACACCTGCCACACTACGCAGATGACGAGTGCGACCATGACTGCCACGGAAAAGGCCGCGATGGTGCGATCCACCCCTTGCTTAATGCGGTTTAACATCATGATTATTTTCCTGAAAAGGGCCTGAGGCAGGCCCATGGCAGATTACTCGGCGGCTTGTTCGAATTTCGCCAGCAGTTCGGCTTGCTTTGGATCTTTTCTGAAGTCGTCATACAGCGGCTGTACGGCAGCACGGAACGGGGCTTTATCGACGCTGACAAATTCTCCGCCCATTGCTTTGGCCTGAGCACGGGTTTCTTCTTCCACTTTGTTCCACGCCTGTTGCTGCCAGGCTTCGGAATCTTTAGCTGCTTTCGCGAGGATTTGCTGTTGTTCAGGTGTCAGCTTGTTCCAGGTTTTGGTGGAGATAACGAGGAAATCAGGAATGGAGGCGTGTTCGTCCTCAGAGAAGACTTTGGCAATTTCGATGTGGCGAGTCTGAACCCATGACGGCACATTATTTTCCGCGCCATCGACCACGCCTTGTTGCATCGCGGTATAGACTTCACCGAAAGAAATCGGGGTCGGTGAGCCACCCATCAGCTCAATCATTTTCAGGGTGGTTGGGCTTGCCTGAACGCGAATTTTCAGCCCTTTTAAATCTTCGGGTTTAGTGATCGGTTTTTTCGCATAAAAACTACGGGTACCGGCTACATAAGCCGACAGCGCAAAGAAACCTTTATCTTTGCTGGAATCCATAATTTCTTTGCCGACGTTGCCGAAGACCACTTTATTAAAATGATCCTGGTCTTTGAATAAATAAGGCAGATTATAAATGGCGTAAACATTATCAAAAGATTCTAAATCGCTGGCAGACCCTTTGGTCATATCCAGCGCGCCATTTTGTAATAATTCCAGGGTTTCACGGGCGCTGCCCATTTGGCTGCTGGGATAAATGCGAATCGTCATTTTCCCGTCAGAAAGTTCTTTAACTTCTTTTGCCATATGTTCAAACGTTTGGTGTACCACATGGCTGCGTTCGAGGTTATGTGCCAGTTTTAACGTAACTTTTTCAGCTGCCTGCGCGCCCGTGGCAAACAGGACAAGCAAAGAAGCGCCCAGCAGAGTGCGGGTAAAAGAGGTCTTTTTCATTGATGGCTCCATGCTCATTAATACTCAGGGTGGTTTACAGATAATGCAATCCAGAAAAAATCTGTATGACATCTTATCCTGGTTGTCAGACATGCAGACCTCGCCGAGTTCACAGTTTTTTGTCTGTAAACGGACGGCGACTTATTTTTGTGCGCTATGTTGGGTTTATTTATCGAATATGAATGAGGGAGTTATTCAGGAAGTAATTATTAGTTGAATGACTAACAATAAATAGCGAGGTGAATGCTCGGCTTTTACGAAATGATGAGATCGGCAAGGCGCAGATCTCATCATCAGGTATTATTCTTCGTTGAGGAAAATTTCCAATAACGAGTTTAAAAACAATTTTCCGTGATCGGTAATTTGCCACTCAGTGGCGGTTTCCGTCAGGTAGCCTTCAGCCAGCGCCTGATCAATCTGCGGGCGAAGGAGTGATTCTGGTAAACCAGTGAATGCGGTGAATTCTGCACGCGGTGCAGGCTCCAGCAGGCGGAAGCGGTTCATAAAGAACTCAAACGGCTTATCCTGAGCTTCCACATCGTGCTGACGTTCCAGATAGCGACCTTCCATATAACCACGCGGATGGCGTGTTTTTGCCGTACGCAGAATGCGCCCATCCGGGAAAGTCACTTTGCCGTGTGCGCCGCAGCCAATGCCGAGGTAATCGCCAAAGCGCCAGTAGTTCAGATTGTGCTGGCACTGATAGCCCGGTTTGGCGTAAGCGGAGGTTTCATACTGCTGATAACCTGCGCCAGTCAGCAACTGATGGCCTTGTTCGTAAATATCCCACAGCGCGTCGTCGTCCGGTAGCTTCGGCGGGCGCGAGCCAAACAGCGTGTTGGGTTCGATGGTTAACTGATACCAGGACAAATGCGGTGGGTTGAGCTCAATAGCCTGACGCAAATCGTCCAGCGCTTCTTCCAGCGTTTGGTCTGGCAGGCCGTGCATCAAATCCAGGTTAAAGCTACGCAGGCCAAGGCCCGTTGCCAGATGTGCAGCGCGTTTAGCTTCGCCTGAATCGTGAATGCGCCCGAGGCGCTTGAGTTTTGGTTCGCTAAAGCTTTGCACGCCGATAGAGATTCGGTTTACCCCGGCGCGCTGATACTCAACAAAGCGATCCGCTTCCACCGTGCCCGGGTTGGCTTCCATGGTGATTTCTGCATCTGCGGCCAGATTAAGGCGCGCACGAACACCATCAAGCAGCGTGTGCATGGCCGGGCCAGAAAGCAGGCTTGGCGTTCCTCCGCCGATAAAAATCGTTTTTACTTCGCGTCCCTGCGCGTAAGGCACGTCTGCATCCAGGTCAGCGAGCAGATGCTGTACATAATCATCGTGCGGCACTTCGCCTTTCAGGGCGTGCGAATTGAAATCGCAGTACGGGCATTTCTGCACGCACCAGGGAATATGAATGTATAAACTCAGCGGAGGTAACACGGTCATTAACGCAGGGCTTCCAGTAACAATTTCAGCGCCTGTCCACGGTGGGACACGGCAATTTTTTCTTCGCGGCTCAGTTCAGCTGCGGTTTTACCCGCTTCTGGCACGAAGAAGATAGGGTCGTAGCCAAAGCCGCCGTTGCCTGCTGCTTCGCGGGTGATCACACCCGGCCAGCTGCCATGACACACCAGCGGCGTCGGATCTTCAGCATGACGCATATAGACCAGCACGCAGTGGAACTGTGCCTGGCGTTGGTCTTCTGGCACGTCTTTCAGCGCAACCAGCAGCTTTTCCAGGTTCTGCTGATCCGTTGCCTCCTCACCGGCATAGCGTGCGGAATAGATGCCAGGCGCGCCGCCAAGCACATCTACCGCCAGGCCGGAATCATCGGCAATCGCTGGCAGGCCAGTGACTTTCGCCGCGTGGCGCGCTTTCAGAATGGCATTTTCGATAAACGTCAGCCCAGTCTCTTCCACCGACTCAACGTTCAGCTCAGTCTGTGCCACGACGTCGAGCCCGAAATCACTCAGCAGCGAGGAAAGCTCGCGCACTTTACCGGCATTACCGGTAGCCAGAACTACTTTTTGCATGGGATGTCCTGCTTTATGAGCGCTTCCACGCCCGAAGGGAGTTGTTGCGGATGAAGAATTTTTATCTGTTTGTGGCGGCCAAGCTCACCTTTCTCAATTATCACCTGGCTTTTTGCCACGCGAAACTGTTTGCCGAGAAATTTCACCAGGTGAGCGTTGGCCTGACCATCAACAGGCGGGGCAGTGATGGCGACTTTCAGTTCGTCGCCATGCAGCCCGACAATGCTGTCACGGCTGGCTTTCGGCTGAATATACAACCGTAAAACCAGCCCGTCGTCGCACAGGTCGACGGCACTCATAGTGCCATCCACAGCCCCGGCAGCAGCATATTTCCGGTGGCCTGAAGCAGTTCGGTGATGCCCATGTTGATGACATACAACAGCAACACGAGGATCATCGGCGAGAAATCAATGCCACCCATTGAAGGCAACAGGCCGCGAATCGGGCGCAGCAGCGGGTCAGCAAGCTGCATCAGCACGAATTCAACCGGGCTACGGCCACGGCTGACCCAGCTCATGATGGCCATCAGCATCAGTACCCAGAAAATCAGCAGGCCGATGGTTTTCACCAGGATAAGCACCGCGGAAATCCAGATGATCGGCTCGAAGGTGATGACCATAAACAGCACGATAGCCTTGAGTACACAGAGCACAAAGGCTATCAGCAGCGATGAGCTGTCAATCGGGCCCATCGCCGGGATAACGCGGCGCAGCGGCCCGACAATCGGCTGAGTGGCCTTCACCACAAACTGCGAAAACGGGTTGTAAAAATCACAGCGGGCCCACTGCATCCAGACGCGGAGCAGCATCACCATGGTGTACAGCTCAATCACGGTCGAAAGCAGGAAAGTCAACGTCTTCATGGCGTTCCTCAGTTTTCCTTATTTATTGTTTTGGGTAATCGCGTGCGCCAAAAATGGCGGTCCCGATGCGTACCATCGTGCTGCCTGCGGCAATCGCAGCAGCCATGTCGTCTGACATGCCAAGCGAAAGCGTGTCCACGTCAGCGTAGCGTGTTTTCAACCGGGCAAATGCTACCGCCATTTGTTGGGCTACCGCAAATTGCCTTACATATTCTGACTCTGGAGCCGGGATTGCCATCAGCCCACGAAGGCGCAGGTGAGGCAACGCGGCAATGGCTTCTGCCAGCGCATCAATGTCTTGCGGCGCAATACCTGACTTGCTGGATTCGTCGCTGATGTTGACCTGGATAAGCACGTTCAACGGCGAAAGATGCGCCGGGCGCTGCTCGCTCAGGCGCGTGGCAATGCGCAGGCGATCAACGGTATGGCACCAGTCAAAATGCTCGGCCACCTGACGGCTTTTGTTCGACTGCAAAGGCCCGATAAAGTGCCATTCCAGTTCAGTCTGACCGATTTCCTGAAAATAGCGGATTTTCTCCACGCCTTCCTGAACGTAGTTTTCACCAAACGCTCGCTGGCCTGCACGGATAGCTTCTTCGATCGCGCTCGCAGGTTTGGTCTTACTGACTGCAAGCAGAGTAATTTCTTCTGGAGCACGGCTGCAAAGGGCAGCAGCGGCTGAGATTTTCTCCCTGACCTGTGCCAGGTTATGCGCAATGTCGTTCATTTTCAGGGTGATCATATGGATATGCAGGAAATTGTGGCCCTTAGTGTAAAGCATAATGTCTCGGATCTACACCTGTGCAACAGCGGCGCTGTGCGCTGGCGGCGGCAGGGCAGGCTCGAACCCGCCCCCTTCGAAGCACCCGATCCGCAAATTCTGCTGCTGGACTGGCTCAGTGATGCCGTACGGCTTCAGTGGCAGCAGGAAAATCAGTGTGACTTTGCGGTTCAGGCGAGTGACGGCAGGCGGTTACGGGCCAGCGCTTTTCGTCATGCCGAAGGTGTCTCCCTGGTGCTGCGTTTACTGCCTGAAAGATGCCCGCAGCTCGCCGAACTTGACGCTCCGGTTGCCATTACCGAGCTGTTAAACGAAGAGAGTGGGCTGATTCTGGTGACGGGGGCAACGGGCAGTGGAAAATCAACGACGCTGGCGGCGATGGTTAATCATCTGAATCACCACCGCGACGGGCATATTCTGACCCTGGAAGATCCGGTGGAATTTGTTCACCACAGCGAGCGCTGTCTGATTCATCAGCGAGAAGTGGGGGCTCACTGCGAGTCTTTCGCTGCGGCGTTACGCGTTGCATTGCGGCAAGATCCCGATGTGATTTTGTTGGGCGAACTGCGTGATACCGAAACCATTCGTCTGGCGCTTACAGCAGCAGAAACCGGGCATCTGGTGCTGTCCACATTACACACACGCGGCGCGGCGCAAGCTATCGAGAGGCTGGTAGATGTCTTTCCCGCAGGTGAAAAGGAACAAGTACGCAGCCAGCTGGCAGGCAGCCTATGTGCGGTGTTAGCGCAAAAATTGCTGCCTGATAAACAGGGGGGCAGAGTCGCGCTGTATGAGCTGCTGGTTAACACGCCTGCGGTTGGCAGCCTGATCCGCGAAGGGAAAACGCATCAGTTGCCCGGCGTGATGCAAACCGGGCAACTGGCGGGCATGTTGACGTTTGCGCAGAGCTATCAGCAGCGTCAAGCCGCCGGAAGGCTCTAGGCGATATTCAGTGAATAAACGGCAGGAAGTGCGCCAGCCGTGGCGAGGATTTCCAGCCGTATTTCGCGGGTACACAGCGGTGTGCTAAAGCGGTGAGTGCAGACGGAATGGTGATTGTCGGTGACTTCTGCCAGCAACGTTTCACCCGCCCATAGCCGATAGTGCGTAATACAGTGAGGTGTCACCGCGTTGACATGACCCATTTGCACGGTTTCCATCGCGTTGTCGAAATCGTTGTCCTGAACCAGCGTCAGACTGTGGAGGTTCTGCTCTTGCTCCCACTGCCAGCGAACGGTAGGGGTTTTATCGGTGAGGGCTGGCACCCAGGCATGGGTCTGTTGTTCCGGGCGAAGGTGTCCGTTTAGCAGGTGGGCGGCGGCGTAGCACTTAAACGGTGTATCGAAGCGTAGCGCGGGGAAGAGGGTGTGAGGGCGGCGACGGGGAAGCCAGAAATCAAACTCATCCACCCCGTAATCCCCGTCGACCACCTGGCGTGAGTGTTTCGCCACCCGCGCGTTGAGGCTGTTGAACACGGTCATTATGCCGGGAAGCTGAAGGTCGGTTAGGGCCACGCTGATCTCTGGTTGTGCTTCAAAAGCCAGGAAGACGTATTGGTCACGGTCGCTGCGCCAGTTGAACTGGCAAAGGTAATCGCCTTCATCACGGACGTCGATGTCACACCTGGCATAGTGCTGGTCCGGAGTAAAGTTGCCTGGGCGCTGGCTGCCAAGCAATTCAATGTGCAAGCGCGAAGGCTGAGTGCTGCGAAGCGGGAGCCTGATGGCAGGCAGCGTTTCCCCTGCTTTGACTGGCAAGAGAATAGCCATGCGTTCAGTCAAAGGGTGCCATTGCCCATTTGCCGGCAGCCCGGATAACTGAAGCTCACTGCTGACGCTGATGTGCGCGCCCCGCGAAGGATCGTGCAACCTCTGACGCGGAATATAACAGCCAGCCGCCTGGAGGCGTTGCTGAAGTTCGCCAATGCGTTCCTGGTTTGCCAGCGCTTTTGGCGAGATGCGTTGTTCATGACAAACCGCCGCGCCTCTGCCGACCACTTCACCGAGCAGACCGCAGGTACACATTACGCGTGCACTGCCGAAGGCGACGTGCGAAGCCGAAATCAAACGCCCGGTGAGCAGCAGGTTTTCTACGGAACGGCTGTAAAGACTGCGCCAGGGGATGGTGTAGATGCCTTTGCTGTGGAATTGACGGCAGCCATCGTGGGTGCTGTACACGCCATCGGCAGGGTGTAAATCAATCGACCAGCCGCCGTAGCCTACGGCATCGTAATGATCGCGTTGTTCGACAATATCCTGCTGGCTCAGCAGGTGATCGCCCATAAATCGACGGCTTTCGCGTTTACCTGGGATGGTGCCGATCCATTCGATAGTCATGTTGGCCGCTTCAGGAAACTCGCCAGAGTTTTTGATGTAATCCCAGACGCCCCAGACGATTTTCCACAGCTCCCACTTAATGGTTTCACTTTCATAGACGGTATCAAGCCGACCGCCCCATTCGAGCCACCACAGGTCGCAGCCGTTAAGTGTGGACGTCAGGCGTTTGTATCGAGGAATGTCGGTGATGTCTTTCAGGGCGAAGGAAGGGGGAACGAACGTTACCGGCGCGTTGGTTTGCCGGGTATAGAAGTAAATGGAGTGCCCAAGCTTGTGACCAAAGCTGTCGCCGGGCGCCATTTTTTCGCCGAGTTCTGCCTCATCTTCGGCCCCTTCCCGAAATTCTGCCCCCGCCAGATAACCCAGCACACCGTCGCCGGTGGCATCGCAAAATTGCGCTGCGGAAATCTGATAAAACGTTTCGTTGATAGCATTGAAGGCTTTGAGTTGGGTAATTCGCTGACCTTCTTTTTCCAGTTCGTACACCGCTGTATTCAACAGCAGCGTGAGCCCAGGTTGGCTACGGGCCAGGTCCAGTAACACCAGATCGAACATCACCGGGTTACCTTCCTTATTGCGCCACAGGTTTTCTTCGAGGATCTCGCCCATAATCCCGCCTTCGCGTGCCCAGCGGTTATTGTTGCCCATATGCGAGGTCGCGCCATTGGCCCACAAACGAACCTCGCTGGAAGCATTGCCGCCCAGCACGGGTCTGTCCTGAATCAATATCACGTTCAGGCCTTCGCGTGCGGCAGCGAACGCGGCGCATAAACCGGCCAGTCCTCCTCCTGCCACAACGAAATCGGCGTGCAGTTGCTGCTGGGGAAAGCTTCGGTTTTCACTCTGACTGTAGATGTTCATCACCTTGTATCCTTTTGAACTGACGCTAAAATCATTGCTCTATAAGCCTGCTAACGGACGATACCCCATGTCATCTCAACCGAATCAAAGCCTGATCGATGGCATTCGCTGTCTGCAATACCTTGTTTCCAGCGGCCGGGCTATTGGCTGTCGCGAACTCGCGCGTCTGATGGGCATCAACACAACTCGCGTCAACCGGCTGCTGATGACCATGGCCTCTATCGGCTTGACCATGCAGGATGAGCAGCGGCGCTATCTTCCCGGCCCCGGCATTCATGCTCTTGCTGCACAAGCCATTCGCGGCTCTGCGCTGTTTTCGCGCGCGCTTCCCATCCTTGAACGCTCTGCACCAAAAGATATCGTGGTGGCGGTTGGCGTGCTGTGGGAAGACCAGGTTATCTACATCTGGCACTCCGAGCCTGGTCATCAACTGAGCCAGGCGCTGGCGGGTTTCCACATGGTTCCTGCCTGGCAGTCTGTCATTGGGATGTCTTTGCTCGCCCATGAGAGTGATGAGCAGCTTCAGCAGCGTTTTTCTGCTGAGCAGTGGCAACAACTCGCGCCTCATGTTCATCAACAGCGAGAGCTTGGGCATGTAGTCTGGCATCACAGCGATGGCGAAGTGTCGATGGCGCAGCCATTGGGGGCTCATTCCGCCGCGCTCGCTTTTGCGGGCTTATGGCATCCCAACCCCGATGACGTTGAGCATCGCCTGCAGTCTCTTCACGCCCTGGCCCAGGATCTGATGGCCCACAGCTAATTTGTTTCTTTTATAGAAACAGTTAATGATATGCAAAGAACAGGGCAAAGAACTGTGAGCGCGATCGCGTGTCTGCATCGAAAGAGTGTGTTCTTTGGGGAATAATTCATCTTTATTTGGAGAATATGGGGGAATTAAAAGATTGTGTTAGCGGTATTTATACTTCATTAAGGCTAATGTTATATTGTTGTTGATATTAAGCCCGGCTAATGCAATTGTACGGGAAGCCCTCCAAACTGGTGAGCGATTAATAATGTCGCAACATCTCTTCCTGCAATATAAGTATGAGACAAACCCGCACTGTGCATGAGATTATGTTGCTTAAAGCTGGAAAAAAGGGGTGATAATCTTTTGACACCTGTCAGGCATTCGTTCTATTCTATTTGTGAGGAATAGGATTTTTCTCACAAAATAGTGTTTTGATTTGTTAGTTACATTTTTAAATATTAATCGCGTGGCTTATTTTATTTGACTCATTTAATCACCATGATGGTGAGCTTCAACTATGGAGAGTTTTTAAATGCTTGATGTATCAGAGAGTGCGGGCAAATCACGTCAGTTGCTTCTTATCACTCATCCTTCGGTTCAGGCGAATGCTTTTGCCAGCTATCTGTCTGATCTTCTTTCTGTTTATGTTGATGTTCATAATATCAATAAGCCGTTGACGCAGCGCCTGATGCGGGGCTCTGTCATCCTCTTTGATATTGCGGTGTCAAATAAGAAACTGAATGGGATCTGGCGGGATATTATCCAGTCGCAGGTTGAAAACCCGCGTTTGCTTATTATCAATAGCGCACAAAAGTATGAGCTCTACGAAATGGCCAAATGGCCAGCGCTGTATGGTGTATTTCGCCATGACGATGATGAATCGCGCTTAATTGAGGGTGTCAAAGCTGTGCTTCACGGCGAGCAGACGGCTGAATTGAGCGTGATGCACCCTGCGATGTATGCAGCGGAACACACATCCAGCGATGTAGACAATATTCCACTGACAGAGCGTGAGTGCGAAATTCTCAATGAGTTGCGCGGTGGCGCAACGAATATGGATATCGCGCGTGCGTTGTTTATCAGTGAGAATACGGTCAGAACCCACCTGTACAATGTTTTTCGCAAACTGAGCGTGAAAAACAGAACACAGGCAGTGAGTTGGGCGAACGAGAATCTACGCCACTGATTTTATTGCCAGTTTCCCTCTCCCCGAAAGGGGAGGGGGATTAAAAACCCTGCTCGAAAAAGCTTTCCAGAATGACGACCGCGGAAGCGGAGTCGACCTTTCCTTTGTTCAGCGCCCGATAGCCGCCTTGTTCAAACAGGCCTGCTTTCGCTTCTACTGTGCTGAGACGCTCATCATGCAGAATGATTTTCACACCAAAACGGCCATGGATTTTATTGGCAAAGTTGCGTGCGCGTGCGGTGAGCGGTTGTTCGGTGCCATCCATGTTCAGCGGTAAACCGACGATCACCGCTTCAGGCTGCCACTCTTTAAGCAATTTTTCGATAGCGTTCCAGTCGGGTGTGCCATCCTGCGCCTTGAGCGCGCCAAGCGGACGGGCCGTGCCAGTGATGCGCTGCCCAACGGCAACGCCAATACTGCGTGTCCCGAAATCGAAACCAATCAGTGTGCCGCTCATTATGCGTGTCCCGCCACACCAGACATGGTCTGGATATCAATCCCAATCAGACGAGCTGCATCACGCCAGCGATCGGCTATCGGGGTTTTGAACAGAATGTTCATATCCGCTGGCGCGGTCAGCCAGGCATTATCGAGAATTTCCTGCTCCAGCTGGCCCTTCTCCCAGGACGCGTAGCCCAGCGCAACCAGCACTTCTGTCGGTTGTTCCGCTGTGCCGATTGTCTCCAGCACATCACGGGAAGTGGTGATCACCGTGTTGTCTGAAATGCGGATGCTGGAGGAAAAGGTTGATGGAGGCGTATGCAAAATAAAGCCGCGATCTTCTGCCAGCGGGCCGCCGAGCATGACGGGCTTATCGAGACGAATGTCGGGATCGCGAGGATCGGGCGTAATCTTGAGTTTTTCCAGAATCCCTTCAACCTTCAGATTTTCCATCGGTTTATTGATGATGATCCCCATCGCTCCGTCGTCATTGTATTCACAAATGTAGACCACAGCGCGGCGAAACATCGGGTCCTGGAGAGCAGGCATGGCAATAAGAAAGTGGTGCTGTAAATTCATTGTCAGAGGTTCTGTTTCCTGGTTTAAAAAGCAACAACGGCCAGTATGCGGGGAAAGTGGGGCGCTGTCGAGAGAAGGCGGGATCCCTCCCGCCCTGGCGGTTACTTGCCCAGACGCTTTTCGATAGCGTCCATCAACATACCGGTGATGGAGACAGGGAATTCCGCTTCGATTTCGCGGATGCAGGTCGGGCTGGTGACGTTAATTTCTGTCAGGCGATCGCCGATGATGTCGAGGCCCACGAAAATCAGCCCTTTCTCTTTCAGCGTTGGCGCGACTTTACGGGCAATTTCCCAGTCGCTTTCAGACAGCGGACGCGGCTCGCCACGGCCACCGGCGGCCAGGTTGCCACGGGTTTCGCCACCTTGTGGAATACGCGCCAGACAGTACGGCACCGGCTCGCCGTCGACGACCAGCACGCGTTTGTCACCGTCTTTAATGGCGGGCAGGTAATTCTGCGCCATGCAGTAACGGGTGCCAAGTTCGGTCAGGGTTTCGGCGATAACGCCGATGTTTGGGTCATCCTGCTTCACGCGGAAAATCGATGCGCCGCCCATGCCGTCCAGCGGTTTCATAATGATGTCACCGTGCTGCTGCCAGAAGGCTTTCAACTGGGCTTTGTTGCGGGTGACCAGTGTTTCCGGCGTCAGGTCAGAGAACCAGGCGGTGAACAGCTTTTCGTTACAGTCGCGCAGGCTCTGCGGTTTGTTGACGATCAGCGTGCCTTTTTCTTCTGCGCGCTCAAGCACATAGGTTGCATAGATGTATTCGGTATCGAACGGAGGATCTTTACGCATCAGAATGACGTCGAGATCGGCCAGCGCCAGATCCTGTTCGCCGTTGAAGCTATACCAGCCGTCATAATTCTGCTCAACGCTGAGCAGGCGAGTCTGCGCGCGTGCTTCACCGTTAATCAGATAGAGATCGTTCATCTCCATATAGTGGAGTTCGTAACCACGACGCTGCGCTTCCAGCAGCATAGCGAAGCTGGAATCTTTCTTGATATTGATCTTCGCGATGGGGTCCATCACGATGCCGAGCTTGATCATTACTCTTCTCCTGTAACGCGAGTATTAGCCCAGATCGCCAAAACGCACCTGCAGTGCGGTGATGGCGGTGAGCGCAGTGGTCTCAGTACGCAGAACGCGAGGTCCCAACAGAATATCAGTAAACTGGTAACGAGCGGTCATGGCAATTTCCTCTGCCGACAGCCCGCCTTCCGGACCAATCAGCAGGCGAACACGTTCTACCGGCAACGGCAGCGTGTTGATACTGGCGCTGGCGCGAGGATGCAGATTGAGTTTCAATCCACGCTCTTCTTCGGCACACCAGGCTTCCAGATCCATGGCCGGACGAATTTCCGGCACCACGTTACGGCCTGACTGTTCGCAGGCGGCGATGGCAATTTTCTGCCACTGCTGGAGCTTCTTGTTCAGGCGTTCGGCGTCCAGTTTAACGCCGCAGCGCTCGGAAAAAAGTGGCGTAATGAGGCTTACACCCAGTTCAATGGATTTCTGGATGGTGAATTCCATTTTCTCCCCGCGCGACATCACCTGGCCGAGGTGAATATGCAGCGGCGATTCGCGGTCATCGAGTTGAGCACTGAGCACATTCACCCGCACGCTCTTTTTATCCGCCTGAGTAATTTCAGCCTCAAAGACCTGATTGCTGCCATCAAACAGCTGAATCGCCTGGCCTTTGCCCATGCGCAGCACACGGCCAACGTGATTGGCGGCGTCATCGCTGAGGGCAATTTCATGGCCTGCGGTAACAGGCTCAGGGTGATAGATGCGGGGAATGCGCATAGGCTCAAAATTTCCGGATATCAGTTAACATTTGACGCTAGTGTAGGGTAGCTCTTTTGCGCCTGGCAAGCCTGCTGGACGTAAGGGTTATGATTCCCCTGAATTTCCGCAATGCGGGCATCGCGCTTGCACTCCCAGGCTGTGACTGGGTACATCTTATTCCAGGCGGTGAAGAGCTGCGATTGCTGGCGCGAAAGCGTGAGTTTATAGCGGTCACGCATATAGAAGTAAGTGCGGGCAATGGCACCGCGTGCGCGTTCCGGCGGCTCGGCGACTTTGCCTTTGAAGTCCACCTTCATGGTGCACTGACCGTACTGGCCTTCGCCGCCATTCCACTGGCTGTACATGAAGTTATTACGATCGCCATTCACTTCACCCACCGCGGGTTGCAGATTGTGCATATCGCTTTCCATCTGGCGATAAACAGGATCTTTCACGCAGTTTTTCCTGCCGCCATCCTGCCAGCACTGGCGCTGATGGCCGAATTGCCAGGCAGGCACCACGTGCTCCCATTCGACACGGCTGGCGCGGGTTTCATTTTTACGCACTTTATAGCCGCACGATTCCAGATCGATAACGCCTTTTTTCCCCTGCCAATTGATTTTACAGCCGCAATAAAAATCGCCAGGGGCGTCGGCATTGACTTTCACGCCCGCCGCTTTTGCCTGAGAAAATGAGCTGATCCCAGCGGCCAGTGCATGGCCTGAAAGGGCTGAGCTAATCACTGCCAGCGTCAGAATAAATTTACGGGACATCACGAACTCCGTATCAAAACGAGCCCGCAACGTAACGAAACAGATTGTCAGATGCAATCAGTCAGATCAGAAAACTTCCAGTTATTTCCGATGGTTACTTTTCAGCCACCAGAGGATCGCCGCAGTGAACGCAGCGGTAGACAGCTTCACCGCGCAAAACGCGATTGTGCCGACGAACGGTAAGCTGGTGCTGCTGGCAGCCGCAGCGATAGGGGAAGGTATTTTTACGCACGGACTCCAGTTCAAACTGATGCGTACGACGAGCCGGCACACCAAGCACGCTTTCCATCATCCATTTCCACTCTTTACCGTGCGGCGCGACACGGCCAAACCGCTTCCACACCAGCAGGTGTGCCAGTTCATGCGGCACGACTTCATCGATAAACGCCTGCTGATTTTCCAGCAGTAGCACAGGATTCAGGCGGATTTCATAGCTTTCCAGCCAGGCGGTGCCCGCCGAGGTTCCCCGCTGGGTCCAGTTTAGCGTTGGCTCCGGATAATCACGCCCGAGTGTCAGGTTTGCCTGGGCGAGTTTTTCCCGCAGGCTGCGCATGACAGCTTGCTGAACGGCGATGGGGAGGCGTGGGGTTTTCATAGCGGGGAAGGATAAAACTGCGAAGGTAAACAGTAAAGCCTTCTCATGCAGAGAAGGCTTTTTGTGTTTGCTCCCTCTCCCCTTGGGCTGAGGGATCCCCAGTAATATGGTCATTCGCCTGTGACCATATTACTGTACTCTTTCCCTAATAATTTCAGCGCATTAACTATATTCATTCG
>NZ_JBJDNI010000034.1:0-46166 GCF_044900545.1 Scandinavium sp. NPDC088450 | reverse complement strand
TGTAAAGGCACGATGAGGTCTCTTCTGTTTTGTTAGCGCAACCAGTAGATCACACTTCATCGTGCTTTTCACTTTTGTGGGGATACCTCAGCCCAAAGGGAGAGGGGACTGTCACGTGCTCATGCCTTTCTCTTTCTCCCTCTCCCTTTGGGAGAGGGCCGGGGAGAGGGGTGAACGCACTCTGTAAGCCACACACTCCGCATGGATAAAGGCTTCCCAACGTAATTTTCCGCCCGCGATCTGGCACACTCATCCGCATTCCCTTATAATCCCCGCCCTTTGAAGGTTCTTTTTTAACCACCCGGAAGCACTATGAGCGCAATTTCCCTGATCCAGCCGGATCGCGATCTCTTTTCCTGGCCTCAGTACTGGGCGGCCTGTTTTGGCCCGGCACCGTTTTTACCTATGTCTCGGGAAGAGATGGACCAACTTGGCTGGGATAGCTGCGACATCATTCTGGTCACAGGCGATGCCTACGTCGATCATCCAAGCTTCGGCATGGCTATCTGCGGGCGTATGCTTGAAGCTCAGGGCTTCCGTGTGGGGATCATTTCTCAGCCTGACTGGAACAGCAAAGACGACTTTATGCGTCTCGGGAAACCGAACCTGTTCTTCGGTGTGACCGCGGGCAACATGGACTCGATGATCAACCGTTATACGGCTGACCGTAAGCTGCGTCACGACGATGCGTACACCGCCGATAACCTTGCCGGTAAACGTCCTGATCGCGCGACGCTGGTGTACACCCAGCGTTGTAAAGAAGCCTGGAAAGATGTGCCGGTGATCCTCGGCGGGATCGAAGCGAGCCTGCGTCGTTCTGCACACTACGACTACTGGTCTGATACCGTGCGCCGTTCGGTGCTGGTGGACTCCAAAGCTGACATGCTGATTTACGGCAACGGCGAGCGTCCGCTGGTGGAAGTCGCCCATCGTCTGTCGATGGGGGAGTTGGTGTCTGATATTCGTGATGTGCGCAACACCGCGATCATGGTGAAAGAAGCGCTGCCAGGCTGGAGCGGAGTGGATTCAACGCGTCTGGATACGCCGGGTAAAATCGATCCGATCCCCCATCCTTACGGGGAAGATCTGCCGTGCGCTGACAACAAGCCCGTTGAACCGAAAAAAGCCGAAGCCAAACGGATCACCGTGCAGCCGCCGAAGCCAAAGCCGTGGGAAAAAACCTACGTGCTGCTGCCGTCCTATGAGAAAGTCAAAGGCGACAAGGTGCTGTATGCGCACGCTTCCCGCATCCTGCATCATGAAACCAACCCTGGTTGTGCTCGCGCGCTGATGCAAAAACACGGCGATCGCTACATCTGGCTGAACCCGCCTGCTATCCCGCTTTCCACTGAAGAGATGGACAGCGTGTTTGCGCTGCCGTACAAACGTGTGCCGCATCCGGCATACGGCAACGCCCGCATACCTGCTTATGAAATGATCCGTTTTTCGGTCAACATCATGCGTGGCTGCTTCGGGGGTTGCTCGTTCTGTTCCATCACCGAGCACGAAGGGCGCATTATTCAGAGCCGTTCCGAAGAGTCGATCATCAATGAGATCGAAGCCATTCGCGACACGGTTCCCGGTTTCACCGGTATTATCTCCGATTTGGGTGGCCCAACGGCCAACATGTACATGCTGCGCTGTAAGTCGCCGCGTGCGGAGCAAACCTGCCGCCGTCTCTCCTGTGTTTACCCGGACATCTGCCCGCACATGGACACCAACCATGAGCCGACGATCAACCTTTATCGTCGCGCGCGCGATCTGAAAGGCATCAAGAAGATCCTCATCGCGTCTGGCGTGCGTTATGACATCGCCGTAGAAGATCCGCGTTATATCAAAGAGCTGGCGACGCACCACGTGGGCGGCTATCTGAAGATAGCACCAGAGCACACCGAAGAAGGCCCGCTGTCGAAAATGATGAAGCCGGGTATGGGCAGCTACGATCGCTTCAAAGAGCTGTTCGACACCTATTCAAAACAGGCCGGGAAAGAGCAGTATCTGATCCCTTACTTCATCTCTGCGCATCCTGGCACAACAGATGAAGACATGATCAACCTGGCGCTGTGGCTGAAGAAGAACCGCTTCCGTCTCGATCAGGTGCAGAACTTCTATCCGTCGCCGCTCGCGAACTCGACCACCATGTATTACACCGGCAAGAACCCGCTGAGTAAGATTGGCTATAAGAGTGAAGAAGTCTTCATTCCGAAAGGCGACAAGCAGCGCCGTCTGCATAAAGCCCTGCTGCGTTATCACGATCCGGCAGGCTGGCCGATGATTCGTCAGGCGCTGGAAGAGAAGGGAATGAAACACCTGATTGGCGGTCGCCGTGAGTGTCTGGTGCCTTCGCCTACGCTTGAAGAGATGCGTGAAGCGCGCCGTCAGAACCGCAACACACGTCCGGCGCTGACCAAGCACACGCCAGTATCGCATCAGCGTAATCCGGGTGCCGCTAAGCCGAATGCTGCCGCGAAGGGCAAGCCAGTCGCGAAGGGAAAACCTGTCGCTAACGGCAAACCTGCCGCCAGACGAGCAGCGAAGCCATAAAAGAAAGCCCGGTCAACAGACCGGGCTTTTGCATTACGCTTAACCACCAAACTGATCGGGGTCCGGCCCAAGCCGTTTTCCCTGATCCAGTTTGGCTATCTCGCCCAGTTCATCCTTATCAAGACGGAAGTCCCAGACGTTGTAGTTCTCAGCGATACGCGCCGGGGTGACCGATTTCGGGATAACGACCAGACCGCTGTCCAGATGCCAGCGAATGACAATCTGCGCTGGGGTCTTGCCGTATTTTTCCGCCAAATGGCGAATGATGGTTTGATCAAACACGCCTTCGCCGCCCTGAGCCAGTGGGCTCCAGGATTCCGTCTGGATCTTGTGCGTGGCGTTCCACGAATGCAATTGACGCTGCTGCATCAGAGGGTGAAGCTCAATCTGGTTGATGACCGGACTGACGCCCGTTTCATCGATCAGCCGTTGCAGGTGATTGATCTGGAAGTTACAGACACCAATACTCTTTACCAGCCCCTTTTGTTGCAGTTCAATCATGCCTTTCCAGGCTTCGACATAGTGATCGATAGCGGGAACGGGCCAGTGCATCAGATAGAGATCAACGAAATCGAGCTGCAGCTTATCGAGACTTTCCTGCAAAGCCTGAGCCGGACGCTTCTGGTCGTCGTTCCACAGCTTGGTGGTGATAAACAGTTCATCGCGAGCGACGCCTGCACTTTTCAGGGCCTTGCCTACGCCATCTTCGTTCTTGTACGCCGCGGCAGTATCAATCGACCGATAGCCGACCTCCAGCGCTTTATGAATGGCCGAAACGACTTCCTCGTTGCTTGCTTTCCACACGCCTAGGCCCAGCTGCGGCATGATGTTGCCGTCCTGAAGCTTAATCACAGTTGGATGTGTCATGCGTTCCTCCTTAGATAAAATCACCGGAGGACATACGCCCCTCCGGCAAATCAGTAACACTAAGTCTGGTCGAAATACGAGAAAACGAAAGGTTAAGCGGAAATCCCTTAGCGTGCCGCTTCGTAAATGCGACGGCTCACGTCGAGGGTAATATCCTGATGTTCACCGATTTGCGTCATGCCATGCTCTTCGAGTTTTTTCAGCAGCGCCGGGATAGTGCTGCCGTCCAGACCGTAGCCGGACAGACGAGTCGGTACGCCCATCGCTTCGAAGAAATTGCGAGTTGCCGCGATGGCTGCGTCGATGCGTGCATCTTCAGACCCTTCAGTGATGTTCCACACGCGCTCTGCGTATTGCAGCAGTTTGGCACGCTTAGTATCGCGTTTTTCATTCCACAGCGCAGGCAGAACAACGGCAAGCGTTTGAGCGTGATCCAGGCCGTGCATCGCTGTCAGTTCGTGACCCAACATATGCGTGGCCCAGTCTTGCGGTACGCCAGCCCCAATCAGGCCGTTCAGTGCCTGAGTGGCTGCCCACATGACGTTGGCGCGGACATCGTAGTTTTCCGGCTCTTTCAGCGCTTTCGGGCCTTCTTCAACCAGCGTCAGCAGAATGCCTTCGGCGAAACGGTCCTGAATTTTGGCATTCACCGGGTAAGTGACGTACTGCTCAACAGTATGCACAAACGCATCAACCACACCGTTGGCAACCTGACGCGGCGGCAGGGTGTAGGTGTAAACCGGATCAAGCACGGCAAAGACTGGGCGCACCAGCGGATTCATAAACGCCTGCTTGTCGCCAGTGGTTTTACGGGAAATAACCGCGCCCATGTTGGATTCGGACCCGGTGGCTGGCAGTGTCAGCACAGAACCCATTGGGATGGCACTTTCAATCTTGCTGCCGCCCGTTTGCAGGATTTCCCATGGATCAACGCCGTCTGCGTAATGTGCCGCCGCCGCGATGAATTTCGTGCCGTCCAGTACGGAACCGCCGCCCACAGCCAGCAGGAAAGTGATTTTCTCTTCGCGAGCGAGTTTGACAGCGTTCATCAGCGTTTCGTAAGACGGGTTCGGTTCAATACCGCCAAACTCCAGCACGTCCAGGCCTTTCAGGGCGCTAAGCACCTGATCCAGCACGCCGGTTTTCTTCACGCTGCCGCCGCCGTACGTCACCAGAACTCGTGCATCGGCAGGAATTTGCGCACGCAGGTCAGCGATAGCGCCTTGACCAAATAAAATGCGAGTTGGTGTGTGCAGGTCAAAATTAAACATAGCTTGTTCCCTTAAGTGCAGGTGAAAAATAGGGCAGACGCGGTGCTGCCTGATGGAGTGTATTGTGGTCTTCCAGGGGGCCAGTCTCAATGCATATTCCTGCCATTGTCTTGCCCATTTCTCCAGAGGGCTGGAGGAAATGAACAGTAACGTTCACACTGTGGTCATCGAAACCTGCCCGGAATGGTATCCAGAATGAAACGCGAAGAGACCTGTCTTCTGCTGACAGATAAAATTAAGCAGCTGAAAAACAATGAAGAAAAGCTCACCGCGCTGTTGCCGGATATCCGTCTTTTGTACGGCACGCAGCCCGGAACCCGCACGCCGGTGATGTACCAGCCCGGCATCGTTTTTCTCTTTTCGGGCCATAAAATCGGTCATATTAACGAACGAGTGTTTCGTTATGATGCCAACGAATACCTGTTATTAACGGTCCCGCTGCCGTTTGAGTGTGAAACCTTTGCCACGCCGGAAGTGCCGTTGGCGGGATTGCGCCTGAATGTGGATATCCTCCAACTGCAAGAACTGCTGATGGACATCGGCGAAGATGAGCTGTTTCAGCCGTCGATGGCGGCGAGTGGGATCAACTCAGCGACCTTATCTGACGACATTCTCTGTGCAGCAGAACGCCTGCTGGATGTGATGGAACGTCCACTGGATGCGAGAATTCTCGGTAAACAGATTATTCGCGAGATGCTCTACCACGTGCTGATGGGGCCGCGCGGCGGGGCGCTGCTGGCGCTGGTCAGCCGCCAGACGCATTTCAGCCTGATTAGCCGGGTGCTGAAACGTATTGAAAGCCAGTACACGGAAAACCTGAGTGTGGATCAACTGGCGGCAGAAGCGAATATGAGCGTCTCGGCGTTCCATCATAATTTTAAGTCAGTGACCAGCACGTCGCCGTTGCAGTACCTGAAAAGCTACCGCCTGCACAAAGCGAGAATGATGATGGTGCACGATGGCTTGAAGGCCAGCACTGCGGCGATGAAGGTCGGCTATGAAAGTGCTTCACAGTTTAGCCGTGAGTTTAAACGCTACTTCGGTTTAACGCCGGGGGAAGATGCGGCTCGCATTCGCGGGATGCAGGGTGTGTGATTTGAGCGTTGCCCCTCTCCCGTGGGGAGAGGGGATCAATAAACGTATGTATTTACTGTTTTTACTCCCTCTCCCTTGGGGAGAGGGCAGGGGAGAGGGGGAGAACCCAATCAGGCGTTACAGTACTTCTTCTTAATCACCACAATCACCGTGCCGAGCAGGCCGCAGACCAGCAGGAAAATCGGCAGGATCATCAGGAAGGTCATTACCTGATCTTCGTGGCGTTTCACGAACGGGATCATGCTCAGCGCATAACCGAAGCTGGTGACGACCCCGACCCACAGCACAGCGCTTAACCAGTTAAAGAACTGGAAACGGCGGTTGGACAGGCCGGAAATGCCCGCCATGGTTGGCAGAAGGGTGCGAACAAATGCGAGGAAACGCCCGGCCAGCAGCGCCAGTAAGCCGTGGCGATCAAACATGCATGTGGCACGTTCGTGATATTTAACGGGCAGTTGAGCCAGCCAGCCTTTGACCATTTTAGTGTTACCCAACCAGCGGCCTTGAATATAGCTTAGCCAACAACCCAGGCTGGCGGCGGCGGTCAGGATAATCAGGGTTGGCATAAAGCCCATTACCCCTTTCGCAATCAGGGCTCCCGCGAGCAGCAACAGGCTGTCTCCCGGCAGGAAAGACGCAGGCAGCAGACCATTTTCTAAAAACAGTGTCGCAAACATGACCAGATAAACCACCCCCACAACGTGCGGGTCCGCCAGCGCGGTAAAATCATGTTGCCAAAGCGCGGCGACAATCTCCTGAATAACAACCATGGACTTTCCTGTGGACTGACATTTTCTGTGTAGTGTACTCCTGAATCGCCCGAGATGCCTTGATCCCGGGCGCAACAATGCAGGCAGTTTTAGCGGGGACTGTCTGAAATTGTGTCCATTGGGTTGCCACTTTACACGATGCGTTCGAAGCCCGCAGACAAATCGTGGATAAGATCGTCAACATTTTCTAAACCGATATGCAGTCGTACCAGCGTCCCGCTAAAGTCGAGTTCCGCTTCGGGGCGGATGTCCGCCAGTTGCTCGGGCTGGTTGGCGAGGATCAGCGACTCGTAACCGCCCCAGGAATAGGCCATGCCGAAGAGGGTAAAATTATCCAGATAAGCCGCCAGCTCGGCATCATTGAGCCGTTTTTTGAGAACGAATGAGAACAAACCGCTGCTACCCGTAAAGTCTCGTTTCCAGAACTCATGACCTTTACTTCCCGGTAACGCCGGGTGATTGACGCGTTCAACCTGTGGATGCTGAGCTAACCATTCGGCAATTTTCAGGCTGCTTTCGTGATGCTGTCGTAAACGCACACCCAGCGTTCTCAAACCGCGGCTGGTCATGTAGGCGGTGTCAGCATCCACCATCTGGCCCATCAGGTACGCATTTTCACGCAGTTGATCCCAACAGCGAGCGTTAGAAACTGCCGTGCCGATCATTCCATCAGAATGGCCAATCAGGTATTTGGTCGCCGCCTGAATGGAAATATCGATGTCAAAATCCAGCGCTTTAAACAGCACGCCTGCCGCCCAGGTGTTGTCGATCATAATGATCGCTTCGGGTGCTACGCGGCGCACGGCAGCTACAATCGCTGGCACATCATGTACTTCCATGGTGATCGAACCTGGCGATTCCAGAAACACCACTTTGGTGTTCGGCTGAATCAACTTTTCGATATCAGCACCAATCAGCGGATCAAACCAGCCAGTGGTCACGCCCAGTTTGGCGAGAATTTTGGTACAGAAATCCTGGCTTGGCTCGTATGCGGTGTTGGTCATCAGGACGTGATCGCCCTGTTCCACAAAGGCCAGGATAGTATTGGCAACAGCCGCAGCGCCGCAGGGGAACAGCGCACAGCCTGCACCGCCTTCCAGTTCGCACATCGCTTCCTGCAAAGAGAAATGGGTCAGCGTGCCGCGACGGCCATAAAAGAGTTCGCCTTTGGCACGATTGCGGGTGGCATGCTTTTTGGCCTCCACCGTGTCAAAGACAAGGGATGAGGCGCGCTGAACCACACTGTTCACCGAGCCTAAGGTGTATTTTTTACTGCGCCCGGCGTTCACCAGCACGGTATCAAGTTGCTTATCGGACATGTTCGCGTTACCTGTTTTTATACGTCTGGACGTCTAAACTAGCATGATTGTCAGGCAAAGTGCGATCGCATCACCGATAAAGCAGAAAATTTTGTCATCTTGTCGCTAAGCCTCTTTTTACTGCGTAAGCGCAATGAAAAGTAGCCATGATTGCGTCACTATGTAAATAGTAATGAGAACGACTATCAATTCGACGACGTTTTGATATTATTACGCTCAGATTTTGTGATTTAGATCCTGGAGATACAGAGTGGGTAATAATTTGATGCAGGCGGATCTCTCCGTTTGGGGTATGTATCATCATGCCGACATCGTAGTGAAGGTGGTTATGATCGGCCTGATTCTGGCATCGGTCGTCACCTGGGCCATCTTCTTCAGCAAAAGCACCGAACTGTTAACGCAAAAGCGCCGCCTCAAGCGCGAACAGCAACTGTTAGCTGAAGCACGTTCACTGAACCAGGCGTCAGACATTGCCTCTTCTTTCCAGGCCAAAAGCCTCAGCACGTTACTGATTAATGAAGCGCAGAACGAGCTGGAACTCTCCGCGGGTGCCGAAGATAACGAAGGCATTAAAGAGCGTACCGGTTTCCGTCTGGAACGCCGCGTTGCTGCTGCGGGTCGTCACATGGGGCGCGGTAATGGCTACCTGGCAACTATCGGTGCCATTTCTCCGTTTATCGGCCTGTTCGGTACCGTTTGGGGCATCATGAACAGCTTCATCGGCATCGCTCAAACCCAGACCACCAACCTCGCTGTTGTCGCGCCGGGTATCGCCGAAGCACTGCTGGCAACGGCGATTGGCCTGTTTGCCGCTATCCCGGCGGTCGTTATCTACAACATCTTTGCTCGTATGATTGGCAGCCACAAAGCGATGCTGGGCGATGTGGCCGCACAGGTTCTGCTGCTGCAAAGCCGTGACCTCGACCTTAATACCAGCGGTTCACAGCCGGTGCGTACCGCCCAGAAATTACGGGTAGGGTGATAGCCAATGGCAATGCGTCTCAACGAAAATCTGGACGATAACGGCGAAATGCATGAAATCAACGTGACGCCATTTATCGACGTGATGCTGGTTTTGCTGATCATTTTCATGGTGGCCGCGCCGCTCGCGACCGTGGACGTGAAAGTGAATTTACCTGCCTCTTCCAGTCAGCCGCAGCCGCGCCCGGAAAAACCTGTTTACCTGACTGTCAAAGCGGATAACAGCATGTTCCTCGGCAACGATCCGGTGAGCGACGAGACGATGGTGAACGCCATTAACTCGCTGACTGAAGGCAAGAAAGACACCACTATCTTCTTCCGCGCGGATAAAACCGTGAACTACGAAACGATGATGAAAGTGATGGATACGCTGCATCAGGCCGGGTATCTGAAGATTGGCCTGGTGGGTGAAGAACACGCTGCGGCAAAATAATGCTCCGTTAGTGAAAAGAACCGGCCTTGTGCCTAACACCGTTCACTTAAGCCAATGAATTAGGGGAAACACCGGGATTTGGTTCCCGGAGGGACGCCAAACCCGGTGGTCGCCCCGGATATCTCGGTCTTAAACTAACGGTGTTAGCCTTGTGCCGGTTTTTTTACGCCACAGAAAACGCTGTCTAAACGCGACTTTATCGAGCGTTACGTCGCCCAAAACAGAACCGCTATCTTACTGATATATCATGTTTTTGGGTTTTTACTTCGCAGGCGAAATATTCCGTTTCGCCACTGGCGCCCGCCTTAAACCTCTCTACGCTTAGTCAGGAACATTATAAAAAAAGCACCGTGAAAACGGGGCGTTACCTACCTGCACAGCATGGGAGTCCCTTATGGCCCTCACGACGTTATTCGGCTCAACTTCAGCTTCACGTGACCTCATTTCCCTTTCCGCCATTCGCCGTCGGGCAGACCGCCTGATTCTGGCGCTGGTCTGGATCCTGTGGGCGATTACCGTGGTCTTTGGGCTACTCACCGCCCAGACGGCGATGGCATTGATTGTGGCTTCACTGTTGTCCATCCTCAGTACCGCGTCTTGCTTGCTGCTGCCCGGCAAACTGGCGACCCGTCTGCTGCTGGCTTTTATTTTGATGGCCTATTCTGCGCTGCTCATTCAATTGGGGGCGGGGGGGACGGAGTACCACTTTTCCGTTTTTGTGTTGCTCTCTGCACTGCTGGCCTGGCGTGACTGGAAGCCGCTGGTCGCAGGTGCAGCGGTGATTGCCGTTCATCATCTCGCCTTCAATTATCTGCAGGCTAAGGAGCTGTTCGGCATTGTTGTTTTTGAAATGGGGCCCGGCATTGAGATGGTGTTGATGCATGCGGTCTTCGTGGTAGCGCAAACCATTATTCTGGTGTTGATGGCGTTGCGGATGGAGCAGGATGCACGTTCTGCCAGTGAAGTGGCAAAGCTGGCCTCGGTGATTAACCGTGAGCCCGGCTGCCTGACGCTGACTGAAGCGCATCAGGCGAGTCATTCAAGTTTTGCCAAAACATTCAGTCTGACGCTTGGCACGATGCGCAGCACCCTGATGCAAGTGAGTCACAGCGTGTCGCAGATGCTGGAAGATGCCCAGACATTACTGCTGCGAAATACCTCGCTTTCAGAACGGACGGACAATCAGGCGCAGTCACTGGCAGTGGCGGCATGCGCGATGGAACAACTGGCGGGTGCTGCGGTGCAAACCAGTGAGAAAGCCAATGAAGCTCGTGGGCTTGCGCTTCAGGCGAGCAATGTCGCCCAGCAAGGTGGCGAAAGCATTCGCGCGGCGATGGCGTCGATGGTGCATATCCGCGATGAATCTTTGCGGATAAATGGCATTCTCGAACTGATAGATGGGATTGCGTTCCAGACCAATATCTTGTCGCTGAATGCGTCAGTGGAGGCGGCACGAGCGGGTGTGCATGGCAAAGGATTTGCGGTTGTAGCCGCGGAAGTTCGTACGCTGGCGTTGCGTTGTGAGAGCGCGGCGAAAGACATCCGCCAGTTGATAGCGGCGTCAGTTGAAAGTACTCAGCAGGGCGCCACTCAGGTTGAGCAGGCGGGAAAAACCATGCAGGTGATGATCGGCAGTATCGACAGCCTGCTGACCCTGGTCGAAGCGTTGTCGCTGATGAGCGAACAGCAACGGGCCAGCATTCTGCAAATTAACGGCAGCATTGCGAGCATCGATGCCAGCGTGCAGGAAAACGTGCAGCACGTGGCGCAAACCATGCAGGTGGCGCAGCAGCAGCAAAGGCAAACCGGGGAGCTGAAGACCGCGATATCGGTCTTCAGGCTGGTGTAATCAGCGGGGTTTTTCTGGCGTCGGCGGGTTTTCCTCCGGCGCCACAATGTTAACGCTGGCGGTGCGACAGTTACCGTCAGCGAGCTTTCTGGACAGGCGTAATGTGGCCACTTCACGAGCCAGCACATGCTGGTAGCTGGCCTCTATGTGGGCGAGGATCTTTTCTTTTAGCAGAGGATTACGGGCGATGATTTCCGCCAGTGCCGCGCCGTAAATTTCTTCTTTGACCTGGAAGGCATAAATCTCGCGGCGATACTGCCACTTCATGCGAACCAGCGAGGCCGGGATTGAGGTCAGTGCCCTGGCAATCTCCTCAATGACGGCATTCTTCTCGTTTTTCAGTGCCTGAAGATTATGCTGCAGAATGACGGCATCGCTTTTTTGGTTATCTAAAGTCAACCTGACGTTATAATCATCGGGATCTTTCATTTTTTACTCAGCCTGGAAATCGTAAAAAAGCGATGCTGTTTTTTCACGCGTAATCAAATTAAGCCAAATTTCATTTCCGGCTTCATTAATTTTTTCGGTTTGCTCGGCAATAATTTGACTTAATTCCTGACTGTCAATTTCCGCTTCCAATTGCAAATCGTTAAGCACCCGCGCATAGGCTTCGATTTTGGCAACCCGAAACAGCCTGTCCTTTATATGACGATCGCGTTCTTCCAGCAGCATATTGCGTGACTGGCCGTTACGACCCGGTGCCGCTAATATATCGGCCTCATAATTTTCGAGCGATATCTTGCCCTGAGCTAAATTGGCATCATTTTCTGCTTCCCCGGTAGTCGGCTCTGTATGGGCAATATGAAAGCGGGCCGGGATCAGCGATTCGGGTATCATGGCTGATGTCCTTTTAGTTCAAGAAGATAAGGGTAATAAAGGTGTGAGGTTCGTTGACAATATCATGGCGTAATTTTAAAATCAAAAAAAATGGAGTCGACCATGAACAGTATTATCTATTTTGTGATAGCACTGCTATTACTGACGGCTGTTATTCTATTCGTTATCTCTGGTCTGTTTAAAAAAGAGGTTGTGGAAGAAAAAACGCCACCTCAGCCAGTTAAACCCATGAGTAAAGAAGAAGGTGAAGACCATTTTTCGATGCTGATGAATGCGATAACGCCCGTGTGGTACTGGCGGGTTAACCACGAATATATTGACTTTCTGCATGCGACAATTAAGCGCATGAATATTGCGGATTTAAATGCCACCGAGGGGTTATTTGAGGCTCAGCGTCGTTGCAGCGATCTCAATTCAGCGGTGTATAAATATTATGACAATATAAAGAAACGCTGTCTGAACGGGGAGAAAGTGCCTCGCGGCGATTTGGATGTGCTCAACCTTCAGCAGTGTTTCCGTGAGTTTAGCCTCAATGCCTACCCGGCGCTGGTGGCTCTGGTGTGGCCGGAGTTTCAGCGTCCGCTAGTGGATCCGCTGGAAGTCTGAGTTTTTTGCCGGGCGGCACTGCGTTTGCCCGGCCTACATTGACCTTGAAGGCCCGGTAAGCTTGCTCCACCGGGCATTTGTTCGCACTCACTTATCCGAAGACGCCTGCCATAAATTCAGTTGCCCGTCCGCCACGTGCTGGTCAATCTGCGCCAGTTCCTGTTCGCTGAATTGCAGATTATTTAACGCCTGAACGTTTTCTTCTAATTGCTCAGGACGACTCGCGCCGATCAGAACCGACGTCACGCGATTGTCTTTCAACAACCAGCTTAGCGCCATTTGTGCCATGGTTTGCCCTCGCTGCTGCGCCATTTCATTCAGCAAATGCAGGCTTTTCAGGTTGCTTTCGCTCAACATGTTTTCTGTCAGGCCGCGCGCTTTTTTACCTTCCGTCTGCATGCGTGACCCGTCCGGAATGCCCTTCAGGTATTTCCCGGTCAGCAACCCTTGCGCCAGTGGTGTGAAGGCAATGCAGCCTACGCCGTTATCTTCCAGCGTGTCGAGCAGGCCTGTTTTATCGACCCAACGGTTAAGCAAGTTGTAAGAAGGCTGGTGGATGAGCAGCGGGATTTTCCATTCTTTGAGCAACTCAACCATCTGCTGGGTGCGCTCGCTGGAGTAGGACGAAATGCCCACATACAGAGCTTTGCCGCTCTGCACGGCCTGTGCCAGCGCTGAGGCTGTCTCTTCCATCGGCGTTTTTTCATCAACGCGGTGGGAGTAGAAGATATCGACATATTCCAGGCCCATGCGTTTCAGGCTTTGGTCGAGGCTTGCCAGCAAATATTTGCGTGAACCACCAGAACCATAAGGACCCGGCCACATATCGTATCCGGCCTTGGTCGAGATAATCAGCTCATCCCGATACGCCGAAAAATCTTCACGCAGCAAGCGACCAAAGTTCTCTTCAGCGCTGCCTGGCGGCGGCCCATAGTTGTTGGCCAGGTCGAAATGGGTAATGCCCAAATCAAACGCTTTTCGCAGCAGTGCGCGCTGTGAGTCCAGCGCCTGAATATGACCAAAACTGTGCCACAACCCCAGCGACAGGGCAGGTAACTGCAAGCCGCTGCGGCCACAAAAGCGATACTGCATCTGATGATAACGTTCAGAACTGGCGAGCCAGGACATAATCACTCCTTCTGGTCTGTATTTTGAAACGACGTTTCTATATTAACGTCTGATCGTGTTCTCGACAGTTCGGGCGATCACAGTGCGGATGATTGAAGGGGAGGGATATCGTGTCGAAAGCAGATCACTCCGCAGAGAGGGAAATCAGCGTCTGCCCAATGGCCGCGCCATTCTTGCCGGTGTGCTTTATCTGATACATCGACGTATCGGCGCGAAGCAGTGCGCCACCAAAATCATCCTCTTCATGCACTTCGTTGATGCCAATAGAAGCGCCCACCGAGGCAGTACCGCTGGCGAGTTCAAACGGCGTCAGTGCTGCACGCAGGCAATTATGCGCCGTGCTCCACACCAACAAACTGTTCAGCGAAAAAGGCAAAAGCAGGACAAATTCATCGCCGCCAAGGCGACCCACCACCGAACCCGGCGGGCAGGCTTCACGCAGGCGCTGGCTGAGCTGGATAAGCAGTTCGTCACCACACCGGTGTCCAAATCTGTCGTTCACCGCTTTGAAATCATCCAGATCGATAAACGCCACGCACATGGCTTCATCTTCCTGCATGCGGGTAAAGTGCTTCAGCAAGGCATGGCGGTTCGCCAGCCCGGTCAGCGGATCGTGATTGGCGAGCTGCGAGAGTTGTTCCTCATACTGCTTCTCTTTGGTCATGTCGATATGGGTGCCGGTCACTTTTAACGGCTTTCCGTCAGCATCCCACTCGCTAACACGCCCTCTGTCCAGCACCCAGGTGATGGTGCCGTTGCTGTGCAGCATCCGGTGCAGGGCTTCATAATACGGTGCTTTGCCGTCGAGATGATCGTAGAACGCGTCCAGCACTCGCTGTTTGTCGTCCGGGTGCAGGTGTTCGCGCCAGACGTCGAAATTCGCACTCAGGGCTTTCGGCTGATAACCCAACATCGCCCCCCAGCGGCGATTGAAAATAATTAATTTCCCGCTGGGAATGTCCAGTTGCCATAAACAGAGGCCCGTTCCGTCCAGCGCTGCGCTCAGCTTGCTTTTTGCATCACGGGCGATGCGCAGCAGCCGGGCATTGTGCTTTTTCAGGTTTTGGATCTGTTGTTTCAGCGCGATTTCAGACATTTATATGCCATATGTCAGGGTGAGACATATTCATACTAATAATGTATTGACGTGTAAATATCGTGTGAGAAAAAAGTGACCGGACGATGACGTCCGGTCGAAGGGAAGGGGTTATCCCTGGCGCTTATCTTCGGTGTTGGTGTCGAAGTCACTCGCCGAATGGCGTTCATGCAGCTGTTCGTTCAGTGGGCCCTGTGCGCGGTTAACAATTCGGCCACGTTTGACGGCCGGACGGTTGCCGATATCCTGCGCCCAACGCAGAACATTTTTATAACTGTTCGCGTCGAGGAATTCAGCAGCGTTATACACCGCGCCCAGCACCACATTGCCGTACCATGGCCAGATCGCCATATCTGCAATGCTGTACTCTTCGCCTGCCACGTAGCGATTTTTCGCCAGTTGTTTATCCAGCACATCGAGCTGACGTTTGGCTTCCATCGTGAAGCGATCAATCGCGTACTCAATCTTCACTGGCGCATAGTTATAGAAGTGGCCGAACCCGCCGCCGAGGAACGGGGCTGCGCCCTGCAACCAGAACAGCCAGTTCAACGCTTCGGTGCGCCCGGCCGGATCTTTTGGCAGGAAATGACCAAATTTCTCAGCCAGATACAGCAGGATCGAACCGGATTCAAACACGCGCAGCGGTGGCGTGACGGAATGATCGCTCAGCGCGGGGATCTTAGAGTTGGGGTTGACGTCGACAAAGCCGCTGGAGAACTGATCGCCTTCGCCAATGCGGATCATCCACGCATCGTATTCTGCGCCCGTGACGCCCAGCGCCAGCAGCTCTTCCAGCATGATAGTCACTTTCTGCCCGTTCGGCGTACCGAGGGAATAAAGCTGCAAAGGATGCGTGCCAACCGGCAGCGCTTTGTCATGCGTCGGGCCAGACACCGGACGGTTGATGTTGGCGAACGCGCCGCCGTTGTTGTTTTGCTTCCACTCCCAGACTTTCGGAGGCTGATAGCTAGAGTCAGACATATGAGTACCTGGTTTGTTGGTTGAAGTATTGACCGAGTGTAGCAGGTGATACTTGTCAGCTTTAACATTCAGAGGCGTGATAAGGCTAACGGCTTATTTTAAAAACATCTTATATAGATCAGTTTGGATATAAGCTTAAACGAAAATCGCATTTCAGTTTGTGCGGGAATCTCTCCACTATGCCCTGAGTCCTGCGCACCTTCGCAGAGCAAAAAATAATAAATCCTTTGATGGCAAGGAGTTGGTCAAGTATGCGCAAGTTGGTCTTTTCCGCCGCGATGATGTCGCTGGCACTCGGTCTCGCAGGCTGCGACGACGCTAAAAATAATGACACCGCCAATGCCCCGGCCGCGAATCAAAACGCCGCGCCAAAAGACGGTGGTTCCCTGATTATCGGCATTACCTCTGGCGACCCGCTGGCGGTGAACCCCATTTACGCCAGCGACCGCACCACGCTGACCATTATGCAGGCGCTGTACGCTCCGCTCTTTAGCTACAACAACGGCAAAATTGAGTGGGGTCTGGCAGAAAGCCTGACGCCTTCCGCCGATAACCTGAGCTACACCCTGAAGCTGAAACCGAACCTCAAATGGCAGGACGGCCAGCCGCTGACCGCCGATGACGTAGTGTTTACCTTCAACAAACTGCTGGATGACAAACAGCACAGCTTCTTCCGCAGCATGTTTATGTTTGGCGGCAAGCCAGTGCAGGTCAGCAAAGTCGACGATTTAACCGTCAAATTTACCCTGCCGCAGGTGAGCGCCGCGTTTGTCGGCACGTTAGTGCAGATCTATCCGATCCCACAGCATGTGTTCGCTAATGAAAGCGATCTGGAAAAGAGCAGCAAAAACGATGCGCCAGTGGGATCCGGCCCGTTCAAATTTAAAGAGTATCGCGCGGGGCAGTATTACTCTCTGACGCGTTTTGATGATTACTGGAACGGCAAACCGAAGCTGGATTCCGTCACTTACCGTTTCGCGAAAGACAGCAACTCTGCCAATCTTGCGCTGCAAAACGGTGAGATCAACATGAAGATGGTTGATCCGCAGGATGTGTCGCGCCTGAAAAACACCGGAAAATTCGACTTCGTGGTGTATCCGGAAGGGCGTCTGGCTTACATGACCTTCAACCAGAACGTGCCGGTGATGCAGAGTAAAGATCTGCGCCAGGCCATCGCTTATGCCATCAACAAAGACGATCTGGTGACCACGGCGTTTACCTCGCAGGATTACGCGAAACCGGCAACCTCGTTCCTGACGCCAGACACGCTGTATCATTCTGACGATGTTGATCAGTACAAATTTGACCTGCAAAAAGCCAAAGATCTGCTGAAAGCATCCGGCGCACCTGCTGATCTGAAACTGCGTCTGGCGTACGTCAACACCAACAAAACCCAGGAGAGCATGAGCCTCTATATTCAGCAGCAGCTGAAGGCGCTCGGGGTGAACGTTGAGTTGATGCCGCTGGATTCTAACGCGATGTCACAGCGTAGCCTCGACATGAAAAACACCGCCTGGGATCTGAACCTCGGGGGTTACATCATGGGCCCGGAGCCGGATGGCTATAAGTCGCTGTTTATGAGCAACGAAGCTTATAACTATGCGCACTATAAAAATCCGCAGTTCGATGCCCTGTGGGATCAAGGTGCTGTGGAAACCGATGCGACCAAACGCGCGGCAATCTACAAACAAATCCAGCAAACCGTGGCGACCGACATGACCTATTACCCGATTGCCTACACCAACGCGACCGTTGCGGTCGACAAGCGTTTTGGCGGCACTCAGGAAGCAGAACCGAAACCGGTTTATATGTTCCAGGACTTGTCGAAAATCTACCAAAAATAAAAATCTGTGCCGGGAAATCCCCTCTCCCTAACCCTCTCCCAAAGGGAGAGGGAACCGTTTGGAGCGGACCTGGTTTTCTCCCTCTCCCTCGGGGAGAGGGCAGGGGAGAGGGGGAAAACACACCGTGCATTTTGTAAAGGGAATGTCGTGAATCCAATGCTCCTGCGTCGGCTGCTGCAACTGTTGCCGATGCTTTTCTTTATCTCGCTGGTGGCGTTTCTGCTGGTGAAACTTGCGCCCGGCGATCCGGTGCAGGCGTATGTCACGCCGCGTATGGCGCCGGAGGATATCGAGCGTATCCGCCACAGCCTCGGGCTCGATCAGCCGCTCACCACCCAGTATTTCTTATGGCTGAAAAATGTCTTTCGTGGTGATCTCGGCTATTCGCTTATCTATCATCGCCCGGTGCTGGAGATGATCGCCGAACGCATTCCGGCCACGCTTGGCTTGATGGGCGCATCGTTGATTCTGGCGATCCTTCTCGCCGTGCCGCTGGGTCTGCTGGCGGGCGCGTTTAAGCACCGCTGGCTCGATCACTTCCTTAATCTGTTTGCCTACATCGGGATATCGGTGCCGATTTTCTGGTTTGGCATCCTGCTGATAACCGTCTTTGCTGTGCAGTTAAACTGGCTGCCGAGCATGGGGATGCGCACCATTGGGGTGGAAGATAACTGGCTGGACGTGGTGCGCCACGGCATTCTGCCGTGCATCGCGTTAACCTTTTACAACCTCTCCAACTATGTGCGTTATGTGCGCTCAAACACCATTAGCCAGCTTTCCGCGGATTACGTGCAGACGCAGCTCGCCTATGGCGCGACGTACCGCACCATCCTGTTTCGCCATGTGCTGAAAAACGTGCTGTTGCCGGTGATCACGCTGTTTGGTTTGTCCTTTGGCGAGCTGATTGTCGGGGCGTATGTGACCGAAAGCGTGTTTTCCTGGCCGGGTATGGGCTTGCTGGGCATCCAGGCGATCACCTCGCTGGATTACCCGCTGATCATGGCGATCATTCTGCTGTCGTCGCTGATGCTGATCGTCGGCAATTTAGTGGCGGATCTGCTGTATCGCTTCGCCGATCCCCGTATTCGTACTTTGAGGTAACCGACGATGAGCAGACGCTGGCAAAACGTTCGCCACCAGCTACGCCGTAATCGTCCGGCGCAGTTCTCGCTTCTGGTGTTGTTTATTTTTATTCTCGCGGCGTTATCCGCGGGATTGAGCCCTTACGATCCTGACCAAATGTCGCTTACCGCTCGCATGCTGCCGCCTGATGCCGCGCACTGGTTTGGCACCGATGAATACGGGCGCGATTATTTAACCCGCGCGCTGTACGGCGGGCAGATTTCATTGATGGTTGGGTTTTTGGTGATGCTGTTTTCCACCCTGATTGGCACGCTGGTCGGTACGCTCAGCGGCTATTTTGGCGGCTGGATCGACAACCTGATGATGCGCCTGGTGGATATCCTGCTGGCGATCCCGGCTTTCTTCCTGCTGCTGGTGCTCAACGCGTACCTCAAGCCGGGTGTGGAAAGCATCATCCTGATCATCAGCCTGCTGACATGGATGAACATGTCGCGCATGATCCGCGCTGAAACGTTGACAGTGAAAGAGCGCGAATACGTGCTGTACGCTCGCGCATCCGGTGAGCATCCTTTGCGGATCATCGTGCGGCACATCATTCCTGGCGTGCTGCCCACTATCATCGTGGCCGCTACGCTGAACATCGCTTCGGCCATTTTGATGGAGTCTACGCTCAGCTTCCTCGGGCTTGGTGTGCAGCAACCTGCCGCTTCCTGGGGAAGTATGCTCAACAACGCTCAGTCGTACATCGGCGAAGCCTCATGGCTGGCGATGTTCCCGGGCATTCTTATCCTGCTGACGGTGTTCAGTTTTAACGTGCTGGGCGATGTGTTCCGTACCGCCTTTGAGCCGGGAGCGAATCGCGATGCATAACTTACTGGAACTTGAGGACCTGAAAACGTCCTTCTTTACCCGCGAAGGCGAAGTGCATTCGGTGCGCGGCGTCAGCTTCGCGCTGCAAGCGGGTGAGCTGGTCGGCATCGTCGGGGAATCGGGCTGCGGCAAAAGCGTGACCTGCAAATCGGTGATTCAACTGCTGGGCAACAACGGCAAAATCACTGGCGGGCGCGTGCAGTTTCGCGGGGAAGATCTGGCCCGGAAAACGCCGGAGCAGATGCGCCGTATTCGCGGCAACGACATCGCGATGATTTTCCAGGACCCGATGACGGCGCTGAATCCGGTGCTGACCATTGGTCGTCAGATGACTGAAATCCTGATCCGTAATAAAGGGCTGAGTAAGCGCGAGGCCAAAACCAAAGCCATCGAGATGCTTGGTCGCGTGGGCATTGCCGATGCGGAACGTCGCTTCAGCCAGTATCCGCATGAATTCAGTGGCGGGATGCGCCAGCGCGTGATGATTGCGATCGCGCTGTCGTGCGACCCTGAACTGCTAATTGCCGATGAGCCAACCACGGCGCTGGATGTCACCATTCAGGCGCAAATCTTGCGTTTGCTGAAAACCTTACAGCAGGAAACCGGCACCGCCATTCTGCTTATCACCCATGACCTCGGCGTGGTGGCGCAGGTTTGCAGTAGGGTGGTGGTAATGTACGGCGGCCTGGTGATGGAAGAGGGCAGTGTCGAAGATATTTTCTGGCGGCCTGCACATCCTTATACGCGTGGATTATTGGCTTCGCTGCCACGCGCGGACGATCCGGATCATCGCCTTTCACCGATTGAAGGTGCGCCGCCGGGGTTGCTGAACCCGCCAGTCGGTTGTCCGTTTGCCGAACGCTGCCCGCAGCGGATGCCGCAATGCGACAAACAACCTCCTTTTTACTCACGTGGCGAAGGCCATCGAACGGCTTGCTGGCTATGGCAGGATAAGGAGCATCAGGCATGAGCAATGCACCGTTAATCAGCGTTCGCGAGCTGCGAAAGCATTACGCCCTGAACGGCGGCTGGCTACGCAAAGGTAAAGCCGTCAAAGCGGTAGATGGCGTCAGCTTCGATATTTTACCGGGCGAGACTTTCGGCCTGGTCGGTGAATCCGGCTGTGGGAAATCAACGCTCGGTCGCGCCATTTTGCGTCTGTTCGATGTGACTTCTGGTGAGATTACGTTTGACGGGCAAGAGATTGCTCATGCGTCAGAGAAAACGCTCAAGCCGCTGCGTCGCCGGATGCAGGCGATTTTCCAGGACCCGTATTCCTCGCTCAATCCTGGAATGACGGTACAGCAACTGGTCGCCGAGCCGATGAACATTCACGGCTATAGCGCACAGGCACAGCGCGAACGGGCCGAAGAACTGCTTTATAAAGTGGGGTTGAAGCAGGAGCATTTGCAGCGCTTCCCGCATGAATTCAGCGGCGGTCAGCGCCAGCGCATCAGCATTGCGCGTGCGTTGTCGGTTCGTCCGGAGTTTGTGTTGTGCGACGAACCGCTGTCGGCGCTGGACGTGTCAGTTCAGGCTCAGGTGGTGAATATACTGCAAGATTTGCAGCAGGAGCTGGGGCTGACTTACCTGTTTATCGCCCATGATCTGTCGATGGTGCGGCATATCTCCAGCCGTATCGGGGTGATGTATCTCGGTAAGCTGGTGGAAGTTGCCGAGGCAGGTGAGCTGTACACGCATCCTGCGCATCCTTATACCAGAGCGCTTCTGGCTTCCGTGCCACAGCCTGATCCGCGTGTCCGTCATCTGGACGTTGGCGGCCTGAAAGGGGATATTCCGGGGCCAACGGCAGACATGAGCGGCTGTCGTTTTTGCAGCCGTTGCCCACACGCGATGCCGGTTTGTCAGCAGCAGGAGCCGCCGATGCAGGAGATTGCCCCGCGTCATTTTGCCGCTTGCTGGTTGTATAAGGTGTAAGGGTAAATCTGCCCGGTGGCGGCTTGCGCCTTACCGTGCCTGCGATGATCGCGCAGGCCGGGTTAGCGCAGCGCCATCCGGCTCTCTTTTCGCAGTTCTCGTACTAACTCAATAAAGGCTTTCAGGCCCGGGGGCACATGCCGACGGCCGGGATAGTACAGACGCAAGCCCCCAAAAGACGGACACCATTCATCGAGGACGCTAACCAAACGCCCGGCTTTGAGATCCTCTTCCACAAACCAATTGGAAATAAATGCGATACCGATGCCGCTGATGGCGGCGCGATGGATAGCGCGCATCTCGTTCAGGACAATCCGTGGCGGCACGTTCACCGCAAGTTTCTGCTGGTGACGTTCCAGCTCCCAGTGATAAATACCGCCGTGCGACATGCGCATGCCGACGCTTTTATGTTGCAGGAGATCGTCCGGCGTTTGCGGTTTACCGTGTTCAGCAAAATAGCCTGGCGTGGCGACAACCTGCATACGAATGTCCGGTGTCAGCGACACCGCAATCATGTCCTGTGGGACAGATTCCGCAAGCCGGATACCCGCGTCATAGCCTTCCGCCACAATATCGACCAGCCGCGATTCGCTGGTGATGTCGAGGCGCATCTGCGGATAGCGGCGAAGATATTCTTCAATCAGCGGATCGTAGAGCAGGGAAACACACTCCTGCGGCGCGTTAATGCGCAGCGTGCCGGTAGGCGTGTCGGGCACGGTGGTGATTTCTTCCGATGCACGCTGAATTTCTGCCAGCGCCGGAGCTATACGCTCGACATAGCGTTCGCCCGCTGGCGTCAGGGCTACGCTGCGCGTTGAACGGTTAAACAAACGCACGTTCAGGCGGCTTTCCAGGCCAGCCACGGCATTACTCACCGCGGTAGCAGACATCCCCAGCTCCCGTGCTGCCGCGCGAAAACTCTGTCGGTGCGCCACGGCTAACACCACTTCCAGTTCGGTAAGGCCACTGCGATGCATAGATTATCCCGATTTTCGGTACAGTCCGTACAGAATAGACCCTCTTATCGTGGCGGTCATCCGTTTCTATACTCACTTCACTAACCGACTATGTGGAGCACAACACCATGCAACAGATCGACAAAATTTATATCAACGGCGAATTCGTTACCCCGCACGGCGATCAGCTTTTCGAGCTTTATAACCCCGCGACGGAAGGTGTGATTGGGACGGTGCGCCTGGCTGATGAAGTCGACGCTGAACGTGCGATAGCTGCGGCGAAAGCGGCATTTCCGGCCTGGTCGAAAACCAGCAAAGAAGAGCGTATCGCTGTATTGAAACGGATGCACAAGGCGGTGGCCGCGCGTGAAGACGAGCTGCTGGAAGCAATTGTCACGGAATACGGTGCGCCACAGGTTCGTGGGCGCTGGATGGCGCAATATCCTGCCGATGTGATTGCTCAGGCGATTGAAGCGCTGGAAAACTTTGAGTTCGTTGAGCAGGCAGGCGCCGCGCAGGTGATCATGACGCCTGTTGGCGTAGCGGGGCTGATTACGCCGTGGAACAGCGATGCCGGTTTTATCTGTAATAAACTGGCGACCGCCATGGCGGCGGGCTGCACTGCGGTGATTAAACCGAGCGAAATGAGCGCCATCCAGACAAAAGTTATTACCGAAGCGCTGCACGAAGCGGGCATTTCGGCGGGCGTGTTTAACATTGTCACCGGCCGTGGCGAGGTGGTGGGCGATGTGATTAATCACCATCCTGATATCGCTAAAATCTCGTTCACAGGCTCAACGGCTGTGGGCAAGCACATTGTTGCCAGCGGTGCGCAGTCGTTAAAACGCGTGACTCTGGAGTTGGGCGGTAAGTCACCGACGGTGATTCTGGACGACGCGGATTTCGCACAAGTGATGCCGCTGGTGTTGGGTGCAGGCTTCATGAACAGCGGGCAGGCTTGTGTCGCAGGAACCCGTATTTTGATTCCGCGTAGCCGTCAGGCCGAGTTTGAGCAGGCGATTGTGGAAGCGGTAGGCCATGTGCAGTCAGGCGATCCGCGTGATTCCAGTACCGACATTGGCCCGATGGTCAGCCAGAAACAGTGGCAGCGAGTGCAGGACTACATTCGTCTTGGTCGCGAAGAAGGGGCCACATTGCTGGTGGGAGGCGAAGGCCGCCCGGCTGGGCTGGAACAAGGCTGGTTCGTGAAACCGACTGTGTTTGTCGGCCACAATCAGATGCGTATTGCGCGGGAGGAAATCTTTGGCCCGGTACTGGTGGTGATCCCTTATGACGATGAAGCCGAGGCGCTGGCGATTGCCAACGACACGACTTATGGCCTGAGTGCGCTGGTGCTGAGTGGCAGCCGCGAACGCGGTGTTCAACTGGCGCAACAGATTGAGTCTGGCCGCGTGATGGTCAACACCCTGGCGCATGAACCGAAAGCCCCGTTTGGGGGTTTTAAACAGTCCGGTCTCGGTCGTGAGATGGGCAAGTGGGGCATGCTGGCTTATCTGGAAGCCAAAACACTGATGGTGGGATAAGCGTTATCGCGCCGGGCAACACTTGTTTGCCCGGCACTCAACCAATAAACTAACTTAAAATCCTCTCCGCCCACACCGCAATATCATCGCCACTTCCCAAATCTGGCTGCACCAGACCGTTGACCATAAAAGTTGGCGACACGTGAATGCCGTTCTGGCGTGCATATTTACAATGCCACTTAATCACGGTTTGCAATTCCGGCACCGCAAACGCTTCAGACACTTTTACGCCGCTGTAGCGCTCAATACGTTCAACAATCTCCTGCGGAGTGGCCTGCATGTTTGGGCCAGTGCAGTGATCGGTAAATTCAAACTCTTCGCGATGGTCGGCAACCGCCTGCAGGATCTTCTTCGCGGCCGCTTTGCCCTCCGGCAGCGTGGAGGCCGCCAGGATGCAACGGACAATAACGCCAGAGAACATATGCCACGGCTGGGACTGCAAACGAATTTTTACGGTGACAGCCTCTTCGCCCACTTTCGCCAGTAAAGCGTCAAGTTTATTAAACGCCTTAACGGAGAACGGGCAGGTAGGTTCCAGAAAAACCTCGAAAGTTTTCGGGCCATGGCCCCATTCCAGCGCGTGTGCCTGTAAGCTCATGTTGACTCCTGATGTGTGTTGTCGTTTCGATTATCGTTAGCGTGAGGTGTATGATTAAGCCACTTATGCCAGAAAGATGGCAAGGTGCAGACGACGATAACAGCACGTCAAACAGCCGCCTGCTTCCGTGAACTGAATAATTAGGTTGGAAGAATGAGTACAGGTATGTCCAGCAGTGATGCTCCTTTTGGAACGTTGTTAGGTTATGCGCCAGGTGGCGTGGCGATTTACTCCTCAAATTACAGCAGCCTGGGCGATGACTTCTCCCACGGTGATGCCTCCTTTCGAAGCTATATCGATAATGAATACATGGGCCACAAATGGCAGTGCGTGGAGTTTGCCCGCCGCTTCCTGTTTTTAACCTACGGTTTTGTTTTCACCGATGTCGGTATGGCGTATGAAATTTTCTCTTTGCGTTTTCTGCGCCAGGTGGTGAACGACAACCTGCTGCCATTGCAGGCCTTTGCCAACGGTTCAAAACGTAAGCCGACCGCGGGTGCTCTGCTCATCTGGCAGAAAGGCGGGGAATTTAACGAGACCGGGCATGTAGCGGTGATCACCCAGCTTATCGGTAATAAAGTCCGTGTGGCGGAGCAAAACGTGATTCATCATCCTCTGCCGCCGGGCCAGCAGTGGACGCGCGAACTGACGCTGGTGGTCAAAGATGGCTGCTACGCCATTGAAGACACTTTTGATGACACCACGATCCTCGGCTGGATGATCCAGACCGACGACACTGAGCACAGCCTGCCGCAGCCAGCTTTACCGGGTAAAGCGTTGAACATTCAGGGTGCACGTCTGGAAAACAAAGGCCAGTTCGATGGCAAATGGCTAAACGAGCAGGAACCGCTGCAGGCGGCTTATGTTCGTGCTAACGGGCACTTTATCAATAAAGATCCGTGCCAGTATTTCACCATTACGGAATGCGCCGAACAGGAGCTGATCAAAGCCACCAACGAGCTGCACCTGATGTATCTGCACGCCACGGATAAAGTCATGAGAGATGACAATCTGCTGGCGCTGTTTGATATCCCGAAAATTCTCTGGCCGCGTTTGCGTCTTTCCTGGCAGCGTCGTCGTCACGACATGATCACCGGGCGCATGGATTTCTGCATGGATGAGCGCGGGCTGAAGGTGTACGAATACAACGCCGATTCTGCCTCCTGTCATACCGAAGGTGGGCTGATCTTAGAGCAATGGGCGAAAACGGGTTATCAAGGGAAAGGTTTTAATCCGTCCGAAGAGTTGCTCAGTGAATTGATTGGTGCCTGGAAACACAGCTCCGCCCGTCCGTTTGTGCATATCATGCAGGACAAAGATCTGGAGGAGAACTATCACGCTCGCTTTATGCAACGGGCGCTGACGGATGCGGGCTTTGAAAGCAAAATTCTGTACGGCCTGGATGAGTTGCGCTGGGATGCCGCCGGGCAGCTGATTGACGGAGACGGGCGAGCGGTCAACTGCGTCTGGAAAACCTGGGCATGGGAAACCGCGATTGAGCAGGTGCGTGAAGTCAGCGAAACCGAATTTGCAGCGGTGCCGATCCGTACCGGACATCCGCAAAATGAAGTTCGCCTGATTGACGTGCTGCTGCGCCCGGAAGTGATGGTGTTCGAGCCGCTGTGGACTGTGGTGCCGGGCAACAAAGCCATTTTGCCGGTCCTGTGGCAGCTCTTCCCGCACCACCGCTATTTGCTGGATACCGACTTTGAAGTGAACGAGGAACTGGCGAAAACGGGCTATGCGGTGAAACCCATTTCCGGGCGCTGCGGCAGTAATATCGACCTGGTGAGCCACGACGAGGAACTGCTGGATCAAAGCTCCGGTAAATTCGTCGACCGTAAAAACATCTATCAGCAGCTGTGGTGTCTGCCGAACGTGGACGGGAAGTACATTCAGGTGTGTACCTTCACCGTTGGCGGCAATTATGGCGGTACCTGCCTGCGTGGTGATGACTCGCTGGTGATTAAAAAAGAGAGTGATATTGAGCCGTTGATGGTGGAAAAAACGCGCTGAGTCTCTGTTGCCGGGTGGCGCTACGCTGACCCGGCCTACAAAACTTGCAATACAACCAATTGATTCTCATCGCCTTTTAAAATTATCAAAATAAAATTTAATTTCCCTACCCTCCGTGTCGTTCTATCTCAGAACACAACAGGAAAGCCGGATACGCCGGTTTCTTCAGGAGATAAATACTATGGCACTTTCCCTTTTTACTAACTCTGCAGCAATGTCTTCCACCAACGCCCTGAACCAGGCCAACAGCCTGCTCTCCACTTCCATGGAGCGTCTGGGTACTGGTAAACGTATCAACTCTGCGTCTGACGATGCCGCTGGTATGCAGATTGCCACCCGTCTGCAGGGTCAGACCAACGGTATGGCTGTTGCTCAGCGTAACATCTCTGATGCCACTTCCATGCTGCAGACCGCTGAAGGCGCATTCGACGAAGTCAGCAACATCATGTACCGCATGAAAGACCTGGCCACCCAGGGCGCGAACGACACCAACACTCAGGATGACCGTGACGCCATCAACGACGAAATGAACTCCCTGAACGATGAACTGAACAACATCATGGGCAACACCAAGTTCGCCGGTGACAACCTGTTCGGCGCATCCGGCAAACTGGCAGGCCCAATGACCTTCCAGATTGGTTCAAGCTCTGATGAAGCGATGACCGTTGACCTGTCCACCACTCTGTCTGGTGCGTACGGTGCTTCCGGCTTCAACGGCCTGAAAGGTGCAGGCGCAGCTGGCGCTTCCGGCATCAACATCCAGAGCGCAGCCGATGCGCAGGGTTATATGGATGGTCTGGAAGCTGACCTGGCAAGCGTGGGTAAAGTGCGCTCTGAACTGGGTGCCAACATCAACCGTATGGCGCACACCTCTGCCAACCTGGCGAACATGAAAGACAACACCTCCATGGCGCTGGGCAACATCACCGACGCGGACTTCGCGACTGAAGCCTCCAGCATGAGCCGCAACCAGATGCTGGCCCAGACCTCTATGTCCATGCTGAAGCAGTCCAACAGCATGTCCGGCATGGTGATGTCTCTGCTGGGCTAATCCCCGCGCTCTGATGTGAAAAACACCGCGTAAAGCGGTGTTTTTTTTCATCTGAAATAATATCAAACATCTGAAGCGAAAATTCTTAATAGCATGCTGATGGGAGATAAGAATTTTCACACTAAAAGATATTGACTAAGAATATTCACAATCAATTTTAACATTCTTACCTCATTATTATTCTTTCCTGCTCACTCCATTATTGTACTTTTCGGGACTTGCATAAGGCCCTTGTTAATGCCTTTTCAATGTCAGCAGGATGCTGTGAGAATATTTTCATTCACCGTGATTATTGTTTACGTATCAATAATTTGTTTTTGTTATGAGTTGAGTGGCGTATGTTTTAAATTCATTTAACTCCGGGTTTAAATATTTAATATTTAACCCATGCTTAAGTCTTTAACTAAAATAATTAAGCACCAGTGAAATAAAAATATTTAAAAATGTGAGTGTTTTTTCTATGTCTATTTACTCGACAGACATTAAATGATAAATATTGTGGCTCCCAATCTCGTTATTTTTGTACCTGCATGGACGATGCCAGGTATCCACTTATATATCACAGAGGCGAATTATGGCGGATTCATTCCAGTCTGAGATTCCTAAAGCACGCGTTAACATTAAACTTGACCTGCATACTGGCGGCGCCCAGAAGAAAGTCGAACTCCCTCTCAAGCTCCTGACGGTCGGCGACTTCAGTAACGGAAAATCTGAAGGCACGCTGTCTGAACGTGAAAAAATCAACATCAACAAAAATAACTTCAATAGCGTGCTGGCCGACCTGACGCCGGAAGTTAACCTCACCGTGAAAAACACCCTCGCCAATGACGGTACCGAAGAAAATATCCACCTCCAGTTCCAGGAGATGAAAGACTTCGAGCCAGAACAGGTTGCCCGTCAGATCCCACAGTTGCGCGCGATGCTGGCGATGCGTAATTTGCTGCGTGATTTAAAATCCAACTTACTGGATAACGTTACTTTCCGGAAAGAGCTGGAAAAGATTCTGAAAGACCCTTCCCTCAGCGATGAGCTGCGCAACGAGCTTAATGCGCTCGCCCCGTCCCAGGATTAATTACTGGAAACTTTTAACGGAATAAATACGAGTAAAATGCTTATGTCTCTTAATAATGAATCCCAGGTTCAGGCTGGCGGCGCAACCGTAGAAAAAACGTTACCGCAGGGCGGGGTGTATGCCTCACTGTTTGAGAAAATTAATTTAACCCCAGTATCAAAACTGGGTGAGCTGGACGGTTTCCAGGATAATAACGTGATGGCGGAAACCTCTGCTGATGCGCGTGTTACCGCCGCTGTTCAGGTCTTTATGCAGTGTCTGAAAAAATCCGGTCAGGCGGTCGAAAAACTCGATAAAACTCTGCTGGATCACCATATCGCTGAACTGGATTTCCAGATTAGCCGTCAGCTCGATGAAGTCATGCACAATGAAGAGTTCCAGAAAGTGGAATCTATCTGGCGTGGCCTGAAGTCGCTGGTCGACAAAACTGACTTCCGTCAGAACGTGAAACTGGAAATTCTGGACCTGTCGAAAGACGAACTGCGCCAGGACTTCGAAGACTCCCCGGAAATCATCCAGAGCGGCCTGTACAAGCAAACCTACATCGCTGAATACGACACCCCGGGCGGTGAGCCGATTGGCGCGATTATTTCTGCTTACGAATTCGATGCGTCTGCACAGGACGTTGCGCTGATGCGCAACCTGTCCAAAGTGTCTGCCGCGGCACACATGCCGTTTATCGGCTCTGCTGGCCCGAAATTCTTCCTCAAAGACAGCATGGAAGAAGTGGCGGCCATCAAAGACATCGGCAACTATTTTGACCGTGCCGAGTACATCAAGTGGAAATCTTTCCGCGAGACCGATGACTCTCGCTATATCGGTCTGGTGATGCCGCGCGTACTGGCTCGTTTGCCCTATGGCCCGGACACCGTACCGGTACGTAGCTTCAACTACGTCGAAGAAGTGAAAGGCCCGGATCACGACAAATACCTGTGGACCAACGCCTCGTTCTCGTTTGCGGCGAACATGGTGAAGAGCTTCATCAACAACGGCTGGTGCGTGCAGATTCGTGGCCCACAGGCTGGCGGTGCGGTGAAAGACCTGCCCATCCACCTGTATGACCTCGGCACCGGTAATCAGGTGAAAATCCCGTCCGAAGTGATGATCCCGGAAACCCGCGAATTTGAATTCGCTAACCTCGGCTTCATCCCGCTGTCGTACTACAAAAACCGTGATTACGCGTGCTTCTTCTCGGCAAACTCCACGCAGAAACCAGCTCTGTATGACACCGCAGATGCTACCGCGAACAGCCGTATCAACGCGCGCCTGCCGTACATCTTCCTGCTGTCCCGTATCGCTCACTACCTGAAGCTGATCCAGCGTGAAAACATCGGTACCACCAAAGACCGTCGTCTGCTGGAACTTGAGCTGAACACCTGGGTGCGTGGTCTGGTGACTGAAATGACCGATCCGGGCGACGAGCTGCAGGCTTCCCACCCGCTGCGCGACGCGAAGGTGATGGTAGAAGATATCGAAGACAACCCGGGCTTCTTCCGCGTGAAGCTGTACGCCGTGCCGCACTTCCAGGTGGAAGGGATGGACGTCAACCTGTCACTGGTTTCCCAGATGCCTAAGGCGAAATCGTAACGTAGGGCAGGAAGCCGATGAAAACGGAACAACCGTTATGGGGTCGAGGCGTCATGGTCTCGCCTCAGCACTTCCAGCAACAGGTCGCTTATGCGGCCTGGTCTGCGGAATGCATTGCGCAGATGGGCCTCAATCATCCCTGGGGGGTGATTGAGGCAGCATTTGAACCAGACGCGCTGAAACTTGGTCGTCTGCAGGCTCGTAAGCTGCATGTCCGTTTCCAGGATGGCACGCTGATAGACACGGATAATGCCGAGGCGCTCCCTCCCGCGCTTTCACTTGATGGCGAATCAAAAGACATTGAAGTGGTACTGGCATTGCCGTTGCTGCGTGCTAATGGTGGCAACTGTCTGAAGTCTGATGAAGTGGCTGAGCGTCCGGTTCGTTATCGTCAGCGCTGGCATGATGTGCGTAATCAGTTTGGGGATGACACTCGCCAGATTGCGGTTATGCAGCCAGAACTGACGTTGCGTTTCGCGCATCAGAATAACAGTGACTATCTTACGTGCCCGATCGCGCGGCTACAGCTTGATTCACAGGGTATCTGGACGCCAGACGACGCCTTTTTGCCACCTTTGCTGAGGGTACAAAGTAGTCGCTGGCTGATGGTTCAGCTCGAACAGCTCATGAGCCAGCTTCGCGCTCGTCTGACACGTCTGATGGCAATGCGTCGCGAAAGCAATGAACGAATGGCTGACTTTGCTGTGGCAGACGTTTCTCTGTTCTGGTTGTTAAATGCACTGAACAGCGCCGAGCCCGTTTTAGGCCATTTTCAGCGCTACCCGCAAAGTGCTGTTGAACGGTTATACCCTGAACTGGCGCGGCTGGCGGGAAGCCTTTTAACCTTCTCCCTTGAGCACCAGGTCACTGCAATTCCAGCCTATCAGCACGAACAATTGAACGTGGTCTTTCCGCCGTTGTTCGATTTGCTAAGTGATTTGCTGGAAGCAAGCTTGCCATCAAGGGTGATATCCATTGAGTTGGCGCACGATAAACGGCTGCGTCAGTGGCTTGCGCGTCTCCAGGATCCTCGCCTGCGTGAAGGGGCAGATTATTACCTTTCCGTACGTTCGCACATTCCGGTTGCTCAGTTGCAAGAGCAATTTCCTCGTCAGTGCAAAGTCGGCAGTCCGGACTATGTCACCAGTCTGGTCAATGCCTCGCGTCAGGGGATCCCTCTCAACCCTCTGCGTCACGTTCCTGCTGCTATCCCGCTGCGACTGGAAAATCAGTATTTTTCTCTGGATCTTTCGCATCCGGCTGCACAGGAAATGCTTGAGAGCGGCAATTGCATGTTCTACACCCCGGGCACGCTCGGTGAGCCAGAACTTGAACTTTATGCGGTGCTGAGAACATGAGTGAGAACAAACGCGAAGTAACTACCTCCATTGATATCGACGAGCTTTTGCAGGACACGTGGTTGCAGGTTATCAGTCTTCGTCATGGCCCTCAGTTCAACGAGGGCGAGGGGAGAGTGCTCTGGGATCGCTGTGTTGCAGATGTGGGACGTGTTCAGCAAGCCCTGAAAGAGAAGGGATTGGATGAAGCAAGCTGTCAGCACATCCTCACGGCTCAATGCGCATTGCTGGATGAAGCGGTGAAAAGCCGTGGCATTCAGGATGACGCCTGTGTTCAGTGGTACGACATTCCTTTGCAAGGGCATTTCCTTGGCACGATGGAAGCAGGCGATACGCTGTGTGATCGCATGCGCGATGTCTTGCGTGAACCCGCTCCGGAGAGCGCAGTGTTGACCTGCTTTGAGCGGGTCATGATGTTGGGCTTCCTTGGAAGTTTTCGTTCTCTGAACGATCCGGAGAGGCAAAAACTCATCAAAACGCTCAGCGAGCATGTCGCGCCTTTCAGCTATCCACAGACGCACCCAGTCCTGGCAGAAAGCCGTGTCGGGCGTGGAATGGGGAACTGGTTAGCTTCCTGGCCCGTTCGCATTGGTCTTAGCCTCGTGGTGCTTGTCGCATTGTGGTGGGGGCTGAGCCACTGGCTGGATCAGATGCTGGTAACTCTGTTGCCTGAGGCTGTGAAATGAGTTCTGCGCAACACCGCCTCTTAGCGTTGTGGGGCGCGCTACTGAGCGGTGTCGTCTGCCTTGGATTCCTGCCCGTTTCGCGTCTGGTTAGTGTCCTGACTCTTGTTGTTGTCTGGGGGGGGATTGCTACGCTCTGGTATCTGGCCAGCCGCCGTTCAGAGCAAGCATACACGGCACGTCTGGATAATCTGCCAGAGGCGAATTATCGCCAACCGGTCGTGCTGGTGTGCGGCGATTTGCCACAGGCATGGCCAGAACAGTCTCAGGTTCTGACCGTGACCCAGGGCTGTTGGATCCGTGTAGAAGATCATCAGGATGTCGAACATGTGGCTCGCCAACTGCTGTGGATGCGGCCCGACTGGGGACGTCAGCTTTCGGTGATGGTTAGCATTTGTCCCCAAAAACACGCGGATACTGAAGCGCTGACGAGTCGCTTACTGGCGTTGCGTTGGCAGATAAGCCAGCTCCGACGCGAAACGGGGCACTCAGTTCCACTGGTACTGAATGGTCAGGCTGGCAGCGGAATGATGAACGATATGCTTTGGCAGGCCGCTATCCCTGGCGAAGGAGTCAGTGTCTGGCGTGAGTCATTTGCTCCCAGCTCTATTGCCGCGTGGGTAACGACGGGTGGCTCGATGGCGATGCAGCAACAGGTGCTGATGAACAGCCTGATGACCTGGTTCCATACCCATGTCAAAACGGTGTTCATGGATGAAAATCCAGACATTCCTGCGATCGCGCCAACGGCTGTGCTGTGGGGCATTGGGCCGATACTGGCGGGTAGTCTTTCATCCTCAATCTGGACAGCCTGGCTTTCACGCCATACGGCAATTCAGCACGTTGCAGGGTGGCACCCGGTAGGGACGGACAGCACAGTCATGTCGCTGTTTCCGGACTTTGTGCTGCCGTTGCTTCCCGAAGGCGTAGGCCTGACGCCACGTCAGCGAACCTGGCGCTATGGGTTGTCTATGTTCACGCTGGCAGCCGTTGCTGCGCTTTGCAGCAGCGGCTGGAACAACCGTCAACTGCTGCACAATCTCAGCTTTGATATTCACCACTATGACCGAATTTCGATGGACGATTACGTCCCGAAAGCGGAGGCGGTGAACGTGTTACGTCAGGATGCCGCGCAATTGGATCAATGGGCCAGAAATGGCGAGCCGTTGCGAATGAGTCTGGGTCTTTACCAGGGCGAGCGTCTGCGCATGCCTGTTCTGGATGCCGTTCGTTCTTACGTCCCGCCGCCTCCGCCTCCGCCTCCAAAGCCGAAGGAGAAAGTGGTCCCTAAAATTGTCCGCCTCGACAGCATGTCGCTGTTCGATTCTGGCAAGTACGAACTGAAATCAGGCTCCACCAAACTGCTGATTAACTCGCTGGTGGGCATCAAAGCCAAACCAGGCTGGCTGATCGTGGTGGCCGGACACACCGATAACACCGGCAATCCTCAACTGAACCAGACGCTGTCTTTGAAGCGCGCCGCAGCGGTGCGTGACTGGATGCGCGACACCGGTGACGTGCCGGAAAGCTGTTTCGCCGTGCAGGGCTATGGCGAAAGTCGACCTGTCGCAACAAATGACACCACGGAAGGGCGAGCGCTTAACCGCCGTGTCGAAATCAGTCTGGTGCCACAGGCTAACGCCTGCCAGATACCAGGCAAAACCCCAGCGTCATCGCAGGATGATGACGTTTCTCAACACTAATGGAGTAAATCCGATGGCAATTCCAGTTTATCTTTGGCTGAAAGACGATGGCGGTGCGGACATTAAAGGGTCTGTGGACGTTCAGGATCGCGAAGGCAGCATCGAAGTTGTCGCTCAGCAACACAACCTGTACATCCCGACCGACAACAACACCGGGAAACTGACTGGCACTCGTATCCACACCCCGTTCCTGTTCACCAAGGAAATCGACTCCTCCAGCCCGTACCTGTACAAGGCTGTGACCACCGGTCAGACCCTCAAGTCTGCGGAATTCAAGTGGTACAAAATCAACGACGCTGGCCAGGAAGTTGAGTACTTCAACACCAAACTCGAGAACGTGAAAGTGGTGAAAGTCGCGCCGAAAATGCACGACATCAAAGACCCTTCTTTCGAGAAGCACAACCACCTCGAAATGATCGAGCTGCGTTACGAAAAAATCACCTGGACCTACAAAGACGGCAACATCATTCATTCCGATTCCTGGAACGAACGCGCCACGGCGTAATCCCGTTGCGGGCAGGCTTGCGCCTGTCCGCAGTTTTTCGCTGAGCGTCTGCCCACGCAGGCCCTGAGCGAAAAATCACACTCTGCCTTCCTGACCTTATGCGCTTTGGTAAGTACACAGCGATGGGCGGTAGCGTGCCCGGGAAAAATAAAGAGAGAGAAAAATGGAAACTTCAGCCGTCCTGTTACGCCGACTCAATCCTTACTGCGCCCGCGCGCTGGAAGGCGCAGCTTCTCTGTGCCAGACCCGTGCGCATGCGGAAATCCTGCCAGAGCACTGGCTGCTGAAGCTGCTGGAGCAGGGCGAAGGCGATCTCACCGTGCTGGCACGTCGCTACGAGTGGGATATGGACGGCATGTGGCAGGCGCTGCTGGGCTGGCTGGATAACCTGCCGCGTTCCGTGCGCGGTCGTCCTCAACTGGCGGAGTCTCTGAATCAGTTACTGAAACAGGCGTGGATGGCGGCTTCATTGCAGGGCGAAGAGCAAATCCGCAGCCAGCACTTACTGCTGGCACTGATTGAAAGCCCGAAACTGATCCGCTGCGATGGCCTGTGGCCGTTGTTCACACTGGGCCAGAGCCAGCTGGAACGTCTGCGTCCTTTGCTGGATGCGCAGTCTGACGAGCGCCCGGAACTGCAACTGGAAGAAGAACTGATTGCTTCGACGGGCGGCGATGTAGAAATGATCGGCCGTCCGGCAGGCAGCGAAGTGAAAGAGGGCGAGCTCAACCCGGCCCTGCAAAATGCGCTGGATAAATTCACCCTGGATGTCACGGCGAAAGCGAAAGAGGGCAAAATCGACCCGGTCTTTGGCCGTGATACCGAAATCCGCCAGATGGTCGATATCCTCTCTCGCCGTCGTAAAAACAACCCGATTCTGGTCGGCGAACCGGGTGTGGGGAAAACCGCGCTGGTAGAAGGCCTGGCGCTGCGTATTGCCGAAGGCAACGTGCCGGAATCGCTCAAACCTGTCATTCTGCGCACGCTTGACCTCGGTCTGCTTCAGGCTGGCGCGGGCGTGAAAGGTGAGTTCGAGCAGCGCCTGAAAAACGTTATCGATGCCGTGCAGCAGTCACCAGTGCCGATTTTGCTGTTTATCGATGAAGCGCACACCATTATCGGCGCGGGTAATCAGGCGGGTGGCGCAGATGCCGCGAACCTGCTGAAACCGGCGCTGGCGCGTGGAGAACTGCGTACCATCGCCGCGACAACCTGGTCCGAATACAAACAATATTTTGAACGCGATGCCGCGCTGGAGCGCCGCTTCCAGATGGTAAAAGTCGACGAGCCGGATGACGACACCGCGTGCCTGATGCTGCGTGGCCTGAAGTCCCGCTACGCTGAGCACCACAATGTTCACATTACCGATGATGCGGTGCGTGCAGCGGTTACGCTCTCGCGTCGTTATCTGACAGGCCGCCAGTTGCCGGATAAAGCCGTCGATTTGCTGGACACCGCGAGCGCCCGCGTGCGCATGAGCCTGGATACCGTGCCGGAACAGCTGACCCGCATCCGCGCGCAAATCACCGCGCTTGAGATGGAGAAGCAGGCGCTGCTGGAAGACATCGCGCTGGGCAGCCAGACGCACGGTGAACGCCTGTCAGTCATCGAGCAGGAAGAAGTCAGCCTGATTGTTGAGCTGGATAAGCTGGAAACCCAGTACGGCGAAGAGCTGAAACTCACCGAACAGCTACTGGAGACTCGCCAGGATATCTCACGCCAGAGCGAGACAAATGCGCTGCAACAGCAGCTGAGTGGCATGCAGCAAAACAGCCCGCTGCTCTCTGTGGATGTGGACGTGCGCACCGTCGCGACAGTGATTGCCGACTGGACGGGCGTGCCGCTTTCTTCGCTGATGAAAGATGAGCAGACAGAACTGCTGAGCCTGGAGCAGGAGATTGGCAAACGCGTGGTTGGGCAGGAAGTGGCGCTTGAAGCCATCGCCCAGCGCCTGCGTGCCGCCAAAACCGGCTTAACGTCTGAAAACGGACCGCAGGGCGTGTTCCTGCTGGTTGGCCCAAGCGGCGTGGGGAAAACCGAAAGCGCACTGGCGCTGGCAGATTCCCTGTATGGCGGGGAAAAATCCTTAATTACCATCAACCTGTCGGAATACCAGGAGCCGCATACCGTTTCGCAGCTGAAGGGTTCCCCTCCGGGCTACGTCGGTTACGGCCAGGGCGGCATTCTGACCGAAGCCGTGCGCAAGCGCCCGTACAGCGTGGTGCTGCTGGATGAAGTGGAAAAAGCGCACCGCGATGTGATGAACCTGTTCTACCAGGTCTTCGACCGTGGCTTCATGCGCGACGGTGAAGGCCGCGAGATTGACTTCAGAAATACAGTAATTCTGATGACCTCGAATCTCGGCAGCGACCACTTAATGCAGTTTCTTGAAGAAAATCCGACAGCCAGCGAAGGCGAGTTACACGAATTACTGCGCCCGATTTTGCGAGATCACTTCCAGCCAGCACTGTTAGCACGTTTCCAGACTGTGATTTATCGCCCACTTTCTGAACAAGCCATGCGCTCAATTGTGGAAATGAAACTCGATCAGGTGAGCAAACGCCTGCACCGCCATTACGGGTTGACGTCACACGTTGACGTAAGTCTGTATGACGCGCTCACATCCGCCTGTCTTTTGCCTGATACCGGAGCGCGTAACGTCGACAGCTTACTCAATCAGCAAATCCTGCCAGTTTTGAGCCAGCAACTTCTTAGCTACATGGCTGCACAGAATAAACCCAAGTCTTTAACATTAGGCTGGAGTGAGGACGAAGGGATTGAGCTTGAATTTGATGTCGAAGCATTCATAGCCACAGGAGAGGCGTAATGAGCACGAACCCGGTACTCAGATTTAGCCATAACCACCATCTGCTGAAAGTCTCTGGCAGCAGTGCTGAACTGGATGTGCTGGCTTTTGAAGGGCAGGAAGCCCTGAGCAAACCGTTCAGCTATCGGGTGGAGTTCACCAGCGCCGACCATGCCATCAGCAAAGAAATGATGCTGATGAAAGCCGGGTCCCTGACGCTGCAGGCCCCGGTAGACCAGGGCTTCGGGATTAAAATCCAGCAACCGGTGCGGGTGATTCAGGGGGTGGTGAGCGGATTTGAACGTCTCAGCACCTCGGAGGATGAAACCCGTTACGCCCTGACGCTGACACCGCGCCTGGCGCTGCTGGACCGTTCGCACCAGAACGCGATTTACCAGGATATTTCAGTTCCCGGCATTGTGGAGAAAATCCTGCGCGAGCGTCACGGCCTGAAAGGCCAGGATTTTGTTTTCTCGCTGACCAAAGAGTACCCGCGCCGTGAACAGGTGATGCAGTACGGGGAAGATGACCTGCACTTTATTACCCGTCTGCTGGGTGAAGTGGGTATCTGGTTCCGTTTCACGACAGACACTCGTCTCCATATTGATGTGGTCGAGTTTTACGACAGCCAGCAGGGGTATGAAAAGGGCCTGAGCCTGCCGTCAGTGCCACTGTCAGGCCAGCATTCCAAAGGCGTGGACTCGGTGTGGGGGATGGAAAGCCACCACCATGTGGTGCAAAAACAGGTCAGCACCCGCGATTACAACTACCGCCAGGCCAGCGACGACATGAATGCCCAGGTGGATGCGACCCGGGGAGACGGCACCACTTACGGCGAAGCCTACCATTACGCGGACAACTACCTGACGCAGGGCAGTGCTTATGACCACAACCCGGCACCCGAGTCGGGGGCTTTCTATGCCCGCATCCGCCACGAACGTTATCTGAATGGTCAGACGCAGGTGGCGGGCATCACCAGTAGCCCGACGCTGTCCCCGGGCCAGGTGCTGAAAGTCACCGGCGGCTTCGAAGTGGCCGACGTGTTCAGCGCGGGCGTGCTCATCACGGGCATGACCAGCTATGCAAGGCGCGACAAGGATTTTGTGGTCCATTTCAGTGGCCTGCCGGACAGCACTGATTTTGGTTTCCGCCCGGAGCCGGGCAAGCGTCCGGTGATGGCAGGCACCTTACCGGCCCGCGTCACGAGCACCACTGTCAATGACACCTACGGCCACATCGACAAGGACGGCCGCTATCGCGTTAATATGTTGTTTGACCGTGATAACTGGGAAACCGGGTTCGAGAGCCTGTGGGTGCGCCAGTCCCGCCCGTATGCCGGGGACACTTACGGCCTGCACCTGCCGCTGCTGGCAGGCACCGAAGTGGCGATTGGTTTCGAGGACGGTAACCCTGACAGGCCATACCTTGCAGGCGTGCTGCATGATTCGGCGCACGGCGACCACGTCACCATCCGCAACTACAAACGCAACGTGCTGCGCACCCCGGCGAACAACAAAATCCGCCTCGACGATGAGCGCGGCAAGGAGCATATCAAGGTCTCCACCGAGTACGGCGGCAAGAGCCAGCTGAACCTCGGGCATTTAGTGGACAGCGAGAAACAACAGCGCGGGGAAGGGGCTGAGCTTCGCACAGACGATTGGGTTTCCGTCCGTGGAGGGAAGGGGCTTTTGCTGACTTCGCAAGCCCAGCCTAAGGCAATGGCACAGCAGCTCAGTATGGATGAGATTAAGCAGCAACTGACTGATGCTTTGTCGCTGGCACAATCACTCTCTGGTCTGATGCAAACGGCGCAACTGGATCCTCTTGATAAAAGCACTCAACAAAATTTCTTAAAACAGAACATTACTTCTTTACAGCAACCAGTGATTGTCGCAGGTGCACCGGGCGGTATTGCACTTTCAACCCCACAGCAAATTCAGCTCAGTGCCAACCAGAATCAGATACTCACTGCTGGCGGTAATACAGAAATTTCTTCGTTGAAGCGAATGGTATTAGCAGCAAAACGTGGCATGGTGCTTTTTGTTCACGAACTGGGTATGAAACTGGTTGCTGCAACAGGCAAGGTAGAAATACAAGCGCAGTCAGACGCTATTGAAATAACAGCGAAAAAAGGCATCACAATTACCAGTACAGACGATGAAATATTGATCACAGCCAAAAAGAAGATAACGTTACAATGTGGCGGTTCATATATCACTCTGGATGCCGGAAAAATAGAAAATGGAACGGGGGGGGATTTCAAAGTTAAAAGTGCCAATTTTGATTATGCTGGCGCAGCAACGCTAAATGCGACTTACCCTGGATTTACTGCCTGTGAGAATGCAGCAACGGATGCTTCTGAGCAAGGTAGCGCAACCGTTCCAATGAGCTGAGAATTGAACCATGATAACTAGTTTTTTTCGTGATGATGCTTTGACGCTAACGGAACACCAATATCTGGTTATTGATCGGATGCGCGTGGCTAATAAACTTGTTACTTTACCACTTATTGAATTGGTCACTCCGTTAACTCGTGCTCAGGCTCATCTGTACCCTTGGCTACTGTCATTAAATTCGCTGTCTTCAACCGAATGGGACTGGGTGGAAAATCTATTCCGACAGTCGATTGTGAGTGAACAACCATCAGGTTTGCTATTACTTAAAAGTGAGCAACCGGAAGCTGTTGTCAGACATCACCTGACCAATGCATTGTTCATTACCGATCCGCAGCGTCAAAAACATATTCTACGATATTATGATCCACGAGTGCTATTTCATCTTAGCTGGATTATGGATGCGTGGAATCTGTCTAATTTATTAAATGCACATGATATCTCCGACTGGACGTTTTGTATCGACAGGCAATGGCATACGCTTTCTTTTAGTGACAACTCGCATCCGGAGCCTGTAATACAAGACAGACACCAACTGTTCTCCGATATTCAGCGAATCGGATTGATAAATGTTGTTCTGGCTCGCATCACTTCTCATTCGGTGGGTTTTTCTCGGCGACAGCAGCTGAGCAGAGATATTTTCCAACTGCTAGTTGCCGGAGAAACCTGGCTGACTCACGCTGCTGATTTGTGCGAGTTTGCCTATGATGGCATTCAGTATGGTAAAAACTTTTATCACTCTACATTTATTAAAACCTTGCTCGAAGACAGTAAGAACACGCCGGGAATCTATTGCCAGATAGCCCGAAGCTGGGATCAGAAAAAGTGGTTACTTGTCATGGAAGAAACAGCAAAAATATCAATAAAGGGTATTCATTATGAGTCAGAGCAAGGGCTGTAATTTCTGTCGTCGCAACGGTCTTGCGCTATTGCCTGTCCGTGCTGGTATCAAGGGCATTGAGGACAGTGCGCCGAACTTTCCTTCCTCTTTCACTGCGCCAACAGTGCCTGCGCAAGGGGAAACTGCTTACACCACACGGCTTCTGCGTGAGGGTTTTCTCTACATCTGGAATGAGCAAGCCGGAAGCTGGATAAATTATTTCACAACCCAGGAAGGGTTTTATTATCCTTTGCCTGAAGAAGGCAGTGTTCCCCCTGCTGTGGCTAGTGGCAAAACACGTCCATGTATTACTGAGCCTACGGAACTTGCTGGCGCGTCATTAATTACTTTGCCTGTCTTACCCCCACCCTATAAAAACGGTGCGTATTGGTTCGCATGGAGTGAAGTTGAGTGGACGGATGCCGTGCGTAAGAAACATGAAGATGCCGGGTATCGTGCCCAATATATGCAGCGTTTCGATATGGATGGATGGGTCAACGGCGGCAAAGCGGAAAACGTAACGAGCATTTCCGGGTTATCGACGACGGTTGCAGAATATAGCGTCAGTGCAGGAAGTAGTGAAATCCCACAATGGACTCCTCTTTACTGGAAGAGCGTTTTCTCCCCTGAAGGGGAAAATCTGATCATGGCGGCTGAGTCTTTATCTCCGGGGAAAGGAGGGATTATCCTGCTGGAGGATCCCGTCGCGATAACCCAGGAAATTTCCTCGTTGTGTAACTGGCGGTTAGATCAAAACTTCGGTAACAATCCGAAGTATAAGCGTGGGCTGGCGCTGTCCTCTGCTCTTTCAGGACTTCATGATGCCATGTGTACCCAGTTCGAACGCGACCTGCTGGCGCAGAATGAAAAGATTGAGAACCAGGTACGCTACGGCTGGGAAACCACCGGAGGGATTATGATCCCCTCTCAGCCATCGCGTGCCAAGGATCTGCAGGTACTTAATGACCAGGTTTTAAAATCAACGGTGGCAGAACGTTGGTCTCCTTACGAAAAATACATTGATCGCGCCCAGCAGAATGCCTTTTTGGATGGTTTTAAAAAAGCGCTGGAAGCTTATGATCAGAGAGTTGTCTCACCGATGGTGGTCATGTATCTGGGATGGTTGAAGAGCCAGAACTTGCTGGATTACCTGAATCACAATTTTGACCCGGAAGATGTCGCAAGCGGCGGCGTTTTTATCCAGGCCATGCTGGATTGTGTGGGCGGCATGCAGGATAAAAAAGGGGTATCGGAGTATTTCACTGAGCAGTTGGCACAGGTGTCGATAACAGCCACAAATATCCTGCTGCGTGCCACAGTCATGAACAACACAGCCTGGGCACAGCAAATTAACAGTGCCCTGTCGAGCAATCGTTACGATGATCTGCCCTGGGATAAACTGGCGGATGGCTTCAAAGACATCGCGGGTCATCTGAAAGAAAGTATCCATTTAGTCATGGAAACTTACCTCAGTACGATCAGTAGCGTATTGCTTGCTGTCGCGCGTCAATCCGTCAACGGCGTTTTGATGCCCGCTCTGGTGGCGCTGGCTTCCTCTACCGGGCATGCCCTGAAAACAGTGAGCCTGACCGGTGAACGAAAGTATTTCGTGAAAGCCGTGCTGGAACAACTGGCAGGATTGACGGATCAGGAAGACCGGGTAGCCAAAGATCGTTTGCGGCACTACATCGACATTGAGATGCGGAGAATGAACATTTCTGGGGCTGCGGTTGATGGACAACAGCAAAGCCGCTTTATCGTGATGATTGATGCCGATGAAGCAAAACAGTTGGCTTCAACGCCGCTGGAGGGCCGGGCTCAGGCAGCAGCCAGAACCATTCACTCGGTTGAAGAAATCAATGAGTCGGTCTTTCCAAAATACTGGCGGGATAAGCTTTCGATCGCCAAAGGCATGTCCACCCACAGGCTGGCAAGCGATGCCACCACTTCAATCCCCTTTGCAGGGTGCACGCTGTCGATGGCGCTGCAGTGGAATGCTGTGATCAGCGGTGGAGGGCTTGACGGCTATGAAGGGGTAAGTAAATTTGTCGCCAATATAGTTTCCTCTATTGGGGCTTCGGCAGAAGTGTTGAATAACATATGGCGAAATTTCAGGTCGATTCGTTTACGGGGTATTGTCCGTATACAGCTCGGCGCTGGGGTGGAGCGGTTTATTTCAACCACATTACGTAGAGTGATGCGAATTGGTGCGGCGGCTGGGGTGGTTGCTGTACTGTGGGATGTAGCGCATGTATTCACTTCATTTGAAGCTGGTGAAATTAGTTCAGGTATTGCTTACCTTGCATCAGCCATTGGTGGATCTTTCCTTTGGGTTGCAGCGATGGGGTGGTTGACGTTAGGCCCGTTGGGCATAATTATTTGTCTGATTCTTGTGTTTGGTGCGGCGATCTTCCTGGCATCAAAAGAGAAGGATGAGATTCAAAAGTGGCTGGCGGCCATGTGGTGGCGTCACATTCCTGCCGATGATAAAGATATACCCGCGATCATGCCGGAGACAGCAGAAATGGATTCCTTTAATAAATTAATGCAGCAGGGAGGGGCTACGGCATGATGAATTATACAGGGCTTTATACTGCCTATAAATTGAACCGCCCGTTAACCGAAAAAGAACAAGAGGGGCGTTTTTGCCAGGCGAAACGGCGCAGAGTCAACATCATTAATGATGAGGCTTCCGTTATCAGGATGAACTCAACTTATCTGGAAACAGTTTGTAAATATTATCATGGGACCGGAGTGTCTAGTTCTTTGATATTTATTTTGGCTTTAGGGATATTTTTATCTTTTTGTTTTGTGTTTTTTGAACCAATATTTGATTATATTGCTTATGGTACTCAGTTCAGCATGGTCGGTTTTTTTCTTTCAATTTTGGTTGTTATCGTGTCACTATTTTTTATCAGCAAATTACTACAAAAAGAATGGTTCAGGAAAACGCATTATCCTATGAGGTTCAACCGCATTAACCAGATGGTGTATGTTTATAAAGTCAATGGTGAAATCCTGAGTGTGCCCTGGAAGGACATTTTCTTTACTCCTGCGAAGTCTTTGGGGAGAACCAGCGAATGGGGTATTGATGGGCATATTTTGGCAGAAGATGGGGAAACAGTTCTCGACACCTTCAGCCTGGCCGTCTCTTTAACGGCAGGTAAAAAGCTGCTGGGTGAGTACTGGGAATTTATCCGTTGTTATATGGAAGAAGACTGCGTGCAGGAGCTTTCAGAGCTGGTCACGCTGTGCCCTCCGGTGGAAAAGCAGAAGGAAGGGTATATTTTCGGGCTGCAGTATCTGATGAAAATGGACTCCCGTCTGGAATGGATTTTTCTGCCTGTGATGTTTCCACTGGATCTCCTTGCCAGTTTTGCCCGCTATATTGCCATGCAAACCAGCAAAATCCCGCAGTGGTCACAGGAAGTGCTGGATGCCTGCCAGCCTGAAGGTGATGACCCGGTAAATGTCAGTGCAGCGAACAACCCAGAGCATCTGTGGCGCTATGTGCTGGCTAACGAGAAACGTGATGTTTACGAAGCCCGCTATGCCCGCCAGAAAGCAGCATATGAGCGTATCAAGGCCAAACTGGCTGCGCGCTACGAAAAAGTCTGAATGGGCAAGTGTGCCAGTTCGATACGGGTGTCGGAGTAAGCTGGAAAGGGATTTCTTTATAAACAGTTGCAACAGGGAGGCGCTACGGCATGATGAATTATACGGGGCTTTATACCGCCTATAAATTGAACCGTCCTTTAACCGAAAAAGAAAAAGAGGGGCGTTTTTTCCAGGGGAAGCGGCGCAGAGTCAAAATTATTAATGATGAGGCTTCCATTATCAGGATGAACTCAACCTATATGGAAACTGTTTGCAAGTATTACTCTGGAGTTGGAATATCTAGCTCGATGATATTTATTTTAGCTTTTGGGATTCTCTCTATATCCTTGTTTGTTTTAATTGAGTCAGTTTTTAAGTATTTTATGGAAGGTGTCCAGTTTAGTTTTGTTGGGTGTCTTATTTCTATTTTAATTACCATTGCTTCACTATTTTTAATCAGTAAACTCCTTCGGAAGGAATGGTTTAGAATTACTCATTATCCTATCCGATTTAACCGAAAAAAAAAGATGGTGTATGTTTATCAAGTTAGTGGCGAAGTCTTGGTTATTCCTTGGGAACAAATTTTCTTTACGTCAGCCAGTTCCAAAGGTGCTATGCCTGAATGGGGTATAGATGGACATGTTCTGGCTAATGATGCTGAGACGATTATAAATACATTTAGCCTCGCTATTTCAGTAATGGGTGGGAAAGTACTTCTTAGTGAGTATTGGGAGTTCATTCGCTGCTATATGGAGGCCGACTGTGTTGAAGATCTTGCTGATATTGTGACTCTCTGTCCACCAATTGAAAATAAGAAGGAAGGCTATGTTTTCGGGTTGCAATATCTGATGAAAATGGATTCCCGCCTGGAATGGATTCATCTTCCGGTAAAATTTCCACTGGCCTTGTTAGCCAGTTTTGCTCGCTATATTGCCATGCAAACCAGCAAAATCCCGCAGTGGCCACAGGAAGTGCTGGATGCCTGCCAGCCTGAAGGTGATGACCCGGTAAATGTCAGCGCAGCGAACAATCCAGAGCATCTGTGGCGCTATGTGTTGGCCAATGAAAAACGAGATGTGTACGAAGCCCGCTACGCCCGCCAGAAAGCAGCATATGAGAGAATCAAGGCCAAACTGGCAGCGCGCTACGAAAAAGTCTGAAAGGGCATGTCTGCCAGTTCGATACTGATGTCAGAGAGAAATGGATTTCTTTATAAGCAAGTGCAACAAGGAGGCGCTACGGCATGATGAATTATACAGGGCTTTATGCTGCCTATAAATTGAACCGTCCTTTAACCGAAAAAGAAAAAGAGGGGCGTTTTTGCCAGGCGAAACGGCGCAGAGTCAACAACATTAATGATGAGGCTTCCATTATCAGGATGAACTCAACCTATCTGGAAACTGTTTGTAAATATTATTCTGGGATTGGGGTATCTAGCTCATTGTTATTTATTTTGTCATTTTTTATTTTTGCGATGGTAGCATATGGATTTGGGTTCGCAGCTTTAGAAACTATGCACAATAATAGAAGTTTTCCATTATTTGGTGGTTTGTTGATTTTTGTGTTCACGGCGGCGGCTGAATTTTTTTTAGTTCGCTTGCTAGCTAAGGAGTGGTTCAGAAAAACGCATTATCCAATTAGGTTCAACCGCATTAACCAGAGGGTGTATGTCTATAAGGTCAGCGGTGAAATCCTGAGTGTGCCCTGGAAGGACATTTTCTTTACTCCTGCGAAGTCTTTGGGGAGAACGAGCGAATGGGGTATTGATGGGCATATTCTGGCAGACGATGGGGAGACGGTTCTCGACACTTTCAGCCTGGCCGTCTCTTTAACGGCAGGTAAAAAGCTGCTGGGTGAGTACTGGGAGTTTATCCGTTGCTATATGGAAGAAGACTGCGTGCAGGA
>NZ_JBJDNI010000033.1:0-48731 GCF_044900545.1 Scandinavium sp. NPDC088450 | reverse complement strand
GAATTTCCGGAGAAACCCTGCTGACCCGGCGGCTTGCTTGCCGTTGTTCCGTGTCAGTGGAGGCGCATTATAGGGAGTTATTCCGGGGTGACAAGAGGAAATTTGAATTATTTTACTGTTCGCATTTTTTTTCACCAAAACAGCCATAAAAGCACCATTAATTGCGCTATCTGCTGATTTTACCGCCGAATTTTGTCACTGAGTGGCATACTAAAAAAGAGTTTAGACAGAAGGAATGACATTTATGTCCTTAAGCGCACAGCAGCTGGCGGCACAAAAGAACATATCATGGGTTCTTGCCGAGAAATTGGCGCAGAAGATTTTAACCGGTGAGTATCCCCCGGAAAGCATCCTCCCAGGTGAAATGGAGCTAGGTGAACAATTCGGTGTTAGCCGGACAGCCGTTCGTGAAGCGGTGAAGACGTTATCCGCAAAAGGAATGGTGTTACCTCGTCCCCGTATTGGTACCCGGGTTATGCCAAGAAGCGACTGGAACTTTCTGGACAAAGAGTTGCTCTCCTGGTGGCTCACCGAGAATAACTTCCCCGAAGTGGTAGAACACTTCCTGGTCATGCGCAGTAGCCTTGAACCTCAGGCCTGCATGCTGGCGGCAATGCTGGGTAGCGCGGAACAGAAAGCGCAATTGAACACCTTGATGGAAGAGATGACGCATCTGAAGCGCCATTTTAACCGCGAGCGTTGGATTGCTGTGGACATGGCCTGGCATGAGCAAATCTATGCCATGAGTTCGAATCCTTTCCTGACGTCGTTCGCTTCTTTATTTCATTCGGTTTATCACACCTACTTTGCCGCTATCACTCAGGACGAAGTGGTGAAGCTCGATCTCCACCAGGCCATTGTCGATGCTATCCAGGAGAGCGATGGCCCTCGAGCGTTTCAGGCCTGTCAGGCTCTGTTAATTGCTCCCACCGCGCAGGCGCATAAATAGATGACAGAAAAGAAATCACGCAGTATGGCAGGGTTGCCGTGGATTGCGGCAATGGCCTTCTTTATGCAGGCGCTGGATGCCACCATCCTTAACACGGCACTTCCTGCCATAGCCCACAGCCTTAACCGCTCTCCGTTGGCAATGCAGTCTGCCATCATCAGCTACACCCTGACGGTAGCAATGCTGATCCCGGTGAGCGGCTGGCTGGCCGACCGCTTTGGGACACGACGAGTCTTTATGCTCGCAGTGAGCCTCTTCACCCTGGGATCGCTTGCCTGTGCGCTCTCAGGCTCGTTGCTGCAATTGGTTATCTTCCGCGTGATTCAGGGGATTGGCGGCGCCATGATGATGCCCGTCGCTCGCCTCGCTCTGTTACGCGCCTATCCGCGCAGCGAGCTGTTGCCGGTGCTTAATTTTGTCACTATGCCAGGTTTAGTCGGCCCCATCCTTGGTCCGGTATTGGGCGGGGTGTTGGTGACCTGGGCGAGCTGGCACTGGATCTTCCTGATTAATATCCCGATTGGTATCGCTGGGCTGCTATATGCCCGCAAGTATATGCCGAACTTTACTACCCCGCGCCGCAGCTTTGATATGACTGGCTTTCTGTTGTTTGGCCTGAGCCTGGTGCTATTTTCCAGCGGGATGGAACTGTTTGGCGAGAAGATTGTAGCGACCTGGATTGCACTGGCAATCGTGCTGGTGAGCATGCTACTGCTCTATGCCTATATAAAGCATGCTCGTCGCCATCCTACGCCCCTTATTACTTTGCCGATGTTCAGGACGCGTACTTTTTCCGTGGGAATTGCCGGAAATCTGGCGACACGCTTGGGCACAGGCTGCGTCCCGTTCCTGATGCCGCTGATGTTGCAGGTTGGGTTTGGTTACCCGGCGCTGATTGCGGGCTGCATGATGGCCCCCACAGCAATGGGCTCCATCCTGGCGAAATCCACGGTCACTCAGGTACTGCGCTGGCTGGGGTATCGCAAAACTCTGGTGGGAATAACCGTCTTTATCGGCCTGATGATCGCCCAGTTCTCGCTGCAATCTCCTTCGATGCCGGTCTGGATGCTGATCCTGCCGTTGTTCGTGCTGGGCATGGCGATGTCGACGCAATTCACGTCGATGAATACCATTACACTCGCTGACTTAACCGATGAAAACGCCAGCGGCGGCAACAGTGTACTGGCCGTCACTCAGCAGCTTTCAATCAGTCTGGGGGTTGCGGTCAGCGCAGCCGTTCTGCGCTTTTATGAAGGGTTCGACAGCACCAATACCGTCGAGCAGTTCCACTACACCTTTATTACTATGGGTGCAATAACCGTGGTCTCGGCGTTGGTGTTTATGCTGCTGAAACCGAAAGATGGCCGCAACCTGATTAAGGAGCGGCACAAGAAGAAGGCTTAAGCTGAGCCGCGCACCACCAGCTCGGGCGTGAGTTGCACTCGCTGCTGCTTCTGTCCGGGCTGGGCCATACGATGGATAAGCACATCAATGGCCAGTTCACCCAACTCATCTTTCGGCTGATGGATAGTCGTCAGTGGTGGCGTCATGTAGGCAGCCAGTTCAATATCATCATATCCCACGACCGCCATCTGCTGCGGAACAGACAAGCCCGCCTGATACAACGCCTGATACACGCCCACCGCCATCGCATCGTTACCCACAAAGACAGCCTGCGGTGGAACAGGTAAAGCGAGCAGCGACTGCATCGCACTCAATCCGCCGCCAAACTCAAAATCACTGGTAATGATGTAACCTTCTTCTATTACCAGCCCACAGCGCTGCATCGCAGCCTGATACCCTTCCAGACGCAAGCGAGCCGGCGTTTTATCCAGCGGACCGGCAATGCAGGCAATACGCGTGTAGCCTTTGTCGATCAGATACTGTGTGGCCATGTCACCACCGAGCAGCGAGTTATCCTGAATCAGATCGCTGTCACCGTCGAACGGTGCCCAGTCCATCATCACTGTCGGGATAGAAGGGTAACGCTGCATGATTTCTTGCGAAGGCTGGTGAGTTTCGGTGCAGAGCAACAGCAAACCATCGACACGCTTTTGCATTAGCGTTTCGAGATTGCTGTTCATCCTTTGCTCATCGCCCTCGGTGTTACACAGCACCAGGCTGTAGCCGCGCTCAAAGCAACTGCGTTCCACGCCGCGGACCAGCTCAGAATAGAAAGGATTGGTACTGGCGGTGATCAACATGCCAATGGTGTGGGTCTGATTGAGCTTGAGGCTGCGCGCCAGCGCAGACGGCGCATAGTTAAGACTTTTGATCGCCGCCAGCACTTTTTCGGTGATGGCTTCACTGACAAAGCGGTCTTTATTAATGACGTGAGAGACCGTTGAGGTGGAAACGCCCGCCAGGCGGGCAACGTCCTTCATGGTAGCCAAGCGTTACCCCTGCTGACTGAGGAATTCGTCGATCTCTTTACGCCACGGCACAGACGGTTGCGCGCCTTTGCGAGTCACCGCAATCGCAGCAGCGGCGTGCGCGAAACGTAACGCTTTTGGCAGTGCCTCACCTTCCAACAACGCTGTCATCAGCGCCCCGTTGAACGTGTCACCTGCGGCGATGGTGTCGATGGCCTGAACTTTAAATCCCGGCACGCGCTGGCCTTTACCTTGTTCACTGGCCCACACGCCACGGCTGCCGAGCGTGATGATAACCGTCTCAATACCTTTATCGTGCAGCGCCTGAGCCGCAATCGCTGCGTCTTCATCGGTTTCCACTTTCACCCCGGTCAGCTTTTCAGCTTCGGTTTCGTTCGGAGTGATGATATCCACCAGCGCCAGCAGCTCGTCGGAAAGCTCACGTGCAGGGGCAGGATTGAGCACGACTTTCGTGCCGTGTTGCCGGGCAATCTTTGCCGCAGCCAAAACGCTTTCCAGCGGGGATTCCAGCTGCATCAGCAGCGCATCTGCATCGGCAATCCGTTTTTCCTGCGCTGCCACTAAATCTGTAGACAATGCCGCGTTCGCGCCCGCATGAATACCGATGACATTCTCACCTTCGCCATTAACGAAAATCAGCGCTACGCCGGTGGACTCCCCGGCAATCGCGCTCACTGGCGCAACGTCAATGTTGTCGCTGACGAGCTGCTTGCGAATACGTTCACCAATATCATCATCGCCCGTACAAGCGATAAAAGAAATATTGGCTCCGCTACGCCCTGCGGCTACGGCCTGGTTTGCGCCTTTGCCACCAAACGCCACCTGATAGTGCGTACCCGTGAGGGTTTCGCCAGGACGGGGAAAAGCATCAAGGTTAAGAATGTGATCGGCATTGATACTGCCAAGGACGACGAGATTTCCTGCGTTGTTCATAATCATGAGTGTCCGGTAAAGAGCGCCACCGGGACCCCGGTGGCGCATGCCACGCTTTTCTTTTTACGTTGTCCCCTCAGGCTCTTGGTGGCCTGAATCGGTATGACTTATTGCTTGATGACCAGCTTCAGGTCAACAGGATACTTGGCCTGAACCTTCTCACCTTTCAGTACCTTATCAGCAACTTCCACGCCCTGGGCGCCAATTTGCTCCGGCAACTGTGCAATTGTCGCTGCCAGTTTGCCATCATTTACTGCCTTTTCGCCATCCGGAGTACCGTCAAAACCGACGACCATCACATCTGACTTACCGGCTGTCTGCAATGCACGCAGTGCGCCAAGTGCCATTTCATCGTTCTGAGCGAAGACTGCTTTCACGTCAGGGTGCGCGGTCAGCAGGTTCTGCATGACGTTCAGACCTTTGGTGCGGTCGAAGTCTGCCGGCTGGCTCGCCAGCACGTTAAATTTGTGAGCAGCAACAGCCTGCTGGAAGCCTTCACCACGTTCACGCGCAGCGGAAGTCCCGGCAATACCTTGCAGTTCGATAACCTTCGCGCCTTCACCTGCTTTCTTAGCGATGTAATCACCCGCGATTTTGCCGCCAAGCACGTTATCAGAAGCAATATGGCTGACCACTTCACCTTTGGCCGCCTGGCGATCAAGCGTGATAACAGGGATTTTCGCCTGGTTTGCCATCTTCACGGCATTGCCTACGGCGTCAGAGTCGGTTGGGTTGATCAGCAGGATTTTGGTGCCGCGTACTGTCAGGTCCTGTACGTTCGCCAGCTCTTTCGCCGGGTTGTTCTGGGAATCCAGCACCACCAGGTTGTAGCCCAGTTTGTCCGCTTCTTTCTGCGCACCTTCTTTCAGGGAAACGAAGAACGGGTTGTTCAGGGTAGAGATAACCAACGCAATGGTGTCTTTCGCCATCGCGTTAGCACTGACGGTAGCGCTCAGTGCCACGGCGGAAACGAGGGTAGCCAGTTTTTTCATGTTCATATCTGAGAGGTCCTGTTATGTCAGTTATTACTGCTTTTTGTTGTCTACCAGCACCGCCAGCAATATCACCACCGCTTTGACGATCATCTGGTAATAGGAGGAAACACCTAACAAATTCAAACCATTATTGAGGAAACCGAGGATTAATGCGCCGATCAGCGTCCCAACTATGCGACCTTTGCCGCCCGCAAGACTGGTGCCGCCAAGCACGACGGCCGCAATCGCATCCAGCTCGTAGCCTGTTCCCGCAGTAGGCTGCGCAGAAGAGAGGCGCGCCACTTCGATAATGCCTGCGAGAGAAGCCAGCAGACCGCACAGTGAATAGACGATAATTTTGACTTTGTTGACGCTGATGCCCGACAGGCGAGTCGCAGCTTCGTTACCGCCAAGCGCATAGATATAGCGGCCCAGACGAGTGTGATGCAGCATGTACCAGGCCGCGATAAACACAATCGCCATGATCCACACAGGCGTTGGAATACCCAGCGGGCGGCCAATACCAAACCAGCCGAACACATCCGCGTTGTCAGTAAAGCCGGTATTTACCGGGCTGCCGTTGGTGTAAACCATCGTCACACCGCGAAGCAGAAGCATCATCACCAGCGTGGCGATAAACGCCTGCACTCGGCCCTTTGCCACAATCACGCCAGTCACCGCGCCAATCGCCGCACCTAAGGCAAGTGCCGCCGCAACGGCCACCAGCGCATTCACTTCGATACCCACAATCGAGGCGGCCACCGCACCGGTCAGCGCCAGCAGCGATCCCACAGACAAATCGATACCGGAGGTGAGGATAACCAGCGTCATCCCGACAGCCATAATGGCGTTCACGGAAGTCTGTTGCAGGATATTGAACAGGTTATTAACGGTAAAAAAGTTCGGGCTCAGGGTGGAGACAATCGCTATCAGCACCAACAGCGCGATCAGCGATTTTTGCTCCAGCAGCCACGCTTTGGTGAAATAGCGGCGACCAGAAACAGCCTGGGTAGTCATCTTTTTTACTCCTGATTCACACGATTAAGCTTGCCCACAGCGGCAGCCATCAATACTTCCTGAGTGGCCTGCTCGCGCGTGAATTCACCGCCGAGATGCCCTTCATGCATCACCATGATGCGATCGCTCATGCCCAGCACTTCCGGCATCTCAGAGGAGACAAGGATGATGCTCAGGCCATCGGCTTTAAACTGGTTGATAAGCTGGTAGATCTCTTTTTTCGCCCCAACATCGACGCCGCGCGTTGGCTCATCGAGGATCAGCACTTTCGGGCGCGTCATCAGCCCACGGGCAATGGCGACCTTTTGCTGATTGCCGCCGGAAAGCAGACCAATAGCCTGTTCCATTGACGGGGTTTTGACGTTAAACAGACGGATAAAATCGCTCACCGCCTGCTGTTCATCTTTGTGTTTCAGGCTGCCGCCGCTGTGGCTGAAATAGCGCAACGCGGTCAGCGACATGTTCTCTTTAACTGACATCCCCAGCACTAAGCCATCGCGTTTACGGTCTTCAGAGATATAAACGATGCCGTTAGCCAGACCATCCTGTGGGGATTTGGTCACCACTTCATGACCATCGAGAGTGACATACCCGCTGCTACGCGGCAGCGCGCCGTAAAGCACTTTCATCAGCTCGGTACGTCCGGCGCCCATCAACCCGGCCACGCCGAGGATCTCGCCTTTACGCAAAGTAAAGCTGACGTTTTCTACACCCGGCCCGCAAAGGTTATCCACTTTAAGGAGAACGTCGCCCGGCGCTTTATCGAGACGCGGATACTGATCTTCAAGCTTGCGCCCGACCATCATCTCAATCAGCGTATCTTCGGTGAGACTGGACACTTCACGCTCGGCGATAAACTGCCCGTCGCGGAAAACTGTCACGTCATCGCAAATTTCGAAGATCTCTTTCATGCGATGGGAAATATAGACAATGCCGCGCCCTTGCGATTTCAGCTCACGAATGACGCGGAATAAGGATTCGGTTTCAGTGTCGGTGAGCGCATCCGTTGGTTCATCCATGATGATGACCTTCGACTCGAAGCTCAGGACTTTGGCGATTTCGACCATCTGCTGATCGCCAATCGACAGTTCACCCACCAGCCTGTCGCTCTTAAAGCGCAGGTTGAGTTTCGCCAGCAGCTTGTCGGCTTCGGCGTACATGGTTTTCCAGTCGATTTTGCCGAAGCGGTTAACGAACTCACGGCCTAAGAAAATGTTCTCAGCGATGGAAAGCTGTGGGATCAGGTTCAGTTCCTGATGAATGATGCCAATTCCGGCTTCCTGCGATGACTTCGGCCCGGTAAAGGTGGTTTCCTTTCCCAGCCACCACAGTGAACCGGCATCTTTGCTGTAGATCCCGGTTAACACTTTCATCATCGTGGATTTGCCAGCGCCGTTCTCACCGACCAGCGCCATCACGCGGCCAGCGTACACATTCAGTGAAGCGCCGGAGAGAGCTTTTACGCCCGGGAAGGATTTGTCGATCCCTTTGAGTTGCAGTAATGCGTCCATGATGGCCTCAGAAGGTGACGCCAGCACAGAGAATGATATTCGCATACGGGGAACACTCCCCGCTGCGAATCACCGCCTGGCTTTCTGCGGTTTGTCGTTTGAACTGCTCGTGTGTGGTGTAACGAATATCAATGGTGTTTCCCTGGTGTTGCTGCAGCTGCTCCAGGTGACGGAGCAACGTTTCGTGGAGCTGCGGATTATGGGTTTTGATTTCCGCGGCGAGAATTGCCGTCTCAACCTGCATCTCTGATGTCACCACCTCCAGCACCTGCATAAAACCAGGCACCCCCTGGGTTAAAGCCATATCAATGCGCTGCGTGCTGTGAGGGATCGGCAGACCCGCATCACACACCACCAGCGTATCAGTATGCCCAAGGCGAGAAATGACCGAGGAGATATCAGCGTTGAGTACAGTACCTTTCTTCATGTTTTGCTCCACTAGCGAAACGTTTCGCTGGAGTAAGTTTACACTTACCGGTGTTCAGAAAACTATCATGACGTAACAAAATTGTGATCAACGTCGAAACGTTTCGCTAAGTGAAATGGCGGGGTATGTGAGGAGATATTTTGCCGGGTGGCGCTGCGCTTACCCGGCCTACAGTTTTCGTAGGCCCGTGCAAGCGCAGCGCCGCCGGGCGAAGGTATTGCGGATGTTAAATCTCGACCTGGGTCCCAAGCTCAATCACACGGTTTGGCGGGATCTCAAACTGATCAGGCGCGCGCAGGGCATTGCGTTGCAGCAGCAGGTAGAGCTTGCCACGCAGGCGCAGATACCACGGACGATCGTTGCCAATAATCAGCGACTCATGCGACATGAAGAACGAGGTTTCCATCATCCGGCAACTCAGACCTTCCAGACCACAGCGATGGAACACTTCCTCCACGTTCGGCGTTTCACGCCAGCCGTAGCTTGCGACCACTCGCCAGAATGACGGCGACAGCTGCTCAATCTGTACACGGCGAACGTTATGAACGTATGGCGCATCTTCAGTTCGCAGCGTCAGCAGGATCACACGCTCATGCAGCACTTTGTTGTGCTTGAGGTTATGCAGCATCGCAAAAGGGATAACGTTCAGGGCGCGAGACATATACACCGCAGTGCCAGGCACACGAACGGGTGGCGATTTCTCAAGGGAAGCAATCATCGCTTCCAGAGAGTTGCCATGTTCATGCATCCGACGCAGCAGGCGGAAGCGCTCGCTCTTCCAGGTTGTCATCACCATGAACATCACCAGGCCGAGGGTCAGCGGCAGCCAACCACCGGACATCAGTTTGTCGAGGTTCGCTGAGAACAGCGGCACGTCAATACACAGGAACGCAATCAGAATCAGGCCAACGAAGTACTTGTTCCAGTGCCAGTTTCGGTAAGCCACGGTCGTGGAGAGAATCGATGTCAGCACCATGGTACCGGTGACGGCAATACCGTATGCCGCCGCCAGGTTGCTGGAGTGCTCGAAGCTCACGATAACCAGCACCACCGAGACATACAGCAGCCAGTTGACGAACGGAATATAAATCTGCCCGGACTCCATTTCGGAGGTGTGAACGATGCGCATCGGTGACAAATAGCCGAGACGAACAGCCTGACGAGTCAGTGAGAACACGCCGGAAATCACCGCCTGAGAGGCAATGACTGTCGCCAGAGCGGCGATAATCAGCATCGGGATCAGCGCCCATTCAGGAGCCAACAGGAAGAACGGGTTTTTAATCGCTTCCGGATGCTTCAGCAGCAGTGCGCCCTGGCCGAAATAGTTCAGCACCAGCGAGGGCAGCACCACGCTAAACCAGGCGATACGAATCGGCAGTTTGCCGAAGTGACCCATATCGGCATACAGCGCTTCCACGCCAGTGATGGAGAGGACCACTGCGCCGAGCGCCACAAACGACACGGTTTTGTATTCAAGGAAGAAATGGACGGCCCAGTAAGGATTCAGAGCCTGCAACACTTCAGGGTTCGCAATGATGCTGCGTGCACCCAGCACAGCCAGCAGCAGGAACCAGATAAGCATGATCGGCGCGAACAGTTTCCCCACCAGCGCGGTACCATGCTTCTGAATAGCAAACAGCAGCGTCAGGACACCAATTGAAATCGGCACTATCCAGCTATCAAGCTGAGGGGCGATGATTTCAAGCCCTTCAATAGCCGACATCACCGAGATGGCCGGGGTTATCACCACCTCACCATAGAAGAAGCTGCCGCCAATCAGGCCGAGGATAACCAGCACAGACGTCATTCTTGCCGAGGTATTTCGCCCCGCCAATGACATCAACGTCAAAATACCGCCTTCGCCGGCGTTATCTGCGCGCATCACGAAGGTGATGTATTTCAGGGAGACCGTAAAGATCAGCAGCCAGAAAATTAGCGACAGGAAGCCGAACACGGCATCACGTTCTACACCAAATCCAAACTGACCTGAGAGACATTCTCTCAGTGTATAAAGAGGGCTGGTACCGATATCACCGTAGACCACGCCGATTGCCGCAAGCGTGATGGCCGGCAATGAATGCTTATTATCAGTGCTCATAGACTCGTCTTTCGTTTATAAGACAAATGTGTACCCTGATCCCTGGCTCACAAAAGGCGCACAGTATGCACGATTAATCACAAAATCGTACTCCAAATTGACCCCACGTTATCCCTGCTCAAAGAAAAAACTGCGGTTTTTCCCACGATGACCCATTGCCCGCAACCCGCTATAATCGCCTGATAGCTGGATAATTAGCGGAAGGATACCCCTCTATTATGGCGCAATCACACTTATTAGCAGAAAGAATTTCCCGCCTCAGTGGAGCCCTCGAAAAAGGGCTTTTTGAGCGCAGTCATGCCATCCGGTTGTGCCTGTTAGCTGCACTGAGCGGCGAAAGTGTCTTTCTGCTTGGGCCGCCCGGCATAGCCAAAAGCCTGATCGCCCGCCGCCTTAAATTTGCCTTCCAGCACGCCCGCGCTTTTGAATACCTGATGACCCGTTTCTCCACCCCCGAAGAGGTGTTTGGCCCCTTATCCATTCAGGCGCTGAAGGATGAAGGCCGCTACGAGCGCTTAACCACAGGCTATCTGCCGGAAGCCGAAATCGTGTTTCTGGATGAGATCTGGAAAGCGGGTCCGGCAATCCTGAACACCCTGCTCACTGCCATTAACGAACGTCATTTCCGAAACGGCGCCAGCGAAGAAAAAATCCCAATGCGTCTGTTGGTGGCGGCCTCCAACGAATTGCCCGAAGCAGACAGCAGCCTGGAAGCGCTTTATGACCGCATGCTGATTCGCCTGTGGCTGGACAAAGTGCAGGACAAAGGCAACTTCCGCTCGCTGCTGATAAACCAGCAGGATGAGAACACCAACCCTGTGCCTGAAAGCCTCCAGGTCACAGACGAGGAGTTCATGCAGTGGCAAAAAGACATCGGCAACGTCAAGCTGCCCGATGCCGTTTTTGAACTGGTCTATCACCTGCGCCAGCAACTGGATACTCTGCCAAACGCGCCTTACGTTTCTGACAGACGCTGGAAAAAAGCGATCCGCCTGCTGCAAGCCTGTGCCTTTTTCAGTGGTCGCGAAGCGATCGCGCCGATTGATTTGATCCTGCTGAAAGATTGCCTGTGGCACGATGCGGAAAGCCGCCAGCTCATGAAACAGCAACTGGATAATTTGATGACCGGGCACGCCTGGCAGCAGCAGGCCATGCTGCTCAAACTCGGGGCAATTACCCAACGTCGTTTGCAAATCCAGCAACAGCAGAGTGACAAAACAGCGCTGAAAGTCACTCGTCTGGGCGGCATGTTCAGCCGCAAACCGCACTACGAACTGCCAGAGGATTTGCAGGACGTAACGCTCACGCTGTTACTTCAGCAGCCGCTGAAACTGCACGATATGAACGTGGTGCACATCACTGTCGAGCGTCAGGCACTGGCTCATTGGCTGGAAAAAGGCGGGGAGATCCGCGGCAAACTCAACGGCATCGGCTTCGCCCAGGTGCTGAATATGGAAGTCGACACCAGCCTGCATCTGCTGCTGCGTGACGTCAGTCTGCAAGGTTCACGGCTTGCGCTCCCTGGCAACAGCACGCCAGAAAACATGCCGGGTGAAATCAAACAGCAGCTGGATGCTCTGGACGACGAATGGCATCAGCAGCACACCCGCTTTAGCGAACAGCAAAAATGCCTGTTCGTTCACGGCGACTGGCTGGGCAGAATTGAGGCCAGCCTTCAGGATGTCGGCGATCAGATCAAACAGGCTCGCCAGTAATGCTCACCCTCGACACACTGAACGTGATGCTGGCCGTCAGCGAAGAAGGCATGATCGAAGAGATGATCATCGCCTTGCTGGCATCTCCTCAGTTGGCGATCTTCTTTGAAAAGTTTCCTCGGCTGAAAAATGCCCTCACTGAAGACATCCCTCGCTGGCGAGAGTCACTCAAAAGCCGACTAAAGGAAACACACGTTCCTCAGGAGTTGAGTGACGAGGTGATGTGCTATCAGCAAAGCCAGACGCTTTCTACGGCGCAATTTATTGTGCAGCTCCCGCAAATCCTCGCCCTTTTACACAAGCTCCAGTCGCCGTTTGCCGCTCAGGCCCAGCAACTGGTGGATAACAACGCCACATTTACCCCCGCGCTACACACTCTGTTTTTGCAGCGCTGGCGGCTCAGCCTGGTCGTTCAGGCAACCACGCTCAATCAGCAACTGCTGGAAGATGAGCGTGAACAACTGCTCAGCGAAGTGCAGGAAAAGATGACCCTCAGCGGGCAGCTTGAGCCGATTCTGGTTGAAAATGATGCCGCCGCAGGCCGCCTGTGGGACATGAGCGAAGGGCAACTGAAGCGCGGCGACTGGCAGCTGATTGTCCGATACGGTGATTTTCTGACGGAACAGCCGGAACTGATGCGCCTGGCCGAACAACTGGGCCGTTCGCGCGAAGCCAAATCCGTGCCACGCAAAGATGCGCCGATGGAAACGTTCCGTACACTCGTGCGTGAACCAGCCACGGTGCCGGAACAGGTTGATGGCTTGCAGCAGAGCGACGATATCCTGCGCCTGCTTCCACCCGAACTGGCGACGCTCGGAATAACTGAACTGGAATATGAGTTTTACCGGCGGCTGGTGGAGAAGCAACTGCTCACTTACCGTCTGCACGGTGACGCCTGGCGGGAGAAAATCAGCGAGCGTCCTGTTGTTCATCAGGACTTTGATGAGCAGCCGCGCGGGCCGTTTATTGTCTGCGTGGATACCTCAGGTTCAATGGGAGGCTTCAACGAACAATGTGCAAAAGCCTTCTGTCTGGCCTTGATGCGCGTGGCGCTGGCGGACAATCGCCGCTGCTACATTATGCTGTTTTCCAGTGAAGTGGTGCGCTACGAACTGACCGGGCCGCAGGGGCTGGAACAGGCGATTCGCTTTCTAAGCCAACGCTTTCGCGGCGGCACGGATATCGCCAGCTGCTTCCGCGCGATTATCGAACGGATGCAGGGCCCGGAATGGACGGATGCCGATGCGGTGGTGATTTCAGACTTTATCGCCCAGCGATTACCGGACGACGTGGTGAATAAGGTGAGCGAATTGCAGCGTGTGCATCAACATCGCTTTCATGCGGTGGCGATGTCTCAACATGGAAAACCCGGCATCATGCGCATCTTTGATCACATCTGGCGCTTTGATACCGGGTTACGGAGCCGCTTGCTGCGGCGCTGGCAACGCTAATTAAAGAAGAGAACCCACGCTTTCACGAACCTGCTGTGGCCACACGCCACACTGTACCTGGCCGATGTGCGGCAGTTGCAACAACAGCATGGTCAAACGTGACTGTCCAATCCCACCGCCGACGGTCTGCGGCATCTCGCCGCGAAGCAGTGCCTGGTGCCACTCTAACTGCAAGCGATCGTCATCCCCAGTAAGTGCTAACTGACGTTTCAGCGCTTCGGCATCCACACGAATCCCCATCGAGGAAAGCTCAAACGCATCTTCCAGTACCGGGTTCCACACCAGAATGTCGCCGTTCAGACCAGCCAAACCGGTTTCACCTTGGGTGCTCCAGTCATCATAATCCGGGGCGCGAACGTCGTGACGCTGACCGTCAGACAGTTTGCCGCCGATGCCAATCAGGAAAACGGCCCCTAGCTCTTTCGCAATGGCGCGTTCACGCCCTTTGGCATCCAGACCCGGATAACGGCTCAGTAATTCCTGGCTGTGCACAAAGTGGATCTGCTCTGGCAGGAACGGTGCCAGACCAAACTCTTTACTCACCGCGGCTTCCGTCGCTTTGATCCCAGCGTAAATCGCTTCTACTGTTGCTTTCAGCGTGCCGGTATGACGTTCACCGTCACCCATTACGCGTTCCCAGTCCCACTGGTCAACATAGACTGAATGGATTGGGGTAAGACGGTCTTCATCGGGGCGAAGGGCTTTCATGTGCGTGTAGAGCCCTTCGCCCGCGCTGAAGTCGTGTTGGCCGAGCGTCTGACGTTTCCATTTCGCGAGGGAATGCACCACCTCGAACTGGGCGTCAGGCAAGGTTTTCACTTTTACCTGTACCGCTTTCTCGCAACCAGACAGGTTGTCCTGGGTACCATCTCCCACCCGACTTAAGATCGGTGCCTGAACTTCAATGAGTCCAAGTCTGTCTTCGAGCTCACGTGAAAAATGGGACTTAACGAAACTGATCTGGCGTTGTTTTGCGATGTAAGCGGTTTTCATTTTTATACTCTCCTGCGTCCTGTGCCTTTGATTAAGCAACAGAAAGCAGGTGTAATTCAATAATCATCAATCAAAAAGCCACCTTCGATTTTGATTCGATAAAATCAGGCGCTAAAATAGAAGGAATCATCAATTATCATAAGAATATCCTATGGAAAATTATCAGATCGACAATCTGGATCGCGGCATCCTTGAAGCCCTGATGGCCAATGCGCGCACAGCCTATGCAGAACTCGCCAAGCAATTTGGCGTAAGCCCGGGCACCATTCACGTTCGGGTAGAGAAAATGAAGCAGGCGGGCATCATTACCGGGGCGCGTATTGACGTAAACCCAAAACAGCTCGGTTACGACGTTTGCTGCTTTATTGGCATCATCCTCAAAAGCGCCAAGGACTACCCATCAGCCCTCGCACGACTCGAAAGCCTGGATGAAGTCACGGAGGCGTATTACACCACCGGTCACTACAGCATCTTTATTAAAGTGATGTGTCGCTCGATCGACGCCCTTCAGCAGGTACTTATCAACAAGATCCAAACAATCGATGAAATTCAGTCCACCGAGACGCTTATCTCCCTGCAGAACCCGATCATGCGTACCATCCGCCCGTGATCGGGCTTTTTAATCCCACATCTTTCCACAGGTAGATCCCAGCTCACACACAGCGTACAATGTGCCACTCAGGAATAATGGGTGGACTTTCATGGCAGACATTACACTTATCAGTGGCAGTACGCTCGGCGGTGCCGAATACGTTGCGGAACATCTGGCTGAAAAGCTGGAAGACGCCGGTTTCTCCACTGAAACACTGCACGGCCCTCTGCTAGAGGAGCTGAATGCAAAGGGTGTCTGGCTGGTGGTGAGCTCCACGCACGGTGCGGGAGATATTCCCGATAACCTTCTTCCTTTATATGAAGCATTGCAGGAACAGAAACCGGATCTCTCAGCCGTACGTTTTGGTTCTGTCGGTATCGGCAGCCGTGAGTACGACACCTTTTGTGGGGCGATCGATAAAATTGATGCCGCTTTGATCGCCTGTGGCGCGAAGCAAAAGGGTGAAACACTGAAGATCAACATCCTTGATCATGACATTCCGGAAGATCCGGCCGAGATTTGGCTCGATGAATGGAAGAATGTGATCGGAGAATTGTAAAGATCGCGTTTTTTTGTGTGGATAACTCTGGTTAAAAGCACTGATCAACCGGTAGTTATCCAAAGTATAAGGTTTGGCTAGTTTTCGCCCTGTGCATAACCCTTCATTTTGATCCCAGCTTATACGGACCAGGATCACCGATCATTCACAGCCAGAGATCCTTCTTAAGCGTTTGATCTAAAAAGCTGGATCCGCCTTATCCACAGACGGTGGCGATCCTAATAAGAGATCATAGTAAAACAGATCTCTAAATAAAAAGATCTTCTTTTAATTACCCAGGATCCCGGGTGCTTTCTCCAACAGGCAAAGTTGAGTAGAATCCACGGCCCGGGCTTCAATCACTTTTCAAACCGCTTTCATGCGAGGCAGAACACCATGTTTTATCAGGATCCTTTTGACGTCATCATCATTGGCGGGGGTCATGCAGGTACTGAGGCCGCGATGGCCGCAGCACGTATGGGTCAGCAAACCCTGCTGTTGACACACAATATCGACACGCTGGGGCAGATGAGCTGCAACCCGGCTATTGGCGGCATTGGGAAAGGACACCTGGTAAAAGAAGTGGATGCGCTTGGCGGCTTAATGGCCACGGCAATCGATCAGGCCGGTATCCAGTTTAGGATACTAAACGCCAGCAAAGGCCCGGCCGTTCGTGCCACCCGTGCTCAGGCCGATCGCGTGTTATATCGTCAGGCGGTACGCACTGCGCTGGAAAACCAGCCTAACCTGATGATCTTCCAGCAGGCCGTCGAAGATCTGATTGTGGAAAACGATCAGGTTGTTGGTGCCGTGACCCAGATGGGTCTGAAGTTCCGTGCGAAAGCCGTGGTGCTGACTGTCGGCACTTTCCTTGACGGAAAAATTCATATTGGACTGGATAACTACAGCGGTGGCCGTGCTGGCGATCCGCCTTCCATTCCACTGTCTCGCCGTTTGCGTGAACTGCCGCTGCGCGTCAGTCGCTTAAAAACAGGGACGCCGCCGCGAATTGATGCGCGCACTATCGATTTCAGTGTGTTGGCCCAACAGCATGGCGATAACCCGATGCCGGTGTTCTCGTTCATGGGCAATGTCGCGCAACATCCTCGCCAGGTACCGTGCTATATCACGCATACCAACGAGAAAACGCACGACGTTATTCGCAATAACCTCGATCGCAGCCCGATGTATGCTGGTGTGATTGAAGGGATTGGCCCGCGTTACTGCCCGTCGATTGAAGACAAGGTGATGCGTTTTGCCGATCGTAACCAGCACCAGATTTTCCTTGAGCCAGAAGGCCTGACGTCTAACGAAATCTACCCGAACGGGATTTCCACCAGCCTGCCGTTTGACGTGCAGATGCAGATCGTTCGTTCAATGGAAGGCATGGAAAACGCGAAGATCGTCCGTCCAGGCTACGCTATTGAGTACGACTTCTTCGATCCACGCGATCTGAAACCGACGCTGGAGAGCAAATTCATCCAGGGTCTGTTCTTTGCCGGACAGATTAACGGTACCACCGGTTATGAAGAAGCCGCTGCACAAGGCTTGCTGGCGGGTCTTAATGCCGCTCGTTTCTCTGCTGACAAAGAAGGCTGGGCGCCACGCCGCGATCAGGCTTACCTTGGCGTGCTGGTCGACGACCTGTGCACACTGGGCACCAAAGAACCGTACCGCATGTTTACCTCTCGCGCGGAATATCGCTTGATGTTGCGTGAAGACAACGCCGATTTACGTCTGACAGAACAAGGCCGCGAATTGGGTCTGGTTGATGATGAACGTTGGGCGCGTTTCAACGAGAAACTGGAAAGCATCGAACGTGAGCGTCAGCGCCTGAAATCCACCTGGGTGACGCCAACCTCTGAAGCCGCGGCTGAAGTGAACGCCCAATTGAGCGCGCCACTTTCTCGCGAAGCCAGTGGGGAAGATTTACTGCGTCGTCCGGGCGTAACCTACGAGCAACTGGTTCAGTTGACGCCATTTGCCCCGGGTCTTGAAGATCCACAGGCTGCTGAGCAAGTGGAGATCCAGGTGAAGTACGAAGGTTACATCGCGCGTCAGCAGGATGAGATTGATCGTCACCAGCGCAATGAGAATACACTTCTGCCGGCCACGCTGGATTACCGTCAGGTTTCTGGCCTGTCGAATGAGGTGATCGCCAAGCTCAACGACCATAAACCGTCTTCCATTGGTCAGGCATCACGTATTTCTGGCGTCACGCCTGCTGCCATCTCCATTCTGTTGGTCTGGCTGAAGAAGCAGGGCATGCTGCGTCGCAGCGCTTAATTTTTGAATACTGCCCGGCGGTGCGATGCTTGCCGGGCCTACATACCCGTAGGGCGGGTCAGCGAAGCGCCACCCGCCACAAGTCGCTCAACAGGGATCTCTCAGTGCTTAACAAACTTTCTCGTCTGCTCGCTGAAGCAGGCATTTCGTTGTCCGCAAACCAGCAGCAACAGCTGGTGGCCTACGTCGAACTGCTCCACAAATGGAACAAAGCGTACAACCTGACTTCTGTACGCGATCCGAACGAGATGTTGGTGCGTCATATTCTCGACAGTATCATCGTTGCTCCTCATCTGAAGGGCAGTCGCTTTATTGATGTGGGCACAGGCCCAGGCCTGCCAGGTATTCCGCTGGCCATCGTTCTGCCGGAGGCGCATTTCACGCTGCTGGACAGCCTTGGTAAGCGCGTACGTTTCCTGCGTCAGGTTCAGCATGAGCTGAAACTCGATAACGTCGAGCCAGTGCAGAGTCGCGTTGAAGAATTTCCGGCTGAGCCGCCGTTTGACGGGGTGATCAGCCGCGCGTTTGCTTCGCTGAATGATATGGTGAGCTGGTGTCATCACTTACCGGGTGAGCAAGGTCGTTTTTATGCGTTGAAAGGGTTGGTGCCTGATGACGAAATCGGTCAGTTGCCGGCAGGTTTTACGGTAGAAGATATAGTAAAACTTCAGGTTCCACAGCTTGATGGCGAACGTCATTTGGTTACGATTAAGCCAACTAAAATTTAATTTTTATCAAAAAATGTGAACTTTAATCGTACAGGTAAGTGTTAAATTTGTACGGGGAAAGCAGTGATACGTTCAGTTACATTTAACGAGTCGGTCACTGCTTTTTTGCTTTCTGTTAACCGTGGAGTGTTTGGTTAACCCTAAAAATAGTCAACCCCGAAAATATCAGGCTGCTAAAAGTCGGGGAACTGAATCGTTGGCTCATGTTAAATTTTTATTATGAATGTCAATGAAAGGTTTTCGGTCTGTATAGGGCTGTTTTAAAAAGAGTCAGAATAATTTGTTATGTATTTCAGAAAGATGACTTCCAGGAATTTTTTCTGTGCGCATTTTCTATAACGGTGAAAATGTTTTTTTTGTGATCGAATGCACGCTTTGATGTGAGGTTTTTCGCGTCATTTGCAGTTTTAATCGATTGTTCACCGTTTAATGAAAAATTGAAAAATAGCCGCGTCGAAAAAAATTTAAACATTTATTCACCTTTTCGCTACTTATTGTTTGAATTCACGGGGCGTCACCGTATAATTTGTCCGCTTTTTGAAGCTTGACTCAGAGCCTCAAAGGACGTTTTATACGACACGCGGCATACCTCGAAGGGAGCAGGAGTAAAAACGTGATGTCTGTGTCGCTCTTGAGTAGAAACGTTGCTCGTAAGCTTCTGTTCATTCAGCTTCTGGCAGTAATGGCAAGTGGATTGCTGTTTAGCCTCAAAGACCCCTTCTGGGGCATCTCCGCCGTATGCGGAGGTTTGGCGGTTGTCGTGCCAAACGCATTGTTTATGATTTTTGCCTGGCGTCATCAGGCGCATACACCTGCCAAAGGCCGCGTGGCCTGGTCTTTCGCCTTCGGCGAAGTGTTCAAGGTGTTGCTGACCTTTGCCCTCCTGGTGGTGGCGCTGGCGGTCTTTAAGGTGGTATTTTTGCCGCTGATAGTGACGTGGGTTTTGGTGCTGGTGGTACAAATTCTGGCTCCAGCTGTAATCAACAACAAAGGGTAAAAGGCATCATGGCTTCAGAAAATATGACGCCGCAGGAATACATAGGTCACCATCTGAATAACCTTCAGCTGGACCTGCGTACTTTCTCGCTGGTGGATCCGCATAACCCCCCGGCCACCTTCTGGACGATCAACATTGACTCCATGTTCTTCTCGGTGGTGCTGGGTCTGTTGTTCCTTGCCATGTTCCGCAGCGTTGCGAAAAAAGCGACCAGCGGCGTACCAGGGAAATTCCAGACGGCTATCGAAATGGTCATCGGATTCGTCCATGGCAGTGTCAAGGACATGTACCATGGCAAGAGCAAGCTGATTGCACCACTGGCACTGACCGTCTTCGTCTGGGTCTTCCTGATGAACCTGATGGACTTGCTGCCAATCGACCTGATTCCGTACATCGGCGAACATATCTTTGGCTTGCCTGCTCTGCGCGTGGTGCCGTCTGCGGACGTGAACATCACCCTCTCTATGGCGCTGGGCGTATTTATCCTGATTATTTTCTACAGCATCAAAATGAAAGGCGTTGGCGGCTTTGTTAAAGAGCTTACCCTGCAGCCGTTCAATCACTGGGCGTTCATTCCGGTCAACCTGATCCTGGAAGGCGTCAGCCTGCTGTCCAAACCGGTTTCTCTTGGTCTGCGACTGTTCGGCAACATGTACGCAGGTGAGCTGATTTTCATTCTGATCGCGGGCCTTCTGCCGTGGTGGTCACAGTGGCTTCTTAATGTGCCTTGGGCCATTTTCCACATCCTGATTATCACGCTGCAAGCCTTTATCTTCATGGTTCTGACGATCGTCTATCTGTCGATGGCATCTGAAGAGCACTGATTTTTTACCAACACTACTACGTTTTAACTGAAACAAACTGGAGACTGTCATGGAAAACCTGAATATGGATCTGCTGTACATGGCTGCCGCTGTGATGATGGGTCTGGCGGCAATCGGTGCTGCGATCGGTATCGGCATCCTCGGGGGTAAATTCCTGGAAGGCGCAGCGCGTCAGCCGGATCTGATTCCTCTGCTGCGTACTCAGTTCTTTATCGTTATGGGTCTGGTGGATGCTATCCCAATGATCGCGGTAGGTCTGGGTCTGTACGTGATGTTTGCTGTCGCGTAGTAAGTCGCCGTTAATTTTTTAAGAGGTATTGTGCTGTGAACATGAACGCAACAATCCTCGGCCAGGCCATCGCGTTTATTCTCTTTGTCTGGTTCTGCATGAAGTACGTATGGCCGCCATTAATGGCAGCCATCGAAAAACGTCAGAAAGAAATTTCCGACGGTCTGGCTTCCGCAGAACGCGCTAAGAAAGATTTGGACCTTGCACAGGCCAACGCGACCGACCAGCTGAAAAAAGCGAAAGCAGAAGCCCAGGTGATTATTGAACAGGCTAACAAACGCCGTTCTCAGATCATGGACGAAGCGAAAGCTGAAGCAGAACAGGAACGTAGCAAAATCGTTGCCCAGGCGCAGGCTGAGATCGACGCCGAGCGCAAACGTGCTCGCGAAGAACTTCGCAAGCAGGTCGCGATTCTGGCTGTTGCTGGTGCCGAGAAGATCATCGAACGTTCCGTGGATGAAGCTGCTAACAGCGACATCGTGGATAAACTTGTCGCTGAACTGTAAGGAGGGAGGGGCTGATGTCTGAATTTGTAACGGTAGCTCGCCCCTACGCCAAAGCAGCTTTTGACTTTGCGGTCGAAAACCAAAGCGTAGACAGCTGGCAGAATATGCTGGGGTTTGCCGCCGAGGTCACGAAAAACGACCAAATCGCGGAGTTACTTTCTGGCGCTCTGGCGCCGGAAACGCTCGCAGATGCGTTTATCGCAATTTGCGGTGAGCAGCTCGACGCTAACGGCCAGAACCTGATTCGGGTGATGGCGGAAAACGGTCGTCTGAAAGCGCTCCCTGATGTTCTTGAGCAGTTCGCGCATTTACGCGCGCTGAGTGAAGCTACCGCGGAAGTCGAAGTGACTTCTGCCTCCGCCCTCAGTGACGAACAGCTTGCGAAAATCACTGCCGCGATGGAAAAACGTCTGTCACGCAAAGTTAAGCTGAATTGCAAAATCGATAAGTCTGTAATGGCAGGTGTCATCATCCGTTCGGGTGATACAGTGATTGATGGTAGCGTACGCGGCCGTCTTGATCGCCTTGCAGACGTCTTGCAGTCTTAAGGGGACTGGAGCATGCAACTGAATTCCACCGAAATCAGCGAACTGATCAAGCAGCGCATTGCTCAGTTCAATGTTGTGAGTGAAGCTCACAACGAAGGTACTATTGTTTCTGTAAGTGACGGTGTTATCCGCATCCACGGCCTGGCCGACTGTATGCAGGGTGAAATGATTTCCCTTCCGGGTAACCGTTACGCTATCGCACTGAACCTGGAGCGCGACTCCGTAGGTGCTGTTGTGATGGGCCCGTACGCTGACCTTGCCGAAGGCATGAAAGTTAAGTGTACTGGTCGTATTCTTGAAGTGCCAGTTGGCCGTGGCCTGCTGGGCCGCGTGGTGAACACCCTGGGTGCGCCAATCGACGGTAAAGGTCCGGTTGAACACGATGGCTTCTCGCCAATCGAAGTGATTGCACCGGGCGTAATCGATCGTCAGTCCGTAGACCAGCCTGTTCAGACCGGTTATAAGTCTGTTGATGCCATGATCCCAATTGGCCGTGGCCAGCGTGAGCTGATCATCGGTGACCGTCAGACCGGTAAAACCGCGATGGCAATCGATGCGATCATCAACCAGCGCGACTCCGGCATCAAATGTGTGTACGTGGCTATCGGCCAGAAAGCGTCCACCATTTCCAACGTGGTTCGTAAACTGGAAGAGCACAACGCCCTGGCTAACACCATCGTTGTTGTGGCAACCGCTTCTGAATCTGCTGCACTGCAATACCTGGCGCCATATGCCGGTTGTGCAATGGGTGAATACTTCCGTGACCGCGGTGAAGATGCGCTGATCGTTTACGATGACCTGTCCAAACAGGCTGTTGCTTACCGTCAGGTTTCCCTGCTGCTCCGTCGTCCACCAGGACGTGAAGCATTCCCGGGCGACGTGTTCTACCTCCACTCCCGTCTGCTGGAGCGCGCATCCCGCGTTAACGCGGAATACGTTGAGAACTTCACCAAAGGTGAAGTGAAAGGTAAAACCGGCTCCCTGACTGCGCTGCCGATTATCGAAACGCAGGCAGGCGACGTTTCCGCGTTCGTTCCGACCAACGTAATTTCCATTACCGATGGTCAGATCTTCCTGGAAACCAACCTGTTCAACTCCGGTATTCGTCCGGCGGTTAACCCGGGTATCTCCGTATCCCGTGTGGGTGGTGCTGCTCAGACCAAAATCATCAAGAAACTGTCCGGTGGTATTCGTACCGCGCTGGCACAGTATCGTGAACTGGCGGCATTCTCTCAGTTTGCATCCGATCTGGACGAAGCAACCCGTAAACAGCTGAGCCACGGTCAGAAAGTGACCGAGCTTCTGAAGCAGAAACAGTATGCTCCTATGTCTGTAGCACAGCAGGGTCTGGTTCTGTTCGCGGCTGAACGCGGTTACCTCGAAGATGTGGAACTGGCGAAAATCGGTAGCTTCGAAGCCGCTCTGCTGGCTTACGTCGACCGTGACCATGCTCCGCTGATGCAAGAAATCAACCAGACTGGTAACTATAACGACGAAATCGAAGGCAAGCTGAAAGGCATCCTCGATTCCTTCAAAGCAACCCAGTCCTGGTAACGTCTGGCGGCTTGTCTTAGGGCAGGCCGCAAGGCATTGAGGAGAAGCTCATGGCCGGCGCAAAAGAGATACGTAGTAAGATCGCAAGCGTCCAGAACACGCAGAAGATCACTAAAGCGATGGAAATGGTCGCCGCGTCCAAAATGCGTAAATCGCAGGAACGCATGGCAGCCAGCCGTCCTTATGCTGATACCATGCGCAAAGTGATTGGTCACCTTGCCACCGGTAATCTGGAATATAAGCACCCATACCTGGAAGAACGCGACGTTAAGCGCGTGGGCTACCTGGTGGTGTCCACTGACCGTGGTCTGTGCGGCGGTTTGAACATTAACCTGTTCAAAAAAGTGCTGGCAGATATGAAAGCATGGTCCGATAAAGGCGTTCAGAGCGAACTCGCGATGATCGGCTCCAAGGGCGTGTCTTTCTTTAATTCCGTTGGCGGTAACGTGGTTGCTCAGGTCACAGGCATGGGGGATAACCCTTCCCTGTCCGAACTGATCGGCCCGGTAAAAGTGATGTTGCAGGCCTATGATGAAGGCCGTCTGGACAAGCTTTACGTTGTCAGCAACAAATTTATTAACACCATGTCTCAGGTTCCGACCATCACTCAGCTGCTGCCGCTGCCGGCATCAGAAGACGAGGAACTGAAGCGTAAATCCTGGGACTACCTGTACGAACCTGATCCGAAGGCGCTGCTCGACACCCTGCTGCGTCGTTATGTCGAATCTCAGGTTTATCAGGGCGTTGTAGAAAACCTGGCCAGCGAGCAGGCCGCACGTATGGTGGCGATGAAAGCCGCGACCGATAATGGCGGCAGCCTGATTAAAGAGCTGCAGTTGGTATACAACAAAGCTCGTCAGGCCAGCATTACTCAGGAACTCACCGAGATCGTCTCGGGGGCCGCCGCGGTTTAACCAGGTTTACGAATTACGTAGAGGATTCAAGATGGCTACTGGAAAGATTGTCCAGGTAATCGGCGCCGTGGTGGACGTCGAGTTCCCTCAGGACGCTGTACCACGCGTATATGATGCGCTTGAGGTACAAAATGGTAACGAGAGCCTGGTGCTGGAAGTTCAGCAGCAGCTCGGTGGTGGTATCGTTCGTACCATCGCAATGGGTTCTTCCGACGGTCTGCGTCGTGGTCTGGAAGTGAAAGACCTCGCTCACCCGATCGAAGTCCCGGTAGGTAAAGCAACGCTCGGTCGTATCATGAACGTCCTGGGCCAGCCTATCGACATGAAAGGCGACATCGGTGAAGAAGAGCGTTGGGCTATCCACCGCGCGGCACCTTCCTACGAAGAGCTTTCAAGCTCTCAGGAACTGCTGGAAACCGGTATCAAAGTAATGGACCTGATTTGCCCGTTCGCTAAGGGTGGTAAAGTCGGTCTGTTCGGTGGTGCGGGTGTAGGTAAAACCGTAAACATGATGGAGCTTATCCGTAACATCGCGATCGAGCACTCCGGTTACTCTGTGTTTGCGGGCGTGGGTGAACGTACTCGTGAGGGTAACGACTTCTACCACGAAATGACCGACTCCAACGTTCTGGATAAAGTATCCCTGGTTTATGGCCAGATGAACGAGCCACCAGGAAACCGTCTGCGCGTAGCGCTGACCGGCCTGACCATGGCTGAGAAATTCCGTGATGAAGGTCGTGACGTACTGCTGTTCGTCGACAACATCTACCGTTATACCCTGGCCGGTACTGAAGTCTCCGCACTGCTGGGCCGTATGCCTTCAGCGGTAGGTTATCAGCCGACCCTGGCGGAAGAGATGGGTGTTCTGCAGGAACGTATCACCTCCACCAAAACCGGTTCTATCACCTCCGTTCAGGCGGTATACGTACCAGCGGATGACTTGACTGACCCATCCCCAGCCACCACCTTTGCTCACTTAGATGCAACCGTGGTACTGAGCCGTCAGATCGCGTCTCTGGGTATCTACCCGGCCGTTGACCCGCTGGATTCCACCAGCCGTCAGCTGGATCCACTGGTGGTTGGTCAGGAACACTACGACACTGCGCGTGGCGTTCAGTCCATCCTGCAGCGTTACCAGGAACTAAAAGACATCATCGCGATCCTGGGTATGGACGAACTGTCCGAAGAAGACAAACTGGTGGTAGCACGTGCGCGTAAAATTCAGCGCTTCCTGTCCCAGCCATTCTTCGTAGCAGAAGTCTTTACCGGTTCCCCAGGTAAATTCGTTTCGCTGAAAGACACCATCCGTGGCTTTAAAGGCATCATGGACGGCGAATACGACCACCTGCCGGAGCAGGCGTTCTATATGGTTGGCACCATCGACGAAGCTGTTGAGAAAGCCAAAAAACTTTAACGCCTTAATCGGAGGGTGATATGGCAATGACTTACCACCTGGATGTCGTCAGCGCAGAGCAACAAATGTTCTCTGGTCTGGTCGAGAAAATTCAGGTAACGGGTAGCGAAGGTGAACTGGGGATTTACCCGGGTCACGCCCCGCTGCTCACCGCCATTAAGCCTGGTATGATTCGCATCGTGAAGCAGCACGGACACGAAGAGTTTATCTACCTGTCCGGCGGCGTTCTTGAAGTGCAGCCAGGTACGGTCACCGTACTGGCTGATACCGCGATTCGCGGTCAGGATCTCGACGAAGCGCGAGCCCTGGAAGCGAAACGTAAAGCGGAAGAGCACATCAAGAGCTCACACGGCGACGTGGATTACGCTCAGGCGTCCGCGGAACTGGCCAAAGCGATCGCCAAACTGCGCGTTATCGAGTTGACCAAAAAAGCGATGTAACACCGGCTTGAAAGCACAAAGGCCAGTCTGGTTTCCAGGCTGGCTTTTTTATTGGATGTAACCATTAAGTGTGAGTTATGTCACATAGATGTTGATCTGTACGAAAACCCGGCGTAGACTCTTTTTTGTGAGCTAAATCACAAATCAATTGTGCTATGCAGGAATAATAATGAAACGCTTTCATAAAATCATCGCGCTGTTCAGCAACCTGAGCTTCTAAGTCTCTGTATTGCTCGACAAAATGAATAAGAGAAGGTCGCCGAAAGGCGGCCTTTTTGTTTTTTGGCTCCCATCCGCCAGCTTGATTCAGGCTTCGAAAGAACAACGAAAGCAGAGACATAGCGGCTAAACTTCGGATTATGGGTCTTTTTTTCGAGACAAAGGGCGCTACGATCATCGAAAATAGCGCAATAAATCCGTGTTTCACTTTCGTATTGACGGTTTTCTCTGCATTCCGTTTCATGATGAAAAATATGTAGAAATTTCAATGCGAAAGGTTTTAACTTCCCACTCAAACTACTGTCAGGATGCGTATGTCAAACAGTGCGATGAGCGTAGTAATCCTTGCCGCTGGCAAAGGTACTCGCATGTATTCCGATCTCCCAAAAGTGCTGCACACGTTGGCAGGCAAGCCGATGGTGCAACATGTTATTGATGCAGCTGATGATTTAGGCGCTTCGCAGGTTCACCTGGTTTATGGTCACGGCGGCGATTTACTGAAGCAGACCCTGACAGAAGGCAACCTGAATTGGGTCCTTCAGGCTGAACAGCTCGGTACGGGCCATGCAATGCAGCAAGCAGCTCCGTTCTTCGCCGACGATGAAGACATCATGATGCTGTACGGCGACGTACCGCTGATCTCCGTTGAAACGCTCGAACGTCTGCGTGCAGCCAGGCCGCAGGGCGGCATCGGTTTGCTAACGGTCAAACTGGATGATCCTAGCGGATATGGCCGCATCACCCGTGAAAACGGCAAAGTGACGGGCATCGTTGAGCATAAAGATGCGACTGACGAACAGCGCCAGATTCAGGAAATCAACACCGGTATCCTGATTGCAGGTGGAGCAGACCTGAAGCGCTGGCTCGGCAAGCTCGATAACAACAACGCGCAGGGCGAATTCTATATTACAGACATCATCGCGATGGCGTACCAGGAAGGGCGTGAAATTGCCGCCGTTCATCCGGATCGTCTGAGTGAAGTTGAAGGTGTGAACAACCGTCTTCAACTTTCCCGTCTGGAGCGTGTGTATCAGAGCGAGCAAGCAGACAAACTGCTGTTGGCGGGCGTAATGCTGCGCGACCCGGCGCGTTTTGATTTGCGTGGCAGCCTGACACACGGGCGTGACGTCGAAATTGATACTAACGTTATCGTTGAAGGTAACGTCACACTCGGTCACCGCGTGAAAATTGGTACTGGCTGTGTGATTAAAAACAGCGTGATTGGCGATGACTGCGAAATCAGCCCGTATTCCGTGGTGGAAGATGCTCATCTCGAAGCAGCCTGTACGATTGGACCGTTTGCTCGTCTGCGTCCTGGCGCTGAACTGCTGGAAGGCGCGCACGTCGGCAACTTCGTTGAGATGAAAAAAGCGCGTCTCGGCAAAGGCTCTAAAGCCGGCCATTTGAGCTATCTCGGTGATGCGGAAATTGGCGATAACGTGAATATCGGCGCAGGCACTATTACCTGCAACTACGATGGCGCGAACAAATTCAAAACCATCATCGGCGATGATGTGTTTGTTGGCTCGGATTCACAGCTGGTGGCTCCGGTCACCATCGGTAAAGGCGTAACCATTGCTGCGGGCACAACGGTGACACGCAACGTTGCGGATAATGAACTGGTTTTAAGCCGTGTGCCGCAGGTTCATAAGCAGGGCTGGCAGCGTCCGGTGAAGAAGAAGTAAAAAAGTGGCGGGTGGCGCTTCGCTGACCCGCCCCACAGATTTGTAGGCCTGATAAGGCGTAGCCGCCATCGGGCAAACAGGGTGAGGGGATAACATAATCCTCCGCCCAAATAGCACTACCCATAAAAATAACCCCACTCTCTACAAGGCTCGGGGCTCCGGAAAAACCGGAAAACACAGGTCAGCGACAACGCATGGCATTATGCCAATTCAGGAAATCTAACTATGTGTGGAATTGTTGGCGCAGTCGCGCAGCGTGATATTGCTGAAATCCTTCTCGAAGGGCTTCGTCGTCTGGAATACCGTGGTTATGACTCTGCCGGTCTGGCAGTGGTCGACAACGAAGGGCACATGACCCGTCTGCGTCGCCTCGGTAAAGTACAAATGCTGTCCGCAGCGGCAGAGGAACAGCCTCTCCACGGCGGCACCGGTATTGCGCACACGCGCTGGGCAACCCATGGCGAGCCGTCTGAAGGCAACGCCCATCCTCATGTTTCCGACCACATTGTTGTGGTGCATAACGGCATCATCGAAAACCACGAACCGCTGCGCGAACTGCTGCAGTCCCGTGGCTACGTGTTTGCCTCCGAAACTGACACCGAAGTGATTGCTCACCTGGTTCACTGGGAGCTGGAGCAGGGTGGAACATTGCGTGAAGCTGTACTGCGCGCGATCCCACAACTGCGTGGCGCTTACGGAACCGTGGTGATGGACACCCGCCATCCGGATACCCTGCTGGCCGCTCGTTCAGGCAGCCCGCTGGTGATTGGTTTAGGGATGGGTGAGAACTTTATCGCTTCCGATCAGCTGGCATTGTTGCCCGTCACTCGTCGCTTTATCTTCCTGGAAGAAGGCGATATTGCTGAAGTGACTCGCCGCAGCGTGACCGTGTTTGCCAAATCCGGCGAACAGGTAAAACGCCCGGACATCGAATCGAATCTGCAGTATGACGCGGGCGACAAAGGCATCTACCGTCACTACATGCAGAAAGAGATCTACGAACAGCCGAATGCGATCAAAAACACCCTGAGCGGGCGTATCAGCCACGGCCTGGTCGATCTCAGCGAGCTTGGCGCGAACGCCAATGAAATGCTTTCAAAAGTTGAGCATATTCAGATTGTTGCCTGCGGGACGTCCTACAATTCAGGGATGGTTTCCCGTTACTGGTTCGAATCTTTGGCTGGCGTGCCGTGCGATGTCGAAATCGCATCCGAATTCCGCTACCGCAAATCTGCCGTGCGTCGCAACAGCCTGATGATCACCCTTTCGCAGTCTGGCGAAACGGCAGATACGCTGGCGGCTCTGCGTTTGTCTAAAGAGCTCGGATACCTTGGATCACTGGCGATTTGTAACGTGCCGGGCTCCTCGCTGGTGCGTGAATCCGATCTGGCGCTGATGACCAAAGCAGGCACTGAAATCGGTGTCGCCTCAACCAAAGCGTTCACCACACAATTAACCGTGTTGCTGATGCTGGTGGCGAAACTGGCCAATCTGAAAGGTCAGGATGCCTCGATTGAGCAGGACATCGTTCACGGTCTGCAGGCCCTGCCAAGCCGTATCGAGCAGATGCTCTCGCAGGATAAGCGCATTGAAGCGCTGGCGGAGGATTTCTCCGACAAGCATCACGCGCTGTTCCTTGGCCGTGGCGATCAGTACCCGATTGCCCTTGAAGGCGCGCTGAAGCTCAAAGAGATCTCCTACATTCACGCGGAAGCGTATGCCGCAGGTGAACTCAAACACGGTCCACTGGCGTTGATTGATGCCGACATGCCGGTGATTGTGGTGGCGCCAAATAACGAGCTGTTAGAAAAACTGAAATCCAACATTGAAGAAGTCCGCGCCCGTGGCGGCGTGCTGTATGTCTTCGCTGATCAGGATGCCGGTTTTACCAGCAGCGACAACATGCACATCATCGAGATGCCGCATGTTGAAGAAGTTATCGCCCCAATCTTCTACACCGTGCCACTGCAATTGCTGGCCTATCACGTCGCGCTGATTAAAGGCACTGACGTAGACCAGCCGCGCAACCTGGCAAAATCGGTGACTGTCGAGTAATCCTCACGGGCTCTGCATAATGCAGAGCCCGATCTCTTCTTAGATACGGAATGTAGCGACTGCCAGCCGCAGTTGTTCCGCTTGTTCCTCCAGAGAAGCCGAAGCTGTCGCCGACTGTTCCACCAGCTGGGCGTTTTGCTGCGTCACGCTTTCCATCTGCGTCACCGCAAGGCTAACCTGTTCGATACCGCGGCTTTGTTCTTCAGACGCCGTCGTAATTTCCCCCATGATGTCCGTGACTCGCGAAACGGCGCTGACAATCTCTTTCATGGTTTCGCCGGCATCAGACACTTGTTGTGAGCCCGTGCTGACCTGGCTGACGGATGTTTCAATCAAGCCCTTAATCTCTTTTGCGGCATGTGCGCTGCGGCTTGCCAGCGTACGAACTTCACCCGCGACAACCGCAAACCCACGCCCTTGTTCGCCCGCTCGTGCAGCTTCAACGGCAGCATTCAGCGCCAGAATATTGGTCTGGAAGGCGATGCCGTCGATAACGCTGGTGATATGTGCGATTTGCTGAGAGCTTTCGGCAATTTTCTGCATGGTGCCTACGACGTTATCAACTGCCTGCCCGCCAAGCGCAGCCGTTTCTGAAGCATTTCCCGCAAGCTGAGCGGCCTGGCGAGCATTATCGGTATTCTGTTTTACGGTCGCGGTGAGCTGCTCCATGCTGGCGGCAGTCTGTTCCAGCGAGGCGGCTTGTTCTTCGGTACGGGATGACAGGTTGTTATTACCTGAAGCGATTTCGCTGGCGCCAATATAAATCGTGTCTGAACCGTTACGTACAGTGGTGACCGTTTGGGTCAGTGATTGCTGCATATGATTCAGGTTTTCCACCAGATGATTAATCTCAAGGCAGCCCTGGGCGGTGTTTGGGTGGGAGAGATCGCCGCTGGCGATGATACGAATGTGTTCTACCACCGCTTTTAGCGGTTCAAGCAGCAGATTTCGTAAGCCTGCCCAGACGAAGACGAGCGTCGCCAGCACGGTCAGTAAAATTGCCGCCAGCGTCCACTGCATCTGGCTAAAGGCTTTGAGGTTCAGTTCTGTGGCGGCATGCAGCAGTGAGGTGTTTTCCGTTCGCCAGTGATGGTAGCTCGCTTCAATGGCATCTTGCGCCTGCTGCGCATCCAGATTGCCATAAGCCGCATAGTTATTTTGCTGCAGGTAAGTGATGGAGAGTTTTAACAGCTCGGCCATTTGACGATAGGTTTTTTCCATCTCGGTGGCGAGCTGCTGTTTTTGTCCATCAACCAGCGGCAGGCTTTTGTACCGGCTGAACATGGTGTCAGCAGTAGTAAGAGAAGCGGATGCGCTTTTGAGTAATTCATCAATAGCACGCAGGGAATCAGGGTCGCGCTGTTCTTTCAGAAAACGAATGGCGACGCGCGTGACCGTGACACGGGTTTTAATCAGCGTGCTTACGCTGTCGCTCAGGTTTTCCAGCTGTGAATTGAGGATGTCAGATTTCTGGAAATTTTGTCTGTCATCATCAACGGCAGAATAGAAAAGACCGCCAGTGACGAGCTGCAGTGTGCAGAACAGAGTCAGCACGATAACGATCCCAGTCACGACGCGAATGTTTTTTAGCACGAGTTTCTTCCCTTAAATGTTGTGGTTTTACTAACAACATCGGAGGTTTCACCAGAAACTAAAGCCGATTTTTTCACCATCATAAAGATGACAAACTGTCATTTTCAGCTAACGTTTGCAGTGTCACAAAAAGAAAATTTAACTGAAAACTTAGCGTCATAATGTTTTGTAACGTGATGATATCACTTGGTTATTTCGATTTTATTTAACCCAAACTTTCCATGTCATAAAACTGTCATAATTCGTACATTTAACTGTCACCTGTTTGTCCTATTTTGCTCAACGTAGCCACTTAAACAACGATTTACGAAATCCTGCAGGAGACATTATGAAAGTTATGCGTACCACTGTCGCAACTGTTGTCGCCGCGACCTTATCGATGAGCGCTTTCTCTGCATTCGCAGCAGCAAGCCTGACTGGCGCTGGTGCAACCTTCCCTGCGCCGGTGTATGCCAAATGGGCAGATACCTACCAGAAAGAGACCGGTAACAAGGTCAACTATCAGGGTATCGGCTCTTCCGGCGGTGTTAAGCAGATTACCGCTAAAACTGTGGATTTCGGCGCTTCTGATGCCCCGCTGTCTGACGACAAGCTGGTTCAGGAAGGTCTGTTCCAGTTCCCAACTGTCATCGGCGGTGTCGTACTGGCGGTTAACCTGCCGGGCTTCAAATCCGGTGAGCTGGTGCTGGACGGTAAAACCCTGGGTGACATCTATCTGGGCAAAATCAAAAAGTGGGACGACGAAGCGATTGCTAAGCTGAACCCAGGCAAGAAACTGCCTTCTCAGAACATCGCCGTTGTGCGTCGTGCTGATGGTTCCGGTACTTCCTTCGTGTTCACCAGCTACCTGGCTAAAGTCAACGATGAGTGGAAATCCAAAATCGGCGCGGGCTCTACTGTGAACTGGCCGACCGGTCTGGGCGGTAAAGGTAACGATGGCATCGCGGCCTTCGTTCAGCGTCTGCCGGGTTCCATCGGTTATGTTGAATACGCTTACGCTAAGCAGAACAATCTGGCTTACACCAGGCTGGTTTCTGCCGACGGCAAAGCCGTTAGCCCAACGGAAGAAAGCTTCGCTAACGCGGCGAAAGGTGCGGACTGGAGCAAATCTTTCGCTCAGGACCTGACTAACCAGAAAGGCGATGACGTGTGGCCAATCACTTCCACCACCTTCATCCTGGTCCACAAAGAGCAGGCTAAGCCTGAGCAGGGTACCGAAGTGCTGAAGTTCTTCGACTGGGCCTATAAAAACGGTGCCAAAGAAGCGAACGCACTGGATTACGCTTCGCTGCCAGACAGCGTGGTTGAGCAGGTTCGTGCTGCATGGAAGACCAGCGTGAAAGACAGCAGCGGTAAAGCGCTGTACTAACAGGATATTTTTAACGAAGATGGCGGGTGGCGCTTACGCTTACCCGCCCTACGGCCAACACCGTAGGCCCGGTAAGCGGAAGCGCCACCGGGCAAATTCGTAACTTAACTGAAGAGTAATTTATGGCTGCAACCAAGCCTGCATTTAACCCACCGGGTAAAAAGGGTGACCTCATTTTCGGCGCGCTGGTAAAACTGGCTGCGCTGATTGTGCTATTGATGCTGGGTGGCATCATCGTTTCCCTGATTGTTTCCTCCTGGCCGAGCATTCAGAAGTTTGGTTTTTCCTTCCTCTGGACCAAAGAGTGGGATGCGCCGAATGATATCTACGGTGCCCTTGTCCCGATTTATGGCACGCTCGTCACCTCCATTATTGCTCTGCTGATTGCGGTTCCTGTCAGTTTTGGTATTGCCCTGTTCCTGACGGAACTGGCACCGAACTGGCTGAAGCGTCCGCTGGGTATTGCGATTGAACTGCTGGCTGCTATCCCGAGTATCGTGTACGGGATGTGGGGTTTGTTCATTTTCGCGCCGTTATTTGCGACTTACTTCCAGGAACCGGTGGGCAACGTGCTCTCCGCTATTCCGTTTGTCGGAGCCCTTTTCTCCGGCCCGGCGTTTGGTATCGGTCTGCTGGCGGCAGGCGTTATCCTCGCTATCATGATTATTCCTTACATCGCCGCGGTTATGCGCGATGTGTTTGAACAAACCCCGGTGATGATGAAAGAGTCGGCCTACGGTATCGGCTGCACCACCTGGGAAGTTATCTGGCGTATCGTTCTGCCATTCACCAAAAATGGGGTGATTGGCGGCGTCATGCTGGGCCTGGGTCGTGCGCTGGGTGAAACCATGGCGGTGACCTTTATCATCGGTAACACCTACCAGCTCGACAGCGCTTCGCTGTATATGCCGGGCAACAGCATCACCTCCGCGTTGGCGAACGAGTTTGCAGAAGCCGAGTCGGGCCTGCACGTAGCGGCGCTGATGGAACTGGGTCTGATCCTGTTCGTGATCACCTTTATCGTTCTGGCTATCTCCAAGCTGATGATTAAACGCCTCGCGAAAAACGAGGGGGCACGCTAATGGCTACGCTTGAAATGCAAACCACTCCTGAGCTGATCGAATCCCGCCGCAAAATGCAGGCGCGTCGCCGCTTCAAAAACCGTATCGCCCTGACGTTGTCGATGGCGACCATGGCGTTTGGCCTGTTCTGGCTGGTGTGGATTTTGTTCTCGACGGTGACTCGCGGCATTGATGGAATGTCGATTGCCCTGTTCACCGAAATGACTCCCCCGCCAAATACTGCGGGTGGTGGTCTGGCGAATGCCCTGGCCGGTAGCGGCTTGTTGATTCTGTGGTCCACCGTATTTGGTACCCCACTGGGCATCATGGCAGGGATTTATCTGGCGGAATACGGCCGTAAATCCTGGGTCGCGGAAGTGATTCGTTTCATCAACGATATCCTGCTTTCTGCGCCGTCCATTGTGGTTGGCCTGTTCGTTTACACCATTGTTGTTGCGCAGATGCAGCACTTCTCCGGCTGGGCTGGCGTGATTGCGCTGGCGCTGCTGCAAGTGCCGATTGTTATCCGTACCACTGAGAACATGCTGAAGCTGGTGCCGGACAATCTGCGTGAAGCGGCCTATGCCCTGGGGACTCCGAAGTGGAAGATGATTTCCGCTATCACGCTGAAAGCGTCCATTTCCGGGATCATGACCGGTGTGCTGTTGGCCGTGGCACGTATCGCCGGTGAAACGGCTCCGCTGCTGTTTACCGCGCTCTCCAACCAGTTCTGGAGCACCGACATGATGCAGCCGATTGCTAACCTGCCGGTGACCATTTTCAAATTTGCCATGAGCCCGTTTGCCGAATGGCAACAGCTGGCCTGGGCCGGGGTGCTGATCATTACCCTGTGCGTATTGTTGCTGAACATTCTGGCACGCGTCATTTTCGCGAAGCAGAAACACGGTTAAAAACTGCCGGATGGCGGCATCACTGCCTTATCCGGCCTGCAACACCGTAGGCCTGATAAGCGTAGCGCCATCAGGCATGATGAATGATTCATTTTTACAGCGTGGCGGATGCGGCGCTGAATGAGGAAGAGATTGAGATGAGTATGGTTGAGACGACCCCGGGTAAGCTTTCAGTTCGCGATTTGAACTTCTACTACGGCAAGTTCCATGCCCTGAAGAACATCAACCTGGATATCGCTAAGAACCAGGTGACGGCGTTTATCGGTCCGTCGGGGTGTGGTAAATCCACGCTGCTGCGTACGTTCAACAAAATGTTTGAGCTGTACCCGGATCAGCGTGCGGAAGGTGAAATTCTGCTGGATGGCGATAACATTCTGACCAACACTCAGGATATCGCCCTGCTGCGTGCCAAAGTCGGGATGGTGTTCCAGAAGCCGACGCCGTTCCCGATGTCGATTTACGACAACATCGCTTTTGGCGTGCGTCTGTTTGAAAAGCTGTCCCGTGCGGACATGGACGAGCGCGTGCAGTGGGCATTGACCAAGGCCGCATTATGGAATGAAACCAAAGATAAGCTGCATCAGAGCGGGTATTCTCTCTCTGGCGGTCAGCAGCAGCGTCTGTGCATCGCGCGTGGAATTGCGATTCGCCCGGAAGTGTTGCTGCTGGATGAGCCCTGTTCAGCGCTGGACCCGATTTCCACGGGTCGCATTGAAGAGCTGATCACTGAGCTGAAACAGGATTACACCGTGGTTATCGTGACCCACAACATGCAGCAGGCGGCGCGTTGCTCCGACCATACCGCGTTTATGTATCTCGGTGAGCTTATCGAGTTCAGCAGCACGGACGATCTGTTCACCAAGCCTGCGAAGAAACAAACTGAAGACTACATTACTGGCCGCTACGGTTGATCGGAGTTAACCATGGATAATCTTAACCTCAACAAACACATTTCCGGCCAGTTCAACGCAGAGCTGGAGCACATCCGCACTCAGGTGATGACCATGGGCGGGCTGGTGGAGCAGCAGCTTTCTGATGCGATCACCGCTATGCACAACCAGGATCAGGAACTGGCGAAGCGAGTTATCGACGGTGACAAGCAGGTCAACATGATGGAAGTGGCGATTGATGAAGCCTGTGTGCGCATCATCGCAAAACGTCAGCCAACCGCGAGCGATTTGCGTCTGGTAATGGCCATCATCAAAACTATCGCTGAGCTGGAACGTATTGGTGACGTCGCAGACAAAATCTGCCGCACCGCGCTGGAGAAATTCTCTCAGCAGCACCAGCCGTTACTGGTTAGCCTGGAATCGCTGGGCCGCCACACCGTACAGATGCTGCATGACGTACTGGATGCGTTTGCGCGTATGGATCTTGACGAAGCGGTGCGTATTTACCGCGAAGACAAGAAAGTGGATCAGGAGTATGAAGGCATCGTCCGTCAGCTGATGACCTACATGATGGAAGACTCCCGCACCATTCCAAGCGTGCTGACCGCGCTGTTCTGCGCCCGTTCTATCGAGCGTATCGGCGACCGTTGCCAGAATATCTGCGAATACATCTTCTACTTCGTGAAAGGGCAGGATTTCCGTCACGTCGGTGGTGATGAGCTGGACAAACTGCTGGCCGGGAAAGACCCGAAAGAGTGATTGATAAAACATAACCCCAATTAATAAATCATTGGGGTTATGTATATTTCAGCACTATTCTGAAAATAGTCACCAAAAAGCATAAAAGCGAAGATAATCACACTCCTTAAATTCCCTCATTGATTTCCCCTTCTGTATGCATACACTCCCCATAGTTTACTTTTACTCTCACCGTTTAATGACCGGATTGTTACTGCTTTTGCAGGCAAAACCTGGTTGAGTCAGTCGGTATCTGGCGCAACCGGATTATTTGCTTTCAAAAGAGGTCCTGCTCATCATGATGTTAATCACAAAGGTATTAAACAATAATGTGCTGGTGATTGTGGATAACAATCACTGTGAAAAAGTCGTGATGGGGCGAGGTCTGGGTTTTCAAAAACAGTCTGGCGGCTATATTGATTCCGGGAAAATTGAAAAAGAATATGTGTTAAGCAGCCATGAACTGACAGGGAAGTTGGGTGAACTGCTTAGTCGAATTCCTCTTGACGTAATAACCACCTGCGACAAAATTATCTCACTGGCGAAAACCCGACTGGGGAAACTCCAGGACAGCATCTATATCTCGCTTACCGATCACTGCCAGTTTGCCCTTGAGCGCCATGCTAAGGATATCGCGCTGTCCAATGCATTGATCTGGGATATCCAACGGCTGTACCCTAAAGAGTTTCAGTTGGGGGAGGAGGCGTTAGATATTATTGAAGGACGATTAGGTGTTCGGCTGCCAAAAGATGAAGTGGGTTTTATTGCGATGCATTTTGTGAGTGCACAAATGTCCGGGAGTATGGACGTTGTTACCGGGATCTCACAGCTTATGCGCGATATATTACAGTTCATTAAATTTCACTTTAAACTTGAATATGATGAAAGCAGTTTGAGCTATCAACGGCTAGTGACACACCTTAAATTTTTTTCTTATCGCATTCTCGAGTTTAATGCTATTGCCAACGATGATGTTATTTTGCAGCAGGCTGTGAAAAGCCGCTATTTTGATGCATGGCAATGTGCAGAGCGCGTAGCTATTTTTATTGGTTTGCACCACAACCGAAAAGTTACTACTGAAGAAATTATGTTCCTGGCTATCAATATTGAACGTGTCAGAAAGGATCGCTAAGCCATATTAGTCGTTTAGTGAAGCATTCATCATAAAGGATTGTTACCGCATGACGCGGGCAAAACCTGAAGGAAATTGTCTTAGACCCAGGCAATTTCCTTCAGGTTTTTTTTTGGTCATAGCCGTGGAACGGTTGAGGAAAAAGTATGAAGGAATTAGCCAGAAAAATTGTGGCTGGTGTGGGTGGGCAGGACAATATCATTAGCTTAGTTCACTGTGCCACGCGGCTGCGTTTTAAACTCAAGGATCAGGACAAGGCGCAGGCGGAAACGTTAAAAAGCACCGCTGGCATTATCATGGTTGTGGAAAGTGGTGGTCAGTTTCAGGTGGTGATTGGAAACCATGTGGCGGATGTTTTCTCCGCGGTGAAGTCGATTACCGGGGGAAGACAAAGCGAGACGCAACAGGGAAAAACGAAAGATAACTTCTTTAATCAATTTATCGATACCATCTCAGGGATCTTTACCCCTTTTATCGGGCTGATGGCTGCTACAGGGATCTTAAAGGGCATGCTGGCGTTGGCGCTAACGTGTCAGTGGACAACAGAAAACAGTGGAACCTATCTGCTGCTGTTCAGCGCCAGCGATGCGCTGTTTTACTTTTTCCCGATCATTTTAGGCTATACCGCGGGCAAAAAATTTGGCGGTAATCCTTTCATCACCATGGTGATTGGCGGTGCATTGACACACCCGCTGGTTTTACGTGCCTTTGAACATGCACAAAATCCGGATGCGGCGGTGCTGCATTTTCTCGGTATTCCGATAACCTTCATCAACTACACCTCCTCGGTTATCCCTGTCATTTTTTCTGCCTGGGTCTGCTGTTTCCTGGAGAAAAAACTCAACGCCTGGCTACCCGCAGCGATTAAAAATTTCCTTACGCCCTTACTTTGCCTGGTGATCATCACTCCACTCACTTTTCTGGCGGTTGGGCCTTTATCGATGGGGCTAAGCGAGTTGCTGGCGCTGGCTTATCAATATCTGTACAGCGCTTCTCCCTGGCTTGCTGGCGGCGTCATGGGAGGGATGTGGCAGATTTTCGTGATGTTTGGCCTTCATTGGGGATTGGTGCCTTTAATCATCAATAATTTCAGTGTATTGGGCTACGACACCATGATGCCGCTCTTACTGCCTGCCGTACTTGCGCAGGCGGGTGCTGCAATGGGGGTATTTCTCTGTGAGCGCGATGCACAGAAAAGAGTGGTGGCAGGTTCCGCGGCACTGACAGGGCTTTTTGGCATTACCGAACCGGCCGTTTATGGCGTCAATTTGCCGCGTAAATATCCTTTTGCCATCGCTTGTCTGAGTGGGGCTGTGGGGGGCGTCCTAACCGGGCTAGCGCAGACCAAAATGTACTCCTTTGGCATGCCGAGTATTTTCACATTTATGCAAACCATTCCTCCCGCCGGGATCGACTCTACGGTGTGGGCCAGCGTGATCGGATGTGCCATTGCGGTGGGTTTCTCGTTCACAGGAACGATGGCATTTCATTATTTCAAGAAAGAGCCTGAGGCTGCGGCCACGCCGGCCATCTCTTTAGCTGGAAACCAGGGGCTCAAAGAAATCTCGGTATATGCCCCCATCACCGGGACCCTCAAACCCTTATCAGAAACAGCAGATGCGACGTTTGCCAGTGGCTTACTGGGCAAAGGGATTGCCATTTTACCGACCGAAGGAAAAGTGCTTTCGCCTGTAAAGGGCCGAATCGCGTCTTTGTTTGAAACCCGGCATGCCATCGGTATTCAGTCAGACGAAGGTATTGAAGTTCTCATCCATGTGGGCATCGATACGATCAAACTCAAAGGTCAATATTTTCAGGCACATGTCCAGGTCGGTGATCAGGTCGACGTCGGTGCTCTCCTGCTGACTTTTGATATCCCAGCCATTACCGCCGCAGGCTTTGATTTAACGACGCCCGTGTTGGTCAGCAACAGCGACGAGTTCACGGATGTGTTGGTGGTGGGCTACGAGCCCGTAAAAGCCACAGACCGAGTGTTAACCATTATCCCGTAAATCAGATGAGGCAGACCATGATGAAAGCATTTCCTGAAGCATTTCTATGGGGCGGAGCAACCGCCGCTAACCAAATTGAAGGGGGGTGGCAGAGCGATAATAAGGGGATTTCAACCTCTGACGTTCAGCCCAACGGTGTTATGGGGAAAATGGAGGAGCGTATTCCTGGCAAAGAAAATCTAAAAGATACCGCGATTGATTTTTATCATCGCTACCCCGACGACATAGCGCTGTTTGCTGAAATGGGATTTACCTGCCTGCGCGTCTCGATTGCGTGGACACGAATCTTTCCTTCGGGTGATGAACGCGAGGCAAACGAATCGGGTTTAGCGTTTTACGATCGGTTGTTTGATGAGCTGGCCGCAGCCAATATTCAGCCGCTGGTGACGCTCTCCCACTACGAAATGCCCTATGACCTGGTGAAACGCTACGGCGGATGGGGAAGCCGAAAGGTTATTGAGCACTTTGAGCATTACGCGAAGACGGTGTTTACGCGTTATCAGCACAAGGTCAAATTGTGGCTGACGTTCAACGAAATCAATATGTCCCTGCACGCCCCATATACTGGCGTCGGCCTGCCTGAACAGAGTGAAAAAGCTGACATTTATCAGGCGATCCATCACCAGTTGGTGGCAAGCGCGCGAGCGGTTGCGGCCTGTCACGAGATAATCCCGGATGCCAGAATCGGCAATATGTTGTTAGGGGGCCTGGTTTACCCGCTGAGCTGCCATCCTGGCGATATATTGCAGGCTATGCAGGAAAATCGCAGCTGGTTGTTTTTTGGTGATGTTCAGGCGCGTGGTTCGTATCCTGGTTATATGCTGCGTTTTTTCCGCGAGCATAATATTCAGATTGATATGACCGATCAGGACCAAAAGGATTTATCGCACACTGTCGATTTTATTTCTTTTAGCTATTACCTGACGGGATGCGTTTCGCATGATGAAACCATCAATAATAAAATTCAGGGCAATATTCTCAATATGCTGCCAAATCCTCATCTGGAGAGTTCTGAATGGGGCTGGCAAATTGATCCAACGGGATTACGAATCCTGCTTAATGAGCTATGGGATCGTTATCAAAAACCGCTGTTCATTGTGGAAAATGGATTGGGCGCAAAAGACCGTGTTGATGCGAATGGCAAAATTCATGACGATTATCGAATTCACTATTTGAACGATCATCTGGTACAAGTCCGTGAAGCGATTGAAGATGGCGTTGATATTCTCGGCTATACGAGCTGGGGTCCCATTGATCTCGTCAGTGCCTCTCACGCGCAAATGTCTAAACGTTATGGTTATATTTATGTCGATCGTGATGATGATGGCCACGGTTCTTTATCCCGTATTCGTAAAGACAGTTTTTACTGGTATGCCGAAGTGATTCGCACAAGGGGGTTGTCACTACAACAACTGAAATAATAAAAACCAATCCTGATTACTTTACAAAACCGCATAAGCGCTGATTTATGCGGTCGGATTTCCTTTATCTTTTAAATGCTATAGGGATATTATGTTCAGAAAAAATATCATAACCTCTGCCCTGTTTTTGATGGTGCCGTTTTCTTTTTCTGTGAATGCTGAGCCCATGACGGTGGAGCAGCGATTTGAATTGCTGGAAAAAGAACTCAGGCAAACTCAACTGGAACTTAAAAAATATAAAGAAGAAGAGAGTAAAAGAAGGTCGCTCTGGGTTCACGATGCGTCAGCACAAGTTTCAACGAAAACCAACGCAATGGAGGCTGCCAGCCAACCAAAAGCCTCACAGAAACCAGAAGCGCTTGTCGTAAAGAATACAGAAAAAAGTGCTAACGGTAATGAAGCGGTCTATTCCTCAATGACCCTGAAAGATATCAGCAAGTTTATCAAAGATGAAATCGGCTTTAGCTACAGCGGCTATTATCGCTCAGGTTGGGGAACAGCCTCTCATGGAGCGCCCAAATCCTGGGCCATCGGTTCGCTTGGCCGTATGGGGAATGAGTATTCGGGCTGGTTCGATTTACAGTTCAAACAACGTGTGTATGACGATGGCGAAAAACGTGTTGATGCTGTCGTCATGCTGGATGGTAACGTTGGGCAGCAGTATTCCACGGGGTGGTTTGGCGATAATGCGAATAACGAGAACTACATGCAGTTCTCTGATCTCTATGTCACCACGAAGGGATTCTTACCTTTCGCACCCGATGCAGATTTCTGGGTTGGTAAACATGGTGCACCAAAAATTGAAATCCAGATGCTGGACTGGAAAACGCAGCGTACCGATGCCGCGGCGGGCGTGGGCATCGAAAACTGGAAAGTGGGGCCGGGTAAAATTGATATCGCCCTGGTGCGGGAAGACATCGATGACTACGACCGCAGTCTGGAAAACAAACAGCAAATTAATACCAACACCCTTGATGTTCGCTACAAAGATATCCCATTGTGGGATAACGCGTCGCTGATGGTCTCCGGGCGTTATGTCGCCGGTAATGAAAGTTCATCTGAAAAATATAACCAGGATAACAATGGTTATTATCAATGGAAAGATACCTGGATGGTGGGTACCGCGCTGACGCAGAAATTTGATGCGGGCGGATTCAACGAGTTTTCCTTCCTGATGGCCAACAACTCGATTGCCAGTAACTTTGGCCGATATGCCGGTGCCAGCCCATTCACGACATTTAATGGGCGTTATTATGGCGATCATACTGATGGCAAGGCTGTACGCTTAACCTCTCAGGGGGAAGCGTATGTTGGGGACCACTTTATCGTGGCGAACGCGCTGGTTTATTCCTTTGGGAACGACATTTACAGCTATGAAACCGGTTCGCATTCAGACTTTGAATCTATTCGTGCAGTGGTTCGTCCGGCCTATATCTGGGATAAATACAACCAGACGGGCGTCGAACTGGGCTACTTTACCCAACAAAATAAAGATGTGAAGGGGGATAAATACAACGAATCCGGATTTAAAACGACGTTATTCCACACCTTTAAAGTCAATACCAGTATGTTGACGTCGCGCCCGGAAATTCGATTCTATGCCACCTACATTAAAGCGCTGGAAAATGAATTAGATCAGTTTGCCTTTGAAGATGAAAAAGACGATCAGTTTGCGATTGGTGCGCAAGCTGAGATCTGGTGGTAACCCACTGATAATTTTAAAAAGGACTTAACGATGAATCGTAAAACTGCTTACCTGTCTCTGTTTATAGCCAGTGTTTTTATGGGGCAAAATGCGTTGGCGGCGGCATTACCCGCCAGCCCCGATCCCTCCGTGCCTGTGAGCCAGTATGTTTCACGGGTGAATGAAGACAATAGCGTGACTTACCGTTTCTTTGCGCCCGAGGCCAAAAACGTTTCGGTCGTGACGGGCTCCATTCCTGTGCCTGAAGCCGTTCACACAATGACCAAAGACGCATCTGGAGTCTGGAGCTGGCGTGGTCCGGTCTTGAAGCCCAATCTCTATGAATACTATTTTAATGTCGATGGCGTGCGGAGTATTGATACCGGCACGGCGATGACCAAGCCGCAGCGCCAGGTGAACACCAGTATGGTTCTGGTGCCGGGAAGCATTCTTGATACCCGCGCCGTGCCTCATGGTGATTTGATTACCCTCACGTACCACTCAAAAGCATTGGCCTCTGAACGTCAGATATTCGTCTGGACACCGCCGGGATATACCTCGAAATCTGAAGCCTTGCCGGTGCTCTATTTCTATCATGGCTTTGGTGATACCGGGCGCTCTGCTATCGATCAAGGGCGTATCCCTCAAGTAATGGACAACTTACTGGCTGAAGGAAAAATCAAACCGATGCTGGTCGTCGTGCCTGATACCGAGGCCGATATTCCGGAAGCAATCCCCGAAAATTTTGTGCCGAAAGACCGTCGAAAAGCGTTTTATGCGCTGAATGCTAAAGCGGTGGATCGGGAATTGATGAATGACATTATCCCTTTGATCAATAAAAAATTTACTGTGCGAAAAGATGCTGATGGGCGGGCGTTAGCGGGTCTGTCACAGGGCGGCTATCAGGCGCTGGTTTCAGGGATGAATCATCTTGAGAGCTTCGGCTGGTTAGCCACCTTTAGTGGTGTAACGACCACCACGGTTCAGGATAACGGGGTGGCGGCACAGTTTAACAATCCGCAGGCCATCAACCAGCAGCTTCGTAATTTCACCGTAGTGGTGGGCGAAAAGGATGAGGTGACTGGCAAAGATATTGCTGGTCTGAAAGCTGAGTTGGAGCAAAAACACATCCGGTTTGATTACGTTGAATATCCGGGGCTTAATCACGAAATGGATGTCTGGCGTCCAGCCTATGCCAGCTTTGTGCAGAAGATATTTAAATAAAAGAAGGCAGGCAGGCCAATTGTATTGGCCTGCTTGATAATATACATTTTATATCTAAATTATATTTTTTTATTTGTTAGGTGAATTATAAAAGTCACAGGTAACAAAGTGAAAATCGTCAATCTGTGAACACTCCCTTAAGTAATACTTTATAGCTGCCAGGTTTTACGCTTCATTGGCAGTAAATTAAAGGTTTTACGCTGTCTGTTTTTTATACTGCATTTGCGTTACTCCTTCTCAGTCGTTCTTACGATCAGGAATCAACGGAAATGACAATACAATCATCCATCGTCACGGAGTCGTCGTCCGAGCTCTCAAAGGTTGTTTTTGGGATGCCGGTTAAACTTTTCTGGGGTTATATTGCCATCGCCATTTTTATGACAGGTGATGGTGTCGAGTTAGCTTTCCTCTCTAAATACATCATTGATATCGGTTTTGATGTTTCTCAAAGCGCCATGATTTTCACGGTGTACGCCGTCACCGCGGCGATCGCTAGCTGGCTGTCCGGTGGGATCAGTGAAATTTACGGTCCTAAGAAGATTATGGCATTGGGCGTGGTCTGGTGGGCTGTTTTCCACGTGTTGTTTATCCACTTTGGCCTCGCGGCTAAAAACTATCCGCTTATTCTCGTTTTCTACGCACTGCGTGGTTTTGCTTATCCGCTGTTCTTTTATGCGTTTTATGTGCTGGTGGTGCAGCGCACCCCTTCGCATCGTCTGGCTTCTGCCACCGGCTGGATCTGGTCGATGTTCACGATTGGCTACGGGATTGTGGCTTCCTTTTTACCCAGCGTCACCATTCCGCTGATGGGATTTATTGCCACACTCTGGATGTCGCTCGCGTGGGTTATTGTTGGTGGGCTTGTGGCGTTATTTACGCTTAAAGAATTGCCTTCGAAAAATAAATCAGCCATTCCGATGGCCGAAAAGCTGCTGGAAATTAGCCGTGGCGTCACGCTTATTTTTCAGGACCGAAGCATGTTCCTGGCGTTAGTCATTCGTATTCTTTGTAACCTGGCGTTGTTTGGTTTCCCAATTTTCATGCCGCTGCATTACACCTCGGCAGGGGTGGGGTTTACCTCAGAACAGTGGATGCGAATCTGGGGAATCTTCTTCCTCGTGCAGCCCGTCACTAACGTGTTGTGGGGCATTATTGGCGACAGGATTGGCTGGCTATTCCAGATGCGCTGGGTCGGGTTCTTCGGCTGTACGGTGACCACACTGCTGTTTTATTTTATGCCGCTCTATTTCCCGGCCAATCTGGGAATGGCTATCTTTTTTGCCTTGCTGCTGGCTTTTACAATCACCTCATTTGTGCCGATGGGGGCCATTTTCCCGATGCTCGCACCCGACCACAAAGGGGCGGCAATCTCCGTGCAAAACCTGGGCGGAGGTATCGGCAACTTCATCGGCCCAGCCATTGCGACCCTGCTGTTTAGCGCTTCTTTTGACATCAAAACCGTGGTGATTTGTTACTCCGCTCTTTATTTTCTCGGCGGTGTTCTCACCTGGTTTATTCGTAACCCTCAACTCACTGCACGCTCTCTTAAGGACGAAAAATGAACATGAATGAATTCTTTGGCATTAACGGGAAAGTGGTCATGGTGACGGGTGCGTCGGCAGGCATTGGGCTCGCCATTACCGAACTGATGCGTGAATTCGGCGCAACCGTGGTGATGGTCGATAAAAACCCGCAGGTGGTAGAGCAGGCAAAAGCGATGGCCGGGGAAACGTTCGGTATTTCGGCCGATCTCGCTGATATCGATGCGATCCCGTCGTTAGTCAAACAGGTTGTGGATCGCTTCGGGCGCATCGATGTGCTGGTGAATAACGCCGGGATTGGCATTCTGGAAGCGGCCTCAGAGGTGAAGAAAGAAAGCTGGGATGCGACACTGCTGGTCAATCTTACCGCCCCGTACTTCCTGGCACAGGCCGCAGGGCACTACATGATTGCTCAGGGCAGTGGCCGTATTATCAGCATCGCATCACAGGCCAGCGTGATTGCCCTGGAAAACCATGCAGCGTATTGCACCAGTAAAGCCGGTCTGGTGATTGCGTCGAAAGTGATGGCCGCAGAATGGGGAAAACATGGCATCACCGTGAATACCATTTCGCCGACCGTGGTGGAAACCGAGTTGGGTAAACGCTACTGGCAAGGGGAAAGGGCCACTGACATGAAAGCCAAAATTCCAGCCGGGCGCTTTGCTATGCCGGATGAAATTGCGGCGGCAGTGGCTTATCTGGCCAGCGATAAGGCCGCGATGATTACCGGTGAAAACCTGGTAATTGATGGCGGTTACACCATCGTATAAGTGACAAAGCCCGGCTGAATACCGGGCTGTTTTGTTATTGTGTGACCTGCCAGCCGCGAGCTTTCCACAGCGCTGGAAGTTCATCCAATGACGTAAAGGTTGTCACTTTTGGGTGGTCGATCGGCTGGTTGTGCGGATCGGCACAGAAGTAAAAGACTTCCATTCCCGCCGCCACGCCGGACATGGCTCCAGCGTTGGAATCATCCACCAGCACGCAGTTTTCCGGGGCGACATTCATCGCTTTTGCGGCGTGATACATCAGTGCCGGATCGGGTTTCCAGCGCTGGATATCGTAGCCACTGAACAGCTTTTCCGGGAAGTGGTGCAACATGCCGGTTTTACCGAGCGAATGCTGCATCTTACTGACCGGGCCGTTTGAGACCACGCACATCGGTACGGTAACTGAGTCCAGCAGGGCATTCGCGCCTGCAATCACTTCCAGTTCGGTATCAAACAAACGAGCCACTTCTGCGCGATAGACCGGCTCAAGCTTCTCTTTCGGCAAATCAACACCGTACTCCACATTGATGGTGTCGATAATCTCGTACAGCTTCACGCCTTTGAAGCGCTTGAAAATCTCCTCAAGCTCAAGGGTGATGCCAAATTCCTGGAACATGTGAACATAGGCCCGGGAACAAATCACTTCACTGTCGACCAGGGTGCCATCGCAGTCGAAAAAAATCGCCTCAATACTGGACATGCCGTTTCCTGTCATAACAAGTTTAACGTTTACGTAATCATTTTTGCCCGACGCAATCGTTGCCGTATAAGCAAAATCAATGAAAAAAAGTGTGTCTTACACCTGCCTATTGTCGCATTTTGGTATAGGATAGCGACGAATTTTCCCCTCCTTTGTTTGGAACCAGAAGATGAGCCAACAACAATCAACCCAGACGTCGGGTCAGGGTCTGCTTGAGCGCGTGTTTAAACTGCGTGAGCATGGAACTTCGGCACGCACCGAGGTTATCGCCGGTTTTACCACCTTCCTGACGATGGTTTACATCGTTTTTGTGAACCCGCAAATTCTGGGCGTGGCTGGCATGGATACCAGCGCCGTCTTCGTCACCACCTGTCTGATTGCCGCTCTTGGCAGCATCATGATGGGTCTGTTTGCTAACCTGCCGGTTGCTCTGGCCCCTGCGATGGGCCTCAACGCCTTCTTCGCGTTCGTGGTTGTGCAAGCGATGGGTCTGCCATGGCAAGTGGGCATGGGCGCGATTTTCTGGGGCGCCGTGGGTCTGCTGCTGCTGACCATTTTCCGTGTGCGTTACTGGATGATTGCCAACATTCCGGTCAGCCTGCGCGTCGGCATCACCAGCGGTATTGGGCTGTTCATCGGCATGATGGGCCTGAAGAATGCCGGGGTGATTGTTGCCAACAAAGAGACGCTGGTGGCTATCGGTAACCTGACCTCCCACAGCGTGCTGCTGGGTGTGCTGGGCTTCTTTATCATTGCGATTCTGGCTTCTCGCAATATTCACGCTGCGGTGCTGGTGTCTATTGTGGTAACCACACTGCTGGGCTGGATGCTGGGCGATGTTCACTATTCCGGTATCGTGTCTACGCCGCCGGATGTCACCTCCATCATTGGTCATGTTGATCTGGCGGGTTCCTTCAATCTGGGCCTGGCAGGGGTGATTTTCTCCTTCATGCTGGTCAACTTGTTTGACTCTTCCGGCACCCTGATTGGCGTAACGGATAAAGCAGGCCTGACCGACGAGAAAGGCAAGTTCCCGCGCATGAAGCAGGCACTGTATGTCGACAGTATCTCTTCCGTAGCCGGTTCTTTCATCGGTACGTCTTCCGTTACTGCGTACATCGAATCCTCTTCCGGTGTGTCCGTTGGTGGCCGTACCGGCCTGACGGCAGTGGTTGTCGGTATTCTGTTCCTGCTGGTGATTTTCCTGTCGCCGCTGGCGGGCATGGTGCCTCCGTATGCCGCTGCTGGCGCGCTTATCTACGTTGGCGTGCTGATGACGTCCAGCCTGTCTCGCGTGAAGTGGGATGACCTGACAGAAGCAGTACCTGCCTTTATCACCGCGGTGATGATGCCGTTCAGCTTCTCTATCACCGAAGGTATCGCGCTGGGCTTCATCTCTTACTGCGTGATGAAAATCGGTACCGGTCGTTTCCGCGATCTCAGCCCTTGCGTGATTGTTGTAGCGCTGCTGTTTGTGCTGAAGATTGTGTTTATTGATGCGTAATAAACAACAAGGCCTTCTTTAGAGAAGGCCTTTACGGTTTGCTCCCTCTCCCTGTGGGCTGAGGTATCCCCACAAAAGTGAAAAGCACGATGAAGTGTGATCTACTGGTTGCGCTAACAAAACAGAAGAGA
>NZ_JBJDNI010000032.1:0-62643 GCF_044900545.1 Scandinavium sp. NPDC088450 | reverse complement strand
ATGACGATCCCGGTGCGGAAATAGTATCCCCAGGTGATGGTCATGTTCTTCTGTGAAAGGACATGCAGCCAGAGCAGCGTTGCCAGGCTACCAATAGGTGTAATTTTCGGTCCCAGATCGCAGCCAATCACGTTGGCATAAATCATCGCCTCTTTGATAACGCCTGTTGCGGTGCTGCCATCAATAGAGAGAGCGCCAACCAGCACGGTAGGCATATTGTTCATGATGGAAGACAGGAAAGCCGTCAGGAACCCGGTACCAAACGTCGCGGCCCAAAGTCCTTTATCTGCCAGCACGTTCAACACACCGGAGAGGTATTCTGTTAGTCCGGCATTACGCAGACCATAGACCACCAGATACATTCCCAGAGAGAATATGACTATCTGCCATGGCGCACCGCGAAGCACTTTGCCAGTGTTAATGGCATGGCCTCGCTTCGCCACCGCAAACAGAATGACAGCCCCTACAGCAGCAATCGCGCTGACCGAGATACCCAACGGCTCAAGAACGAAAAAGCCAACCAGAAGAAGGATCAACACTATCCAGCCGGTTCTGAAGGTTGCCAGATCTTTAATCGCTTTTGCCGGTGCTTTCAGGAGAGCCAGGTCGTAAGTCGGCGGAATATCTTTGCGGAAGAACAGATGCAGCATCACCAGCGTGGCGATAATGGCTGCGATATCCACCGGCACCATTACCGACGCATACTCAGTGAAACCCAGCCCAAAGAAGTCTGCAGAAACGATGTTAACCAGGTTGGACACGATAAGCGGCAGACTGGCCGTATCGGCAATAAACCCGGCGGCCATGACAAATGCCAGCGTAGTACCTTTACTGAAACCTAATGCAAGCAGCATGGCGATGACAATTGGAGTCAGAATCAATGCCGCACCATCGTTGGCAAACAGCGCCGCCACCGCTGCACCAAGCAAGACGATATAGGTAAACAGCAAACGCCCGCGACCGTTACCCCAACGTGAAACGTGCAGCGCCGCCCATTCGAAAAAACCCGATTCATCGAGCAGAAGGCTGATAATAATCACGGCAATAAAGGTCGCCGTCGCATTCCAGACAATATTCCACACTACAGGGATATCACCAAAATGGACTACGCCAGAGATCAACGCCAGTACTGCGCCCAGTGTCGCACTCCAGCCGATCCCTAATCCCTTCGGTTGCCAGATAACCAAAACGATGGTCAGGACAAAAATAGCGCCTGCCAGTAACATAAATCCTCCAGACAGGACGGCTCTGCCGCCCTGTATATACAAAAAAATTAAACGGCCAGCTCTCTGAGTTTCTCGATGCCAGTGGGTTCTGCAGCCATTACCGGTACTAACGCAATGCGGCTTGCATGCTGGTTCTTCACAGCCTCGATTTGAGGAAGCTCTTGTCGGGCGCGCTGGCAAAGTAGTGGTGAATGCGTCTGTGCAATCGAAAGGCTGTTATTGATAATCCAGCCCCAGGGATGAATCCCCGCACGCTCAAGATCGGACTGCAGGTTTGCTGCTTCCAGTACAGGTGTGGTTTCAGGCAGAGTGACCAGCAGGACTTTGGTACGTTCCGGGTCCTGAAGCTGCATCATCGGAGTGGTAAAATGACCTTTATCCCCCATCTTCCTGGCAATCTCACGGTGATAAGCCCCGGTAGCATCAAGCAGTAATAGCGTATGACCGGTAGGTGCCGTATCCATGACCACAAACCGTTTGCCTGCTTCACGGATTACGCGTGAAAACGCCTGGAACACCGCAATCTCTTCTGTACAAGGAGAACGTAAATCCTCCTCGAGCAGCCGTTTCCCTGCCTCATCCAGATCCCTGCCTTTCGTCTCAAGAACATGCTGACGATAGCGTTCAGTTTCATCGTGAGGGTTGATTCGGCTGACCTGCAGATTTTTGAGGCTGCCATTGAGCGTTGTACTCAGGTGTGCAGCAGGATCTGAGGTGGTGAGATGGACATCAAATCCCATATCCGCCAGTCTGACAGCGATGGCAGCAGCCATCGTGGTTTTACCTACGCCACCTTTGCCCATCAGCATAATCAAACCGTGTTCACTGCGGGCGATATCATCAACCAGGACAGACAACGACATATTCTCTGGCTTGTTCTGTGCGCTTTGTTCAGGAAGCGATGATATCTCAGCGTGTTCGTTGAGCAGGCCTTTCAATGCGGACACACCAACCATGTTCAGCGGCTGTAGGTATAAGCTGTCTGTCGGCAATGCAGATAACCCGGAAGGAAGATTTGCCAGCGCCTCTTGCTCTCGTTGCCATATCGCAGCGGCCAGTGCATCACGTTCTGCTTCGCTCGCAGGCAGGACACCATTAATGACGAGATACTGATTTTTAAGGCCAATAGCTGATAATTCGTCATGAGTACGGGCTACTTCCTGCAGTGTTGATTTTTGCAATCGCGCGACCAGCACAAGGCGAGTTCGTTCAGGATCGGATAATGCCTCAACCGCATGAGCATATTGCTCGCGTTGCTTTTCCAGCCCCGCCATCGGCCCAAGACAGGAAGCACCATCCGGATTACTTTCGATGAAGCTGCTCCAGGCTCCGGGAAGCTGAAGAAGGCGAATCGTGTGGCCCGTCGGCGCTGTATCAAAAATGATGTGATCGAAGCGGGTCAGCAGAGAAGCGTCGGTCAGTAAGCCAGTAAACTCGTCGAACGCAGCAATCTCTGTCGTACAAGCTCCTGAAAGCTGTTCACTGATGCTGTTGACAACGTCATCAGGCAAAAGACCTTTAATAGGGTCAACGATTCTGGCTCGATATTGCTGGGCGGCGTCCTGCGGGTCAATCTCCAGAGCCGAAAGACCAGGAACAGCAGTCACGGGCTGGATAGTGTTACCGATAGTCTGATCGAATACCTGACCGACGTTAGAAGCCGGGTCGGTACTGACAAGCAGAACACGCTTTCCCAGTTCAGCCAGATGTATAGCCGTTGCGCAGGAAATCGAAGTTTTGCCTACACCTCCCTTACCGGTGAAAAACAGGTAAGACGGGATATTCTGTAAGAATTTCATATGTCCTCCTGACATACTCAACAACAGGAAGTTTTACCACCACAGCAACTGGTGGAAGCTAAACCCACCTTTTCCAGCGGTATACCAAACCAGCGAGCCAGTTCAGCGCGTTTCGGGTATCGCCCGGCCATCACCGTTTCACCATCCAGTAACAGCAGCGGAAGCCCTTCAGCTCCAGAAGCTTCAAGGAATGCTTTCGCTTTTTCGTTCTCAACGAAGCTCATCGGCTGTTGCGCGAGGTTGTAACGTTCGATCTGGACCCCACGCCCTTTCAGCCATTGAACATCAGCAGAAAAATCGACCAGAACCTGATCGACATCTGAGCCACATACGCCGGTACTGCAGCACATTGCCGGATCAAACACCGTTAACGTTTTCATCTTTAACACCTCACATTCGTAAAAACATATATGTACAGGCAAATTTTTTAGATACAGACAGCCTTACCGCTGCCAGAGCAGTTGGCCGATGCCAGCTTACGGGCGATAGCCTGAACGTCGTCCTGTTGGCTTAACCAGGCCTGCTCAATCACCTGAGCAGCCCAGGAAGGAATATGCGGGGATAAGCGGTAGTGAACCCATTTCCCCTGCTTGCGATCCAGCAATAGGCCACTCTCCCGAAGCATTGCAAGGTGGCGGGAGATCTTGGGCTGTGACTGTTCTAGCGCAGTGCAAAGGTCGCACACACACAGCTCTCCCATCTCTCTGAGCAGCAGTACGATCCCTAGACGGGTTTCATCGGAGAGGTTTTTGAAGAGTTGTAAGGATGTTAGTGACATCTGGCCTCCTGTCCTATTGAAGTTAGGATACTCCCATAAGGACCAAAATCAATATTCACATTCGAAAAAACATATGTGTTATTTAGAAGGATTTTTTTGCTAACGATCAATAATTACGGCTAACACACTAAAATCTAGTGAATTAAAGTGTTATACAGTTCCTAGAATACACACTTCATTGTTGATTTAGCTGGCTTATGCGCCAAGGAATAGAATGTGATAAAAAAGATTAAAATCTCAGGTTACAGAATCTACAAGCAATTGATTTTAGAGCCAAATCCAAAGCTCAACCTGATAGTTGGGGGGAATGAGGTTGGAAAATCAACCCTAATGGAAGCAATAGCCTTAGCGCTAACAGGCAGAATCAACGGAAAAGGAGCTAATGATGAATTAAATCCGTATTGGTTTAATACAGAGCTAGTCGCTGATTTTGTTGAAAGAAGACAAAGAGGTGAAAACATTAGTCTACCTGATATTAAAATTGAGCTCTTTTTTGATAATACGCCAGAATTACAAAATCTATGTGGAGCTATTAATAGCGACCATCCAACAAATGCATGCCCTGGTGTATTATTCCATGTACTGCCCAATAGTGAATATAATGAGGAGATAGAACAATGGCTTATAAGCCCTACTAAAATATTACCTGTAGAATTCTACCGTATAGAATGGCGTTCTTTTGCTGATGAGAAACTTCTCAATAGGCCTCGGCAATTAACAACTGCCATCATAGATTCTAAAACTGTTAGGTCCTCCACATCAATCGACTATCATTTAAGGCAAATAATTAATGATCATCTTGCTCCAATAGAAAGGGCAAAAATATCCTTATCATACAGACAAGTTAAAGCATCTATGGCCGGAGGTGTACTTGGTGATATCAATGAAAGAATAAGTAAATTAAATGCCTCATTACATGATAAAACCATCATTTTAGATATGGATCAAAGTAGTCGAACCTCTTGGGAAGGCGTTGTATCCCCTCATGTCAATGAGGTCCCTTTTTCTATGTCTGGGCAAGGTCAACAAGCTGCCATCAAAATTTCTCTGTCTATGGGACGTCACGCTGAAAAGACAAAATTTGTGATGATAGAAGAACCAGAGAACCATCTTTCACATACCAGTTTATCAACACTACTTTCTCGAATCGAAAAGTTATCCAGTACTAGTCAGCAATTGTTCATTACAACGCATAGTACTTTCGTATTGAATAGACTCGGACTAGATTCGTTAATTTTAATTGGCAATGAATCTGTAAGCAGAATCAATGGCCTATCTCCAGATACTGTTTCTTATTTCCAGAAACTGCCTGGTTACGACACACTCAGAATGGTCTTGGCAAAAAAAGTGGTATTGGTCGAAGGCCCATCTGACGAAATAATTTTCGAACGTTTTTTCAAAGATACATACCAGCTGCGCCCTATGGAGGTCGGTATTGATGTTATAAGCATGAGGGGACTATCACTAGCAAAATGTTTGGAGTTATGTGCCGCTCTCGATAGGCCTGTTGCCTCTCTCCGAGATAACGATGGAATTTCACCAGAAGATCTTGCGCTCCCAGTTCAAGGATGGCTGAAAAAAAACAGAAGAGAGCTATTTATTGGAAGTGTAGTTACAGGGACAACATTAGAGCCACAACTAATTCACCACAATGGTGAAAAGTTACTTCGTGAAGTATTAAACATAGAAGATAGAGCAGATCTTTTAACATGGATGAGCAGAGAAAAAACAGAAGGGGCCTTGAGAATTTCGGTCTCAAAAAAGGCACTCACACCACCTAAATACATGAGCGATGCGATAAGGTTTATTTATGAACAATGAGTTAATCTTGGCTGTAGCAGGTTCAAGAAAAACACAAGGAATCATTGATCATTGTGCGAGAATAGATGGTCAAAAAAGAGTATTAGTTTTAACATTTACTCAATTCAACCAAAATGAAATTCGCAATCGGTTATCTCATTGTGCAGGAAACAGCTTACATATTGAAGTGCTTGGGTGGTACACTTTTTTAATCCGACATTTTGCCAAACCGTTCCTCCCCTATAAATTCCCTGGACAAAGAATTTTGGGATTTAACTTTGATGGAAGGCCATACATGATGGCAAAGGGTATCAACAGATTTTTAGATAAAAACAACCATGCTTACGCTTGTGAACTAGCTCGACTAAGTGCAGAACTGATTAATGCAAGCCAAGGTGCATTAATTTTTAGACTTGAGTCTATTTATGATGAAATACTTATTGATGAAGTTCAGGATTTGAGCGGCTACGATTTAGACATATTAGATTCTTTGTTAGCAACAGCTATCAATTTGAAAATGGTTGGAGACATGCGGCAAGCTGTTCTATCAACCAATCCAAGAGGAAGTAAGCATAAAAAATATCAAAATACTAATATGCTTTCTTGGTTTTTGGAAAGAGAAGAGAAAGGAATAATAAAGATAATTGAACGTTTTACAACCTGGAGATGTCATCATTTAATATCTGATTACGCCGATACTATTTTTTCACCTGAATGGGGTTTTCCTAAAACAAAATCTGAAAATCACACTGTTACATGTCATGATGGGGTTTTTCTTGTAATGAAGGAGCATGTTGAAGATTACATCAAAACATTTAAACCACAATGCTTGAGAAACTCAAAAAGCAGCGGTAAGGCCTATAATTTCGATTTTATTAATTTCAAAGCATCTAAAGGTTCAACTTTCGAACGAATCCTAATAATTCCGACCTCAGGAATTGAGACTTTTATTCAGAAAAACGAGTATCTTGAAAGTACTGCCGCCGCAACATTTTATGTTGCAGTTACGAGAGCTCAGCAAAGCGTGGCAATAGTCGTGGGGAAACCTGGGCAATCAAACTTACCAATATGGAAACCATGAAATGGACGTTTACTCATCATTTTCTAATGTTATAAACTTTAAGCGCTCAAACATTTCCATCCAAGGAATATATAAAAGATATGCTATTTTATTTGATAAAATAATATTCAATAGATACGGATGCCCAATAGGAAACAATAACTTATTCGCAAGTCTAACTGAATACACATCAACTTTTGCAAGTGATGAAAAAGATTTAAAAAAGAAACTAAATCTTTCCAAAAATAAAAAATTCCAAGATTTATTTATCGATTTATGGGATTTATTCGAAAACCCAGAAAGCTTAAATAATGAAGCCAGGAACTATGTTTCAGAACATCAAAGTGAGACCATATCTAAATTCTCATGGGGACGAACCCTCATAGACAAAGAGATGGGAATTCATAACCATAATAGTGAATATAAGGCAGCAAGCATAGTTTGGGGAGATATTAGCTCCGATCTTGGATTTAATTTCCTATTGAAAAACAACCATAAAAACCTTCATATTAACTTTGCCCCCGTGGTTGCCTCAGCGGTTAACTCAGCCCAACAAACATCCAACATACAAAACCTTTTCGCAACTGACCTAATCATCCCAAACTTTGAAGAACTAACCTGGGAGCAAGTTTTAGAATTAAGAGAAGATAAATATATTAAAGCATTTAGAAAAAAATATTTCTCCATCGAGAAGAATGACAAAAATATCGATTTAGAACTTAATTCTGATTTAGATGAAGCCTTATGGGATTTAGCTTCACAAATAAGACCTAACATCACAAAATCCATTATGGAAGCAGTATTAAGCAACCTACCATTCCCTTCAATTGCAAATCCATTTGGGATTTATTATGGAGCAAGAGACACATTGAGAAACATTGAAAATAAAAATAACCACTCCTGGGTGTATTTCATTCAATCGGCAAAAAAAACCAATATCATTAAATAATTCAATTCGCTATTGTCAAATATCTTTTAAGCAATAGAGATTTGTACACATTTCCAACCCAAATATGTAAACATTACTCTTTTGGAATCATTTTTAATATATCCATCCTAGTTTCCATTAATACACCACCAAGAAAACTACTTTTTGAGGCAAAATAACCTGTTGCACCGCCTATATTGTCAATCTGTTTTAATAGCCGCTGCCTTGTAGCATATGCGGGTTTCACTCTATTATAAACATCTTCCCACCAAACAACCCCATACTTAGCAATTATCTTTCTTTTTATTCGTTTAAAATACTCTCGACTATCCTGACCATTATAAGATGCTAGTTGACTAGCCCAGATCATTTTTTTATGTAGAGACAGTGGTTCAAAATCTCTTCTAATTAATTCTTCTTGTATGTCTGGATGTAAAAGCAAAGTGCCATCGCCTATTTTGCGCTTAATCCATAATTTGATGGCTAGTTTATAAATAATTTTTTTATATTCCTTATCAACTATTGATAGCTCTGAACACTTTGACCAATCCTCAAGGTTATCTTGCAAACTTAATTCTTCAATCATATAGTTATATTGGTGAACATCTTCATTCCTAATAGTCATATCTTTATCCTGATTTCAGACAAACCATAATTATCAAATATTAACATTCCATGAACCTTAACCTATAAAAGCATCATACCAAAATTAAACCCGATGCCAAACTATTGAACAGGAGAATGAAAACCAACTGACGACATTATTTTTGTAAACCTCATGCACACCAGATTAGCTGTAGATGTACTATTTGGTGTACTTAAGTGAAATTAAGTATCTAAGCAACAAAAAATCATCTGGCGCTTCAAAATCTAAATATCCGTCTTCTCTCATATAGCACTGAGCAATTCTAGGGTGTCCAAACGCCTCGGGGGGTAATGGGTTCTTTGCAAAAGGATTATGAAGCACATACAAACCATCCAAAAGGTGTTCTTTATAGTCACATTTTTGTGCTGTATGGACATTTGGATAAATAGAGTCTGGATTAGGGGTGAATATCTGAAAAACAGTTGGAGCGGATGGGTTATCAGCCAGCGCTCTTAATTTACCCCAAGTTGCCAAGCTACTATAAATGACTGCACTGACATCTGAAAAATCAGGAGTGCAAAATAGTCCCATATCAATCTCAGTACGTCCATTCTTTAGAGCAGTATCAACATTATAAGAAATAACCTGTTCTGCGTTTGATGCCATCGTTGCTTCTTCATCATGATACAGGCCATACATCGCTGCAAGAATCGGTCTGCTAGCAGAAAAATGAGAGAAAGGTCTGTCGAATGAAGCAATTGCTATAACGAATGGTTTATTCCTGCATTGCTCAAGTTTTGAGTAGCGCTCTCTTAGCTTATTTACTTTCCCCATGAAACTATTGGTTATACGGATCGCTGCTTGAGAGTTGAATTCATTAAACTCCCCCAATTTTGTATTATTATCAAAGCTGTGAGCAGGTGGTTGTCCTATAGCAGGTAATGCAATTGTAGCTTCAATGCAAAACTCGTGCTCTCTAACTATTACAAAATCAGGAGCATCAAATGAGAAGTCACAAATATGCCCAATTTCTTTCATATACGCATGTATATATAGTTCCCATAGGCATGGTTCGAAGGTCGTCTGAAATTCTTTAACGAATTTACCATCTCTGTCCTTTAACCCTTGGGCCCATTCATTTAAAACATCACGCTCAGCCCAGTATTCATCTTCTTTAATAATTTTATATATTGGGTGTTGTTTATCTAATGAAACCACATCGGTAAATAAGTCCATTTTTAATTCCTCAGATGGTAAGCCGTAAGTATTCTACAGGAGTTACCCTAGGAAAAGAGCTTTTCAAATCAAAAATTTTCTATATTGCAGGAATAAATTCATTACCCAAAAAACATCCGGATTCATGTAAATCGGAATCCGAATGAGTGGATAAAATAGATAGACTGTGTTACACCATCCTCACTACATCAAGCCTGTTTTAGTACTACACGGAACTTCACGTATTGCAATAAAGAAGATAATCTCTCCAAAAGCTTAACGCGAGCTAATATCAAAAAAACACTGTCAGTACCTCCATTTTGAAGGTACCAAACTTAAGATTGTGATCCTTTCTTTCCGCTTAAACAGTTGTATTGAAAGAAGCAATTATGAGTCCAGATAATCCAATACTACCAATGTAATCCGCATACCACTGCATCATCTCCCTTCGCCCTTCCAGATACAACGCATGGTTATACGTCCCACGAATCGCATTCTTATCAACATGCGCAAGCTGGGTTTCAATCCATGCGGTATTGAACCCTTCCTCGTGCAAAATCGTACTCATCGTGTGACGGAAACCATGCCCCGTTACCTTCCCCGTATACCCAATCCGTTTGAATACCTGATTAATACTCGCTTCACTCATCGTTTTACGTGGATCATTGCGCCCTGGGAACACCAACGGATATTGCCCGGACATTACTTTGAGCTGCTGTACGATTTCCAGCGCTTGGATAGAGAGGGGGACAAGGTGAGGCCGTTTCATCTTCATACGCTCTGCAGGGATTTCCCACACCGCTTTCTCAAGTTCAAATTCACTCCAGAAAGCACCTCGGAGCTCGCCAGTACGAACTCCCGTAAGGATCAGCAGACGAGCGGCAAGAACAACTAACGGGCTTCCTGTGTAGCCTGCGAGAGCTTTAAAGAAGTCTGGTAACTCCTCAACAGTAAGGAAGGGATAATGCTTCGATTCATGCCCTGACATTGCGCTGGTTAGATCCGCTGCAGGATTGTATTCCGCACGACCGGTAACGATGGCGTAACGAAAGACTTCACTGCAACGCTGGCGAACCTTCTTGGCCTTCTCTGTCGCGCCACGGCTTTCCATTCGACGCAGCACATTCAGCAGAACCAGCGGTTTGATTTCATTCACCGGCTGCTGGCCGATATAGGGGAAAATATCTTTATTGAAAGCTTCGATAATGTCGGAGGCATAGCCTTCTGACCACCGACTCACCTTCGTTCCGTGCCATTCAAGTGCCACAGCCTGAAACGTGTTGTTGAGCTGCACATCGCGAACCAGCTTTTCTTCTTTCTTGGCGAAAGACGGATCGATGCCCTCGGCCAGCTTTTTCTTGGCTTCATCACGTAGTGCCCTCGCTTGTGCAAGGGACACTGCTGGATAGACACCAAAAGCCATACGCTTCTCTTTTCCATTGAAGCGATACTTCATCCGCCAGTATCTGGAACCAGAGGGAACAACCTCAAGATACAAACCAGCACCATCTGCCAGCTTATAGGCTTTCTCTCTGGGTTTAGCAGCGTCTACCTGTCTCGCATTAAGTTTCATTGGGGGCATCTCCCTGGACCGAACACAGAATGCCCCCACTTATGCCCCCAACTGCGACTTGATTTAGGTTGAGTCCAGTTGATAACAGGAGATAAGATACGGGCCAGAAACCGCAGTATACGGGCTTTTAGTTGATTTCGGTAGACTTGGGAAGAGTTTGAAATGGTGCCGATAATAGGAGTCGAACCTACGACCTTCGCATTACGAATGCGCTGCTCTACCAACTGAGCTATATCGGCTTTTCTGCGGAATAGTGTGGACGGGAAAAAGCTTAAAACTCTGCGGGTGATGCGTCAATGGCCTTATGAATCAATCGGCTATTTTTGCATCACCCGTTTTCAGTTACGCACGAATCGTATCATCGCCGAAGCCGATCCACTTGTAGGTGGTCAGCGCTTCGAGGCCCATTGGGCCACGGGCGTGCAGTTTTTGGGTGCTGACCGCCACTTCAGCACCGAGACCAAACTGTGCACCGTCGGTGAAACGGGTTGAAGCGTTGACGTAGACCGCTGATGAATCCACTTCGTTGATAAAACGATTGGCGTTGCGCAGCGTACGGGTCAGGATCGCATCGGAATGCTGGGTGCCATGCTCGCGAATGTGAGCGATAGCCTCATCGAGGTCGTCCACCAGCTTCACGCTCAAATCCAACGACAGGTATTCGTCGTCATACTCTTCCGCTTTCACCGCCTCCACCTTCGCCGGGCCATTTTGCAGCAAGGCCAAAGCATTCGCATCGGCATGCAGCGTCACACCGCTTTCTGCCATTTGTTTGCTTAGCGCTGGCAGGAAAGTTTCAGCAATCGCTTTGTTCACCAGCAGCGTTTCGACTGTATTACAGGTGCTTGGACGCTGGGTTTTCGCGTTGACGATAATCTTCAGGGCTGGGTCAAACTCAGCAGAATCATCAACATAGATATGGCACACGCCAATCCCACCGGTGATCACCGGGATGGTGGATTGCTCGCGGCACAGCTTGTGCAGCCCAGCGCCGCCGCGTGGGATCAGCATGTCGATGTATTTGTCCATGCGCAGCATTTCACTTACCAGCGCGCGGTCCGGGCTTTCAATGGCCTGTACTGCTCCCGCTGGCAATCCGCATTCTTCCAGCGCCTGCTGAATCACTTTCACCGTAGCGGCATTGGTGCGCCAGGTTTCTTTGCCGCCGCGCAGGATAGCCGCATTGCCGGTTTTCAGGCATAAAGAGGCGACATCCACGGTGACATTCGGGCGGGCTTCATAGATAACACCGACCACGCCGAGCGGCACGCGGCGACGTTCGATGCGCAGGCCGCTGTCCAGCATGCCGCCATCCATCACCTTCCCTACCGGGTCGGCGAGGTTACACACCTGTCGAACATCGTCGGCAATGCTTTTCAGGCGTGCAGGTGTTAACGCCAGACGATCCAGCAGCGCTTCGCTCAGGCCGTTGCTACGGGCTTCTGCAAGATCCTGCTCATTCGCGGAGAGGATATCGGCGGTCTGTGCTTCCAGATAATCAGCAATCTTTTCCAGAACCTGATTTTTTTCGCGAGCGGAAAGCTGCGCCAGTTTGTACGAGGCCGCTTTGGCAGCTATGCCCATTTGTTCCAGCATTGAAAGCTCCTTAACGGGTGATCATATCGTCGCGATGGACGGCAACCGGGCCATATTCGTAGCCAAGAATGGCATCGATTTGCTGTGAGTGGTGTCCGGCAATGCGGCGCAAGGCGTCGCTGTTATAGCGGGAGACGCCGTGCGCGATGTCGCGACCCTCAAGGTTGCGGATACGGATTACTTCACCACGGGAGAAGTTACCTGTCACGCTTTTAATTCCTTTAGGAAGCAATGAGCTCCCTCTTTCCAGAATTGCCGACACAGCGCCTTCATCCACCGTGATTTCACCGGCAGGCGGTGCGCCGAAGATCCAGCGCTTGCGGGTCTCCAACGGTGACGTTTGAGCATGGAAGCGCGTGCCGACGGCAATGCCTTCCATCACATCGCCAATCACGCCTGGACGGCTGCCAGCAGCAATAATGGTGTCGATGCCTGCGCGGCAAGCCACGTCAGCGGCCTGAAGTTTGGTGCCCATGCCGCCCGTGCCTAACCCTGAAACGCTGTCTCCGGCGATGGCACGCAGTGCATCATCAATGCCGTGAACATCCTGAATCAGCTCAGCTTGTGGGTTATTGCGCGGGTCCGCTGTGAACAGGCCTTGCTGATCGGTCAGCAGCAGCAATTTATCCGCACCGGCAAGGATTGCCGCCAGCGCAGACAGATTGTCGTTATCGCCGACTTTAATTTCGGCCGTCGCCACCGCGTCGTTTTCGTTAATAACGGGAACGATATGGTTATCCAGCAGCGCTCGCAGGGTGTCTCGCGCATTAAGGAAGCGCTCTCTGTCTTCCATGTCGGCGCGTGTCAGCAGCATTTGCCCGACGTGAATGCCATAGATAGAGAACAGCTGTTCCCAGAGCTGAATCAGACGGCTCTGGCCGACGGCGGCCAGCAGTTGCTTAGAAGCGATGGTGGCAGGAAGTTCCGGGTAGCCAAGGTGCTCACGTCCGGCGGCTATCGCCCCGGAGGTCACAATCACAATGCGATGCCCTGCGGCATGCAACTGGGCGCACTGACGCACCAGCTCGACAATATGGGCGCGATTAAGGCGGCGCGAACCCCCGGTTAAAACACTGGTTCCCAGTTTGATAACCAGCGTCTGACTGTCACTCATGTTTCTCTGCCATTCAATAAGGAGGAAAAGGACGTTTTAGCAGGACTCAAGGCGCTTGCCAACTCCCACAACGGGTTGCGGCTTACTTTGTTGCGCGGGATCAGGAAGCGTAGCGGCAGAAAATGACTTTTTTATGACAGAAATAGCTAATCACAGTTTTTTAAAATTATTCTTACTTTGTCATAAAACTTTCATTTCTGAAGGTTACAACCCTTCCTGTTTTTTACATCGGGCGAGTTCCCAAATAACAGCGCGTTTATAAATCAGGGTTGAAAATGAAAAAGAGCACACTGGCATTAATGGTACTGGGCGTAATGTCTTCCACCGTCGCACAGGCCGCCGAAATTTATAATAAAGATGGCAACAAGCTGGATCTGTACGGTCGCGTTAAAGCTGAACACTATATGAGCGACAACGATGCAGTGGATGGCGATCAGTCCTATATTCGTCTGGGCTTTAAAGGTCAGACCCAAATTAATGACCAACTGACTGGTTTTGGTCAGTGGGAATATCAGGTTGCGGCCAACAAAATTGAAGGTGACCCGGCAACCACCAAAACCCGTCTGGCTTTTGCGGGCCTGAAAGCCGGGGATTTCGGTTCTTTCGACTACGGTCGTAACTACGGCGTTCTGTACAACGTGGCGGCTTACACCGATATGATCCCAGAGTTTGGTGATGACTCCTTCGTCAAAACCGACAACTTCATGACTGGCCGTGGTAATGGCCTGGCCACCTACCGCAACAACAACTTCTTTGGCCTGGTTGACGGCCTGAAGCTGGCGTTGCAGTACCAGGGCAAGAACGAAAACGACGGTCGTGCCGCCTCTAAAGCAAACGGCGACGGCTTCGGTACTTCCCTGAGTTATGATTTCGGTGACTCTGGTTTCACCCTGGGCGCCGCTTACGCGAACTCTAACCGTACGCTGACCCAGCAGGACAGCAGCTTCGGTAAAGGGACTGACGCAGAAGCCTGGACCACCGGTTTCAAATACGATGCTAACAACGTTTACGTTGCTGCCATTTATGCTGAAACCCGCAATATGACCCCAATTTCCGGTACGGCTTCTATTAGCGGTGTGGATACTAAAGTCAGTGGCTTCGCGAATAAAAACCAGGCCTTCGAAGTGGTTGCACAATATCAGTTCGATTTTGGTCTGCGTCCGTCCATCGGTTATATCCAGTCTAAAGGCAAGGATATTGAAGGTGTTGGCGATGCAGATCTGGTGAAATACATCGACGTAGCCGCGACTTACTATTTCAACAAAAATATGTCAGCCTTTGTTGATTATAAAATCAACCAGCTGAGCGATGACAATAAACTCGCCCTGAATAACGACGACGTGGTTGCTCTGGGTCTGGTTTATCAGTTCTGATTCTCTTAGGTTGAAAAAAAACCCTCGCTGGCGAGGGTTTTTTATTTATTCAGGCAGACAATCTTACCGGCTGGTCAACGTCATCCGCTGGCTCTAACGCCAGGTCGAACGTTTTCAGCAGGTCACGAGCGCGTTCGTGGAATCCACGCAGGGTCTGTTCGAGACGATCGGCCACTTCAGTGTCTTTGATGACCGTCGGCTGCCAGACGCCGTCTTTGTCGAATAAGCCAAACTGATAGCTGTAGGTGAAACGCTTTTCTTGCGCTTCCATTTCCAGCCACCATCCCCAAAACTCACGCTTTTCCGGTGCCGGTTTGACATTGACGCACACTGCCAGGCAATCGAAAAAGAAGCGATTGTCTTCACACTGCTCTTCCCGGATGTACGGGCCAAGGGCTGTGAATTTTTTGATCAGTTTACTCTTCGGGTGTCCACTCGGTAACGTCATTGCAGTCTCCTTTAGTGATGCAACTGTTTTACCAAATCAATAGAATTTAGCAAACCATTAACCTAATCTATGGTTGATCCACGCAGCAATTTCCTTCAAAGCCTTGTCAAAATTACGATATACCGGCTTAAACGGGATCTCCATCAACTTGCCATCCGCAGATGACGAAGTGATTAAACGGGATTCCTCTTCTGGACTAAACGGATCGTTCTGCCAGTAACCCGAGAGCATCGGCGTTGGGCAACGACGGCCCAGCAACCCTTGCGTTTTCAGCGAGTAGCGGTTGAGTTCAACCCGCAGCGCCTCGTCGGAAGCATCATGCATGCCCAGCCGTGAAGCCAGCACGTCAAGGTACATCTCCGGCACATTGCCTTGACGAGTTGGGTCACACAGCAAGCCGTGAACGACCGGGCCAAGACAGGCGACGGCCTTCAGGCGTGGTGATTCCAGATACGCCAGGCGCACAGCGACATTCGCACCAAAACGGAAACCAAACGCCGCCACACGCGTGTGATCCACCCACGGGATGTTGGGCAAAGATTTGAGCACCTGCTGGTGCAGGAAGCTGGAATCCTGCGTCAGTTTCCATTTTGAAGAGAAACCAATCGAAGGCATGTCCAGCGTCAGCATCGCGATGCCAAGCGGGGCAAGATAGCGCTCAAACAGGGAGTAGTTGTCGCTTTGCAGGGCATCCAGGCCACCGCACATCAGGACGGTCGGGAAAGGGCCTTCACCGGGTGGCATATGTAAAAAGCCGCTCACCGACGCGCCACCAGGAATGGTGAATTCCAGTTCACGCATTGAGCCAGGCAGGCGGTTGGCGGCTTCTTCAAAGGCACGATTGGCCAGCGCCTGCGCCTGTTCAGCCAGCTCGTCACCTTTAAGATGCGGGTACGCCGCGATGCTGTAGAGATTCGAGGCATGCAGCCAATGGCGACCGCTCAAGGTGTCATCTTGCTCCTGCCCGGCTTTTTGCTGCCAGAGCATCGCCTGCTTCGACCATTCATAGATCCAATTGCCGCCACGATAACCCACAACCGTGTCGTAGAGATCGTCATCGGTCCGTTCTGCCTGGCTCATGACAATGCGCGCCTGCACGTCGAGGATTTCTTGCGGCGACACGCCACGCCAAATCCACATCAGACGGTTCACCATCCGATACCAGTGCGGCACATTTTTACCATCCAGCGCGGATTGCACCGACGGCTGTGGGCCACGGTTGAAACGACGCACCAGCGTCGAAGTTTCCGGGTGCTTAAAGCGGGGTTTGAAAAGGACTTCGCTCAGGTTGGCTTCTGGCATCGCATAGACTCCATTAATACGACATGGCTTCTATTGTAACCCGCCTGAGGCTAAAAAGGACAACGCCCGCGAATGCGGGCGTTGAAAGCGTGCTTTTGATTAACGACCGCTGATAGGCGGCACAAACACCACGCCCATATCCCACGGCTGTTCAATCCAGGTATCCTGCGGGATATCAATCACGTAATCGTCAACCAGCGGCTTACCAGCAGGTTTAGCGAAGATAGTGACGAAATGTGCTTTCGGGTACATTTCACGAATCGCAACAGCGGTGCCACCGGTATCAACCAGATCGTCGATAACGATAAAGCCTTCACCATCGCCTTCAGCACGCTTGAGGACGGTCAGCTCGCGCTGGTTGTCGTGGTCGTAGCTGGAAATGCAGACGGTGTCCACATGACGAATACCCAGTTCGCGTGCCAGCAGAGCGCCCGGTACCAGGCCTCCACGGCTGACGGCAATAATGCCTTTCCACTGTTCGGACGGCATCAGGCGCGCGGCCAGTTTGCGTGCATGAATCTGCAACATGTCCCAGGTAACGACGTATTTTTCGCTCATGTGATTGTATCCCAGCCTGTAAAACGGCTTAAAAAATGTTCGGGGTGATTCCAGGTTGCGCGAGATTATAGAGATCTGACGCACTAAAAACCAGTGTTTCACGGCCTGGCCGGGAGTTTTTGCGCGCGATGTACTACCAGAGCAGGCAGAAAGTGGTATTCTCAACGGCATCTCGCAAGTCAGGCAGTACGCCTGTTTGCCCTCGCTAACCCATTACCTGCAAGCCACTTTTGCAGGAGCCGTAAGGAGACTTACCGTGTCTGAACTGTCTCAACTGTCCCCGCAGCCGCTGTGGGACATTTTTGCAAAAATTTGCTCCATTCCTCACCCGTCCTACCACGAAGAACAGCTTGCCGAACACATCATGGGCTGGGCAAAGGAAAAAGGCCTGCACGCTGAGCGCGACCAGGTCGGCAATATTTTGATTCGTAAAGGGGCTACTGCGGGGATGGAAAACCGCAAACCTGTGGTGATGCAGGCGCACCTGGACATGGTTCCGCAGAAAAACAACGATACCGTTCATGACTTCACCAAAGACCCGATTCAGCCGTACATCGATGGCGAGTGGGTAAAAGCACGCGGTACCACGCTGGGCGCAGATAACGGTATCGGCATGGCTTCTGCCTTGGCCGTTCTGGCTGACGACAGCGTTGAGCACGGTCCGCTGGAAGTGCTGCTGACCATGACCGAAGAAGCCGGCATGGACGGCGCATTTGGTCTGCAAGCAAACTGGCTGCAGGCCGATATCCTGATCAACACCGACTCCGAAGAAGAAGGTGAGATCTACATGGGTTGTGCGGGCGGTATCGATTTCATCACCACCCTGCCGCTGAGCCGTGAAGCTGTACCTGCGGGCTTCGAAAGCTTCAAGCTGACCCTGAAAGGCCTGAAAGGCGGTCACTCCGGTGGCGACATTCACTTAGGCCTGGGCAACGCCAACAAACTGCTGGCGCGCTTCCTGGCAGGCCACGCTGCCGAACTGGACCTGCGTCTGGTTGATTTCAACGGCGGTACTCTGCGTAACGCAATCCCTCGTGAAGCGTTCACCACCGTTGCGGTGCCTGCTGCTAAAGCAGAAACCCTGAAAGCGCTGGCGGAAAAATATCAGGCTATCCTGAAAAACGAGCTGGAAGCGAAAGAGAAGAACCTGATCGTGGTGCTTGAATCCGTGACCGCCGATAAAGCGGCGTTGACGGCACAATCTCGCGACAGCTTCATCCAGTTGCTGAATGCCACCCCGAATGGCGTGATCCGCAATTCCGACGTGGCGAAAGGCGTAGTGGAAACTTCCCTGAACGTCGGTGTGGTCACCATGCACGACGACAACGTGGAAATCATCTGCCTGATCCGTAGCCTTATCGACAGCGGTAAAGACTACGTGGTGAGCATGCTCGAATCACTGGGTAAACTGGCTGGCGCTCAGACCGCACCGAAAGGCGGCTACCCGGGCTGGCAGCCAGACGCCAACTCCCCGGTCATGCACCTGGTTCGCGAAACCTATCAGCGTCTGTTCGACAAAACCCCGAACATCCAGATTATCCACGCCGGTCTGGAATGTGGCCTGTTCAAGAAGCCGTATCCGAACATGGACATGGTTTCCATCGGCCCAACCATCACTGGCCCGCACTCTCCGGATGAGCAGGTTCATATCGAAAGCGTTGGCCAGTACTGGACGCTGCTGACTGAACTGCTGAAAGCGATTCCTGCGAAGTAAATTTGCTGATTGCAGAATGACGAAGCCTCCGAAAGGAGGCTTTTTTATTGGTTGCGGGCCGGGTATTGCCGGGCGGCACTGCGTTTGCCCGGCCTACAAAGGCAAGCCATTTGTTGTTAATGTTGGCCGCCAGGCACGTCTTGTTTATTGGTCGCACGATCCAAAAGGGCAAGCTATTTGTTGTTAACGTAGGCCTGTGCCAGCGAAGCGCCGCCAGGCTCTTCTTATTTATTCATTGGTCGCACGATCCAAAAGGGCAAGCCATTTGTTGTTAACATAGGCCTGTGCCAGCGAAGCGCCGCCAGGCATTTCTTACAACCCCAACACCAACTGCCGTTCAAGCTGCGGATCAAGCAGCGTGACGTGAACGCCTACTAACCTGACACCACGCCCACCTCGCCGCTCCTGCCAGGTTTTATACGCCGTGGCAATCAGGTCATCCTGGCTGAGTTTCGGCCAGACATGCTCTTGCGTGGTCTGCTGAAAATCATTGAATTTGAGCTTTACGCCCTGACGCGCAATCAGCAAATCAGGCTTCACTTTTGCCAGCCTTCGTTCGAGTTCGGGATAAAGCTGATTCACTATAATGGCTTCGCAGTCTTCCCACTCGTGGATATCCTCTGCCAGCGTGCGTTCCACGCCTATCGACTTACGCAGACGTTCGTTATTCACATCACGCTCGTCGATACCGTTACTGCGTTCCCACAACACACGGCCAAACTTACCGAAGCGCTTGAGCAACATCGCCAGGTCTGCGTGCTGCACATCCTCACAGGTTCGTAGCCCCATGCTTTCAAGTTTGGCCGCTGACACTTTCCCTACGCCGGGGATTTTCGCGAGCGCCAACGTTTTCAGGAAAACAGGCACTTCATCAGGCGTAATGACATATTGCCCGTTGGGCTTATTGAGATCTGAGGCGATTTTGGCGAGAAACTTCACCGGGGCGACCCCAGCAGACGCAGTGAGGTTTAGCTCTTTGTGAATAGTCTGGCGAATCTCTTCCGCCATTAGCGTTGCAGAGCCGTGGCAGTGCAGACTGTCGGTCACATCCAGATAGGCTTCATCCAGCGAGAGCGGTTCGATCAGCGAAGTGTAGCGCGAGAAAATTTCGCGGATATGGTTAGACGCTTCTTTGTAAGCCTCGAATCGGCCTGGTAATAATGTTAAATGAGGGCAAAGTTTGAGGGCCATCGCGGTTGGCATGGCGCTGCGAACGCCAAACTTACGAGCCGGATAGTTGGCGGTGCTGATAACCCCGCGTCGCTCACGGCTGCCACCAATGGCGATAGGAATGTCGCGCAGGGCTGGATTATCCCGCATTTCAACCGCGGCAAAAAAGCAGTCCATATCAACATGGATAATTTTGCGCATACTCAGCCCTCAATAATTACTGGTTAAGTATACAGTAAAATAATGAGCAATGAGAAGTGTGGGAGGATTTAGTGCGGTCTGATGCCCTCTCCCCCGCCCCTCTCCCACAGGGCGAGGGGAGAAAAAACTAAAAACCTTCTCCAATGAGAAGGTTTTGCAGTTTACCTCGTGCGGCCTGATGCCCTCTCCCCCAACCCCTCTCCCACAGGGCGAGGGGAGAAGAATGAGCACCGAACGGTCCCCTTTCCCATTGGGAGAGGGTTAGGGAGAGGGAAACTACAGGATGCGATTTTGCTGGCGCTGTGCTTCGCGGGCCATGCGCTTTTTGCGCGCATCGCACGGCTCCGGGCAATCGCACACTTTCTCCAGCCCCAGTGACGAAATCCCGCCGCAGCTGCCCTGAATGCTTTTACGCTTCACCAGATAGCCGAGCGACATCCCTAAAATCACCAGTACAAACACGGCAAAGGTCGCCAGAAAAACCGTTAACATCATCAGCCTCCGAAGTCATCGAGCATGATGTTTTCATCCTCAACGCCCAGGTCTTTCAGCATCTTGATGACCGCGGCGTTCATCACTGGCGGCCCACACATATAGAACTCGCAGTCTTCCGGTGCCGCATGATTTTTCAGGTAATTTTCATACAACACGTTATGGATGAAGCCAGTATGCCCTGTCCAGTTATCTTCCGGCTGCGGATCAGAGAGTGCCACATGGAAGGTAAAGTTCGGGTTTTCACGTGCGAGCTGTTCGAACTCATCGTCATAGAACATTTCACGCAGTGAGCGTGCGCCGTACCAGAAGCTGATTTTACGCTTGCTGCCCAGACGCTTGAGCTGATCGAAGATGTGCGAACGCATCGGTGCCATGCCCGCACCGCCGCCGATAAACACCATTTCCGCGTCCGTCTCTTTGGCAAAGAATTCACCAAACGGCCCGGAAATCGTCACTTTATCGCCCGCCTTCAGCGACCAAATGTAGGACGACATAATGCCCGGCGGCACCTCTGGCGCAGACGGTGGCGGCGTGGCGATACGGACGTTGAGCATGATAATGCCCTTTTCATCCGGATAGTTTGCCATTGAGTAAGCACGCAGCGTCGGCTCGTTCACTTCCGATACGTAACGGAACAGGTTGAATTTATCCCAGTCGCCACGGTATTCGTCCGGCACGTCAAAATCGGCATACGCCACTTTGTGTGACGGACACTCAATCTGAATATAGCCGCCTGCGCGGAACGGCACGCTTTCGCCTTCCGGAATGGCGAGCTTCAGCTCTTTGATGAAGGTCGCTTTGTTATCGTTGGAGATAACCTCGCACTCCCACTTCTTCACGCCGAAGATCTCTTCCGGCAGCTCGATTTTCATGTTCTGACGAACCGCCACCTGGCAAGCCAGACGACAGCCTTCTTTCGCTTCACGCTTGGTGATGTGGGAAAGCTCGGTCGGCAGGATGTCGCCACCGCCCTCTTTCACCGTCACACGGCACTGGCCACAGGAGCCACCGCCGCCGCATGCGGAAGAGACAAAAATCCCGTTGCTGGAGAGCGTATTCAGTAACTTGTCGCCCGCCGGAGTGTGAATTTGCTTGTCGGCTTCGTTATTGATTTCAATAACCACATCGCCGGAGTTCACCAGCTTCGCGCGCGCCGCGAGGATAAGCAGCGACAGCGCCAGTACAATCAGCGTGAACATCACCACGCCAAGAATAATTTCCATCATTTACGCCCTTATAGCTGCACGCCGGAGAATGACATAAAGCCGAGTGCCATCAGTCCGGTGGTGATAAAGGTGATCCCTAAGCCGCGCAGTCCTGCGGGCACGTTGGCGTATTTCATCTTCTCGCGTATCCCTGCCATGGCGACAATCGCCAGCATCCAGCCAATGCCGGAACCAAAGCCGTAAACAATGGACTCAGGGAAGTTGTAATCACGCTGAACCATGAACGATACCCCGCCAAAGATGGCGCAGTTCACGGCAATCAACGGCAGGAAGATCCCCAGCGCGTTATAGAGCGACGGGAAATACTTATCGAGGATCATTTCAAGAATTTGCACCAGCGCCGCAATCACCCCAATGAAGGTGATGAAGTTGAGGAAACTGAGATCGACCCCTTCAACCAGCGCGCCGTCGCGCAGCACCAGATTGTAGATAAGGTTGTTGACCGGCACGGAAATCCCCAGCACCACCGTGACCGCCACGCCCAGACCAAAGGCCGTGGACACTTTCTTCGACACTGCAAGGAACGTACACATGCCGAGGAAGAAGGCCAGCGCCATGTTTTCAACAAACACCGCACGGACAAAAAGACTGATGTAATGAGCCATAATCGGTTACTCCTTCTCCTGCTGCTCAGGCTTCCAGCTACGCAGCGCCCAAATCAACAGACCGATGATGAAAAACGCACTCGGCGCGAGCAGGAACAGACCGTTCGGCTGATACCAGCCACCGTTCTGTACCGTTTGCAGCACGGTGATGCCAAACAGTTTGCCGCTGCCGATAAGCTCACGCAGGAAGCCAACAATCATAAGGATAGCGCCGTAGCCCAATCCGTTGCCGATGCCGTCCATAAAGCTCGCCAGCGGCGGCGATTTCATGGCGTAGGCTTCTGCACGGCCCATCACGATACAGTTGGTGATGATCAGGCCGACGAAGACCGACAGCTGTTTTGAGGTTTCATAAGCGAAGGCACGTAACAGCTGATCGACCACGATAACCAATGAGGCGATGATCGCCATCTGCACGATAATGCGCACGCTGTTAGGAATGTGGTGGCGAATCATTGAGATGAACATGCTGGAGAACGCGGTTACCAGCGTCACAGCAAGGGTCATCACAAACGCGGTTTCCAGTTTGGTGGTCACCGCCAGCGCCGAACACACGCCCAATACCTGTAAGGCAATCGGGTTGTTGGCAATGAGCGGCCCCGTCAGGACGCGTTTTACTTCTTTCATATCACCGAGTTCAGCCATTGTTCAGGCCTCCTTCACGAATCTGCTTCAGGAAGGGACCAAAACCTTGCTCCCCCATCCAGAAATCAAAGCTGTGCTGCACGCCGTTTGATGTCAGTGTCGCACCAGACAGGCCATCCACTGCATACTCGTCACCCTGACGCGCACCGCCCTTCACAACTTTCAGCGCTGGCATGCCGTTATCATCGAGAATTTTTTTACCGATGAACTGTTTACGCCATGACGGGTTTTCAACTTCGCCACCCAGCCCCGGGGTTTCGCCCTGATCGTAATAGGTGATGCCTTTCAGGGTTCGGCCATCGACATCGAGTGCCACAAAGGCATACATCATCGACCACAGGCCATTGCCGTAAATCGGCAGCACCACTTCCTGGATTTTCTGCTGTTGATCTTTGACGAGGTAGATTTCCACCACGTTGCTGCGACGCTTGATACCCGCCGGGTCCTGATTTGCCTCAAGCACGGTGCTCTGCGCCGGATCTTTCAGCGCCAGCCCCTGGTTAAAGGATTCAGGGTCTTTATCCAGCAGATCACCACTTTTTAAATCCAGCAAACGTGGCGTGATGCGCTCAGCGAAAACAGAGGCAACCTCTTCTTGCTTCATCTCTGGCTGCATCAGCCCGGCAACCGACAGAATGTTTCGTTGCTTATCGAGTGCTTTCTGCTCTTGCTGGCGTGATTTCAGGCCAACCGCTGAGCCTGCCACGACTATCGAGCAGACCAGACAAAGCACCAGCACCACCAGCAGCGTTTTGCCGATGCTATCGTTACTTTTTACTTCAGCCACGCGACTTCCTCCGCTTGATATTGGCCTGCACCACCAGGTAATCGAACAGCGGTGCGAACAGGTTGGCGAACAGAATCGCCAGCATCATCCCTTCCGGGTATGCCGGGTTCACCACGCGGATCAGCACGCACATTGCGCCGATCAACACGCCATAGGCCCATTTCCCTTTATCGGTAAACGACGCCGACACCGGGTCGGTCGCCATAAAGAACATGCCGAAAGCAAACCCACCCAGAACCAGATGCCAGTACCACGGCATGGCGAACATCGGGTTGGTGGCTGAACCAATCAGGTTAAACAGCGTAGAGAGGGCAATCATGCCGATCATCACGCCCGCCACAATGCGCCAGGACGCCACACGACCGAAGATAATGATCGCCCCGCCAATCAGCAGCATCAGCGTGGACACTTCACCGATGGAGCCAGGAATGTTACCGAGGAACGCATCCATCCAGGTCACAGGCTGCCCCGTCGCCACGTTCATCAGCGCTTCGCCGCCATTGTGCGCCCACTGAGAAAGCGGAGTTGCGCCAGAGAAACCGTCTGCGGCTGTCCACACTAAATCACCGGAGATTTGAGCCGGATAAGCAAAGAACAGGAACGCACGCCCGGCCAGTGCGGGGTTGAGGAAGTTACGCCCAGTGCCGCCAAAAATCTCTTTGCCGATCACCACGCCAAAACTGATGCCCAGCGCCGCCTGCCACAGAGGCAGGGTCGGAGGCACAATCAGCGCGAACAGGATCGAGGTAACAAAGAAGCCTTCGTTGATTTCATGTTTGCGAACGATGGCAAACAGCACTTCCCAGAAACCGCCGACGACAAACACAGTGATGTAGATAGGCAGGAAGAACACTGCGCCTAATCCCATCATGCTCAGCCAGCCCGCATCCGGGCCAAAGTTAACCCCGAGCCATTGCGCCACGCTGTAGTGCCAGTGGCTGGCAATCACCTGTTGTAATTGCTCCGCGCCATAGAGTTTGTGCAAGGCAGGAATGGTTTGCAGACCGACGTTATACATGCCCCAGAACATGGCCGGGAACACCGCCAGCCACACCAGAATCATCATACGCTTGAGATCGATGGCATCACGGACGTGAGAAGCGCCCTTTGTTACCAGACCCGGCGTATAAAAAATGGTGGCTGCCGCTTCATACAACGGATAGTACTTTTCAAGTTTGCCGCCGTGAGTGAAGTGCGGCTCTATTTTTTCCAGCAGATTTTTCAAGCCCATCACTTATCCTTCCTGCTCAATGCGGGTTAATACTTCACGCAGCACCGGTCCATATTCGTATTTCGCCGGGCAAACGTAGGTGCAGAGCGCCAAATCTTCTTCGTCCAGTTCCAGACAGCCCAGCGCCTGTGCACTGTCGGTGTCACCCGCCAGCAGGTCACGCAGCAGCATGGTAGGCAGGATATCGAGCGGCATGACGCGTTCGTAGTTGCCAATCGGCACCATCGCACGCTCGCCGCCGTTGGTGTCCGTCGAGAAGCTGAACAGCTTAGCTTTAAGGAAGTGACCCAACGTTGTGCGCGTGATGGAAAACTTCTCTTTGCCTGGCATCACCCAGCCAAAAAGCTCTTTTTCGCGCCCTTCTTTCACCACGCTCACCTGCAGGTGATAACGCCCCAGGAAAGCATGTGGCCCCTGAGCGTGCGTGCCGCTGAGCACTGAGCCGGAAATCACGCGGTTCTCGCCTTCCGCCAGCTCGCCCGTTGTAAGTTGCTCAAGGCTTGCGCCCAGCAGGGTTTTCACCAGACGAGGGGTTTTCACCTGTGGCCCGGCGAGGGAAATAATGCGTTCAGCCCACAGTTCACCTTCAGTAAACAGTTTGCCGATGGCAATCACGTCCTGATAATTCAGATGCCAGACCTGCTTGTGCAAGCTGACCGGCTCAAGAAAGTGAATGTGCGTGCCCGGTAAACCCGCAGGATGCGGACCGGCGAATTCATTAAACGTCACCTGGCCGGCTGCATGGCCGCCAAGCTTGCCGCCGCTGGCCTGACAAACGTGAACTTTGCCGTCCGTCAGTTGCGCCAACACCGTTAACCCGGCGTTAAACGCCTCGCGATATTGAAAGATGATGGGCTGCGGATCGGCAGCTAAAGGATTGGTATCAATGGCGGTGACGAAAATCGCCGCGGGCACGCTTTCGGGTGCCGGAATTTTACTGAACGGACGAGTGCGCAGGCTGGTCCATAACCCGGATTCCAGTAGCTGCTGCTGCACTTCTTCGCGCTTTAGCGTCGCCAGTTCAGCGGCTTCTCTGCGTGCAAAACGGATGGCGTCGTCGCCCTCGACTTCAATCACCACAGACTGCAACACGCGACGTTCACCGCGATGTATCGCGCTGATGACGCCACTTGCAGGCGCAGTGAAGCGCACGCCAGGGTTCTTTTTGTCTTCAAACAGCAGTTGCCCTTTGGCGACACGGTCGCCTTCCTGGACCGCCATGGAGGGGCGCATGCCAATGTATTCTTCGCCCAGCACCGCCACGCGCGTGACTTGCGCGCCTTCGGCGATGTGCTGAGACGGTGCGCCAGCGATGGGCAGATTCAGCCCTTTTGTGATTTTAATCATGTCGTTAGCAGATATCCGTAAACGTTAGTCACTAAACCCAGCGTATTCATTAAGAAAAAAAGAAAGGAAAAACCGGTGCCAGAGAGCGCTGCTGGCGGCAGTACGATGAGAGTAAAGCATCCTTTCTTAACCTGGTCGTGAGACGCGGGAAGTTTACAGGATCACCGGCAAGAACGCAGCATTTGCGCGGTTTGCAGGTCGGTATTTGCGAGCAATTACGCAAAGTTCTGACTGTTTCAGGAAAAAAAATGCTTTATAACGTAAAACTAATCTGTAAACACGGTAGCCCGGACTTGCGAAAAACTTTGGTGATGCTAATGTGAGCGCACCTAATCGAGACAATTCTGATTTCGGTACCCGTTTTGGCCTCCCCGGCCTTTTATCACCGTTTTATCAAGGAACATGTAGTATGCGCAAAATCGCATTGTTACTTGCGATGCTGTTGATCCCGTGCGTTTCGTTTGCCGGTTTGCTTAGCAGTAATAGCTCGACCACCCCGGTCAGCAAAGAATATAAGCAGCAGCTTATGGGGTCACCGGTTTATATCCAGATCTTTAAAGAAGAGCGCACCCTTGATCTGTACGTGAAAATGGGTGAAACGTACCAATTGCTCGACAGCTACAAAATTTGTAACTACTCCGGGGGTCTTGGCCCGAAACAGCGCCAGGGCGATTTCAAATCTCCGGAAGGGTTCTACAACGTCTCCCGCAGCCAGCTCAAACCTGACAGCCGTTTCTATAAAGCCATTAATATCGGCTTCCCGAATGCTTATGATCAGGCCCACGGCTATGAAGGGAAATACCTGATGATCCACGGTGCCTGCGTGTCCATTGGCTGCTATGCCATGACCGACACGGGCATTGATGAGATTTTCCAGTTCGTGACCGGCGCACTGGTGTTTGGCCAGTCAAGCGTGCAGGTGAGCATTTATCCGTTCCGCATGACCGATGCCAATATGGAACGTCATAAATTCTCTTACTACAAAGATTTCTGGTCGCAGCTGAAACCGGGTTATGACTACTTTGAGCAGACTCACAAGCCGCCGATGGTGTCGGTACAGAACGGGCGCTACGTGGTCAGCAAACCGCTGAGCCACGAAGTTCAGCGTTCCCAGCTGGCGTCAAACTATACGCTCCCCGAGGCAAAATAACGCCCATTCGCCTGGCTCAATCTTGTGCCAGGTTTCGTTGCCCGTCAGCGGCTGCGTCGCAATCACAGTGACCACATCGTTCGGTGTGGTCTCTCGCTGAAAATCTATCTCCACGTCCTGGTCCAACAACGTTGCCACGCCAAACGGCGCACGTCGCGTTATCCAATAGAGATTCGTTGAGCAGTACGCCATCACATAGCGTCCGTCGGACAGCAGCATGTTGAACACGCCTTTTTCCCGCAGTTCACCCGCAAGCGTCGCGATGTATTTGAATACGCCAGTCATGTTGCCAGGCGTGCGCGGGTAACGAGCGGTGAGTTTGTGCAGCAGCCAGCAGAACGCTTTTTCGCTGTCGGTTTCACCCACAGGCCGGAATTGCCCGGTCTCCAGGGATTTGTAACCTGTTAGTTGCCCGTTATGCGCGTAGGTCCAGTTGCGGCCCCACAGCTCACGGGTAAAAGGATGGGTATTTTCCAGCGCGACTTCACCACGATTGGCCTGGCGAATATGCGCGATGACCGAGCAGGATTTGATCGGATAGTCCTGCACCAGTCTGGCAATCGGTGACTGATAGCTGGGTTGTGGATCTTTAAATGTGCGACAGCCTTTGCCTTCGTAGAAGGTGATCCCCCAGCCGTCTTTATGCGGCCCGGTTCCGCCGCCGCGCTGAACCAGCCCGGTGAAACTGAAGCAGATATCGGTTGGGACGTTGGCGCTCATCCCGAGCAGTTCGCACATAATTCACCTCTTGCACTTTCAGGCAGTGCCGGGTGGCGCGTCGCTTACCCGGCCTACAACGTCATCGCGAGCAAATTCACGTAGGCCGGGTTAGCACAGCGCCACCCGGCATTGCATCATCAGGCCTTAACCATCTCTTTTTCGATCAGCATAATCAGGATATGGATCACTTTGATGTGAATTTCCTGAATGCGGTCGGCGAAGCCAAAGTGCGGCACACGGATTTCCACATCTGCGGAACCGGCCATTTTGCCGCCGTCTTTGCCGGTCAGGGTGATGACTTTCATCCCCTGCGCGCGCGCGGCTTCAATCGCTTTGATCACGTTACCGGAGTTACCGGAAGTGGAAATGCCCAGCAGAACGTCACCCGCGCGGCCCACAGACTCAACGTAACGAGAGAAGACGTAGTCATAACCGAAGTCATTGCTGACGCAAGACAGATGGCTAACGTCAGAAATAGCAATCGCCGGGTAGCCTGGACGGTTTTCACGGTAGCGACCGGTCAGCTCTTCTGCGAAGTGCATGGCGTCGCAATGGGAACCGCCGTTACCACAAGAAAGCACTTTGCCACCGGCTTTGAAGCTATCGGCCAGCAGCACTGCAGCGCGCTGAATGGCGTGAATGTTCGCTTCGTCAGCCAGAAAATTAGTCAGTGTTTCTGCTGCTTCGTTCAGTTCGTTACGAATCAGATCCTGGTACATGAGGAATGTCCTTCCGCTTTGATTATTAACCCCAGCAGTGTAACGGATAGCGGGTAAAGCGAGAAGTGGTCGACCCCGTTATCCCGCGCTGTTTTGATTTTCCGTGCCCCGTTAAGCGGCAACAGTGTGAGCCAGGTTGTAATTATTTTGTAAACACATTGATAAAAGAAATAACATCCACTACAACCATATCATCACAAGTGGTCAGACCTCCTACAAGCAAGGGAGCATTTCTTTATGATGATTTTGAGTATTGTTGCAACCATCGTGTTACTCGGTGTGCTGTTCTATCACCGGGTTAACCTGCTGCTCAGTAGCCTCATCCTGCTGGTCTGGACGGGCGCTCTGGGCGCGGCCGGGCTGTGGAATATGTGGTTACTGCTGCCGTTGGCGATTATTCTGCTGCCCTTCAACCTCACCCCGATGCGCAAAGCGATGATTTCCGCACCGGTGTTCCGCACCTTCAGTAAAGTGATGCCGCCGATGTCGCGTACCGAAAAAGAAGCGATTGATGCGGGTACCACCTGGTGGGAAGGCGATCTGTTCCAGGGCAATCCTGACTGGAAAAAGCTGCATAACTATCCGCAGCCGCGCCTGACGGCGGAAGAACAAGCCTTTATCGACGGCCCGGTGGAAGAAGCTTGCCGTATGGCAAATGATTTCCAGATTACCCACGAAATGGCTGACCTGCCGCCAGAACTGTGGGCTTATCTGAAAGAACATCGCTTCTTCGCGATGATCATTAAGAAAGAGTACGGCGGCCTGGAATTCTCCGCTTACGCTCAGTCTCGCGTGCTGCAAAAACTCTCTGGCGTGTCGGGCATTCTGGCGATCACCGTCGGCGTACCGAACTCTTTAGGCCCAGGCGAACTGCTGCAACACTACGGCACCGACGAGCAGAAAGATCACTACCTGCCACGTCTGGCACGCGGTCAGGAAATTCCTTGCTTCGCGCTGACCAGCCCGGAAGCAGGCTCCGATGCCGGCGCCATCCCGGATACCGGTGTCGTCTGCATGGGTGAATGGCAGGGTGAGCAGGTGCTCGGTATGCGCCTGACCTGGAACAAACGCTATATCACGCTGGCCCCTATCGCCACCGTGCTGGGCCTGGCGTTCAAACTCTCTGACCCGGACAAACTGCTGGGCGGCGAGGAAGATCTGGGCATTACCTGTGCGCTGATCCCAACCAGCACCCCAGGCGTTGAAATTGGTCGTCGTCATTTCCCGCTGAACGTGCCGTTCCAGAACGGTCCAACCCGCGGTCAGGACATCTTCGTCCCAATCGATTTCATCATCGGTGGCCCGAAAATGGCCGGTCAGGGCTGGCGTATGCTGGTTGAATGCCTCTCTGTCGGACGCGGGATTACCCTGCCGTCGAACTCCACAGGTGGCCTGAAATCTGTCGCGATGGCGACCGGAGCTTATGCTCACATCCGCCGTCAGTTCAAAATCTCTATCGGCAAAATGGAAGGGATTGAAGAGCCACTGGCACGCATCGCCGGTAACGCGTATGTGATGGATGCTGCGGCATCGCTCATTACCTACGGCATTATGCTGGGCGAAAAACCTGCGGTGCTGTCGGCGATTGTGAAATATCACTGCACCCACCGTGGTCAGCAGTCAATCATCGATGCGATGGATATTGCTGGCGGTAAAGGCATTATGCTCGGCGAAGGTAACTTCCTGGCCCGTGCTTATCAGGGCGCACCGATTGCCATCACCGTAGAAGGCGCGAACATTCTGACCCGCAGCATGATGATCTTCGGCCAGGGCGCTATCCGCTGCCATCCGTACGTGCTGGAAGAGATGGCGGCGGCGCAGAACAAAGACTTGAACGCGTTCGACCAGTTGCTGTTCAAGCACATCGGTCACGTGGGCAGCAACAAAATGCGCAGCTTCTGGCTGGGCCTGACTCGCGGCCTGACCAGCAGCACGCCAACACACGATGCGACCCGTCGCTACTATCAGCACCTGAACCGTCTGAGTGCCAACCTCGCGCTGCTGTCTGACGTGTCGATGGCGGTTCTTGGCGGCAGCCTGAAGCGTCGCGAACGTATCTCCGCGCGTCTCGGTGATGTGCTGAGCCAGCTGTATCTCGCCTCTGCGGTGCTGAAACGCTATGACGATGAAGGCCGTAACGAAGCGGATCTGCCGCTGGTCCATTGGGGCGTGCAGGATGCGCTGTATCAGGCAGAACAGGCGATTGACGACCTGCTGCGTAACTTCCCGAACGGGTTTGTCGCAGGCGTGATGCGCGTCGTTATCTTCCCAACTGGCCGTCACTATGCCGCACCGTCGGACAAACTGGATCACGTTGTGGCGAAAATCCTGCAAACGCCAAGCGCCACCCGCTCTCGTATCGGTCGCGGTCAGTACCTGACGCCAAGCGAGCACAACGCTGTTGGCCTGTTGGAAGAAGCGCTGACCGATGTGATGGCTGCCGATCCGATTCATCAGCGTATCTGCAAAGAGCTTGGTAAAAACCTGCCGTTCACCCGTCTGGACGAACTGGCCCGCAACGCGCTGGCGAAAGGGCTGATTAACCAGGACGAAGCGGCAATCCTGACCAAAGCAGAAGAAAGCCGTCTGCGCAGCATCAACGTCGATGACTTTGAGCCTGACGCATTGGCGACTAAACCGGTAAAGCTGCCGGAGAAAGTTCGCAAGATTGAGGCGGCGTAACCAATACCGCCCGGTGGCGCAAGCTTACCGGGCCTACCTTTCCTTGTAGGCCTGTGCAAGCGAAGCGCCGCCAGGCAAACAGCATCAAAGCGGAGATCTTCTCCGCTTTTTTTTATCGATTTGTTACAAAGCCGCTTCATGGCCTGATAAGGTAGTAGAGTACTCTGACCGCCGATGACTCAGGAGCTTCTGACTGTGCCTAACCTGAAAGTAACGTTGTTGCAACAACCGCTGGTGTGGATGGATGGTCCTGCCAATTTGCGCCATTTTGATCGCCAGCTGGAAGGTATCCAGGGGCGCGATGTGATTGTCCTGCCGGAAATGTTCACCACCGGTTTTGCGATGGAAGCGGCCACGCAATCTTTGCCGGAAGAGGACGTTGTGGCATGGATGCACGAGAAAGCCAAACAGGCCGACGCACTGATTGCCGGAAGTGCAGCTCTGCAAACCGAGCGCGGCCCGGTGAACCGTTTCCTGCTGGTGGAGCCGGAAGGCAAAGTCCATCGCTATGACAAGCGTCATCTGTTCCGCATGGCGGATGAACATCACCATTATGAAGCAGGCAATGAGCGCGTGGTCTTCGAGTGGCGCGGCTGGCGAATTTTGCCGCTGGTGTGCTATGACCTGCGCTTCCCTGTATGGTCACGCAATCGTGATGATTACGATCTGGCGCTGTACGTGGCCAACTGGCCTGCCCCACGCTCGCTGCACTGGCAGGCGCTGCTGACCGCAAGGGCAATTGAAAATCAGGCTTATGTTGTGGGCTGCAACCGCGTAGGCACCGATGGCAACGGTCATCACTACCGCGGCGACAGCCGGGTGATTAACCCGCAAGGCGATATCATTGGCACGGCGGAAGCCCACCAGGCGACCAGAATCGATGCCGAACTGTCGCTCTCTGCGCTGAAAGAGTACCGCGAAAAATTCCCTGCCTGGCAGGATGCGGATGCCTTTACCCTCGACTAACCCTCCCCTTTAGCGCTTCTCTCAACGAAGCGCTAAAAAAAAACCATATCCGTGCAGTAGATCCTGATTTGACACAAAGATTAGGCTGCTAACTTGCTGACCGGCCTCGTTGTTCTAGCTTTGAAGATGGCGTGTTCATTATATCGCCACCTCTGGTTACGTCTGAACAGTCGAGGACAGAATGAAAAAACTGACGTTAAGTCTTATTACCTTAGCGCTGGCGGGTGTTGCTAACACTGCGCTTGCCGATACCCTGCGCATGGAATGCCCGATTTCGCCTGGCGGTAAGGAATACTGCAATTACGTCAAAGATCGTTTCGAGAAGCAGACGAATAACAAGCTGGAATTTATCGAATTCCCTGCGGCTTCTGATGAGAAGCTGGCTCTGCTTCAGCAGCTGTTTGCCGCTAAAGATGAAAAAGCGGTCGATCTTTTCCAGTCCGACACCATTTGGGTCGGGCTGCTGGATAAGCAAACGCTCGACCTGACCGATGCGGTCAGCTCAATGAAAGGCGATTTCTTCCCTGGCCCTTGGGCGAACGACACCGTGAATGGCAAAGTCAAAGCTATTCCTGCTTATCTGGACACTGGCGTACTCTACTACCGCAAAGATCTGCTGGAGAAATACAACGAGCAGCCGCCGAAAACCTGGGAAGACCTGACGCGTATCGCCACCAAAATTCAGGCAGAAGAACGCAAAGCCGGGCATAACAATTTCTGGGGGATGATCTTCCAGGGTAAATCCTATGAAGGCCTGACCTGTAACGCGCTGGAGTGGATTGATTCCTACGGTGGCGGCACCTTTATCGACGAAAATGGGAACGTGACCGTTAACAATCCTAAAGCCGCTGCCGCACTCGATATGGTTGCGGGCTGGATTGGCAAAATCACACCGAAAGGCGCGCTGGGCTACAAAGAAGAAGAGTCTCGCGCGGTATTCCAGAACGGCGATGCGTTATTTATGCGTAACTGGCCGTACGCTTATCTTCTTTCACAAGGCGCGGATAGCCCGCTGAAAGGCAAAGTGGGCGTCGCGCCGCTGCCTGCTGGCCCGGATGGCAAATCTGCCAACGCGCTGGGCGGCTGGCAGTGGTCGGTGAATGCCAATACCAAAAACAAGGATGCCGCTATTGCGCTGCTGAAAATCCTTACCGATGCCGACTCGCAGAAAATGCAGCTGAAATATCTTGGCTTCGCCCCTACGCGTTCGGCGCTGTATGAGGACAAAGCGGTGATGGAGAGCGCGCCTCATCTGACGATGTTTAAAGAAATCTTCGCCAATGCGGTGCCCCGCCCAGCGACAGCCACCAAGAGCCAGTATCCACGAGTCTCTAACGCCATTTTTAACGTCACCTTTAAAGTGCTCAACGGCGGCAGCGATGGCAAAACAGCGGTGGCCGGCTTGCAAAAACGCCTGGAGCGCATCAAAGGCAAGGACTGGCATTAATTGGCGCACTTAGGCTATCAGAAACGGCGGCGTCGTCTGGCATGGTTGCTGGTGACGCCAGCCCTCTTTTTGCTGGTGCTGGCGGCAGGCTGGCCGCTGGCGAGAACCTTCTTTTTCAGCTTAACCAACGCGATGCTCGATAACCCGAGCGAGTATCAGATGGTGGGCCTGGCCAACTATTACCTCAATCATGACGGGGAAATCAGCGGCGTGCTGGCCGACCCGCTGTGGTGGCAGGCGGTGGGAAATACGCTGTGGTTTACGGTGGTGTCCGTCTGCCTTGAGCTGGTTTTTGGCATGCTGTTGGCACTGCTGATGAATGAGAAGTTTCGCGGTCAGGGACTCGTTCGCACCGCCATTCTGGTGCCCTGGGCGATCCCGACCATCGTGAGCGCCAAAATGTGGGGCTGGATGTTCCACGATCAGTACGGCGTGGTGAACGATCTGCTGGCGAAAATCTTTGGCTATCAGGCACATCTGGCGTGGATAGCAGAACCGTCACTTTCGATGTGGGCGGTGGTCATCGCCGATGTCTGGAAAACCACGCCGTTTATGGCGCTGATGCTGCTGGCCGCCTTGCAGCTGATCCCCGGCGATCTGTATGAGGCTGCGCGAATCGACGGCGCAAGCGCCTGGCAGCGTTTCAAACGGATAACGTTACCGCTGATCCTCCCTGCGATGGTCGTGGCGCTGATCTTCCGGGTGATGGATGCGATGCGTATCTTCGATCTGATTTTCGTGCTGACCTCCAACAGCGAAGCCACGATGTCCGTTTCCGGTTACGCCCGCGAGCAGATCATTTCCTATCAGGATATGGGCGCAGGCTCTGCGGCCTCGGTGCTGGTATTTATGATGGTGGCGGGCATTGCCGCTTGCTTTATCCGAGTCGCAAAACTGAATGACAAGGAGAAGCGCTGATGAAGACAACGCGTGCTCAGCGGCGCTTCGGCAGAAATCTGGTGGTCTACGCCGGAGCCACTTTCGCCGTGCTGTTTTGCGTCTTTCCGTTTTACTACGCCATTCTGACCTCGCTGCGCACCGGGCAGGAGCTGTTTCTCCCGGCGTATCTGCCGAGCGGCTGGCACTGGCATAACTATGTGGTGGCGCTGGTAGATAACGGCATTGCGCGGAGCCTGCTCAATTCCGTGCTAGTGGCGACAATTACTGTCGGCATTTGCCTGCTGGTTTCCGTCACCGCGTCTTTCGCGTTAGCGCGTGTGCCATTTCGCGGCAGGCGATTTCTGCTGTTCACCATTCTGTGCGTGTCGATGTTCCCGCAGGTCGCGGTGCTGACCGGGATGTTTGAGCTGGTGCGTTTTCTGGGCTTGTACGATTCGCTCGGCGCGCTGGTGCTGTCCTACACCACCTTTTCGCTGCCTTTTACCGTCTGGGTGCTGACGACGTTTATGAAGTCGATTCCGGTCGAACTGGAAGAAGCGGCAATTGTTGATGGCGCAAGTACGTGGACCATTATCCGCCGCGTCTTTGCGCCCATTCTGGCTCCGGCGCTGGTCACCACTGGGCTGCTGGCCTTTATCGGTGCGTGGAACGAATTTATGTTCGCCCTCACCTTCATCATTTCCGGCGACAAACGCACGGTACCGGTGGCTATCAGCATGTTCAGCGGCGCGTCCACCTTCGAACTGCCGTGGGGCAGCATTATGGCAGCGTCGGTGGTCGTCACTCTGCCGATTATCGTGTTGGTGCTCATCTTCCAGAAACGCATTGTCAGCGGGCTGACCAGCGGAGCAATTAAGGGATAACTATGGGGCAACTGGTACTCGACAAAATCAGCAAGCGTTACGGCAGCTCGTCCGAAGTGATTAAACCCCTGGATTTGACCGTGGATAACGGTGAGTTTGTGGTGGTGGTCGGCCCTTCCGGCTGCGGTAAATCAACGCTACTGCGCATGGTGGCGGGGCTGGAGGAGATAAGCGATGGCGAGATGCGCATTGATGGCGTCTGCGTCAACGACGATTCGCCCGCCGAACGCGGCATCGGCATGGTGTTTCAGTCCTATGCGCTCTATCCGCACATGACGGTGTATCAAAACATGGCCTTCGCGCTGGAAATGGCAAAGCTTCCACCTGCTGAAATCGACAAAAAAGTGCAGGCCAGCGCGCGCATTTTGCAGCTTGAAAAGCTGCTCGACAGACGCCCAAAAGACCTTTCCGGTGGACAACGACAGCGCGTGGCGATTGGCCGCGCCATCGTACGAGAACCGAGCTTGTTCCTGTTTGATGAACCGCTGTCTAACCTCGACGCCTCGCTGCGCGTGCAGATGCGTATGGAAATCGCCGCCCTGCATAAGCGCATCAACGCCACGATTTTGTATGTCACCCATGATCAGGTGGAAGCCATGACCCTGGCAGACAGGATTGTGGTGCTTAATCAGGGGCAAATTGAGCAAGTCGGTTCCCCGCTGGAGCTGTACGACCACCCGGCAAACCTGTTTGTCGCCCAGTTTATTGGCTCGCCGAAAATGAACCTGATTGCCGGCACGCTGGCGGAAACTAATGAGCATGAAAGCGTGGTCGATCTCGAAAACCGTCAGCGCATTGTGTTACCTGTTGATACGCATCGAGGAAAAACAGGCGACCGCGTGTGGCTGGGCATTCGCCCGGAGCATGTCGAGCTGTTTGATTTGGCCACGGCTGACGTAGAAGGTGAAGTGCTGTTCGTTGAGCAAATGGGCAACGAAACCCTGCTGTACGTGAACAGTGGTTACGGCAGCGAACCGCTGGTCATTCGCCTGACATCACGGCTGGAGATTAACCCGGACCAGCGCATCGGTCTGCGCCTGCCGCCCGCGAGCTGCTATTTGTTTGATGACGCGGGGCGGGCTTTTCGGCGTTTGGTTTGACCCTAAGATTTAGTCCCCTCTCCCTTGAGGGAGAGGGTTAGGGAGAGGGGGAAAAACTATCCACCGAAAGCCCGGCGCGCACCCTCTCCCCGGCCCTCTCCCCAGGGAGAGGGAGAAAACACTCAGGAGCATCCCATGAAAACAAAATGGTGGCACAACGCGGTGGTGTACCAAATCTACCCGCGCAGCTTTATGGACAGCAACGGCGATGGCATTGGCGATATTGGGGGGATCATCAGCAAGCTCGATTATCTCCACCAGCTCGGCATTAACCTGATTTGGCTTTCTCCCGTTTACCGCTCGCCGATGGACGACAACGGCTACGACATTTCCGATTACGAAGACATTGCCGCCGAGTTTGGTACCCTGGCGCAAATGGACACTTTGATTGCGCAGGCCAAAGCTCGTGACATCCACATCCTGATGGATTTAGTGGTCAACCACACCTCCGACGAACACCCGTGGTTTCTTGAAGCGCTGAAAGGCAAAGATAACCCGTACCGTGATTTCTACATCTGGCGTAAAGCGGCAGCTGACGGCGGCCCACCCAATGATTTCCACTCTTATTTCGGCGGCAGCGGCTGGGCGCTGGATGAAGCCAGCGGCGACTATTATCTGCACCAGTTTTCTAAGCGCCAGCCGGATCTCAATTGGGATAACCCACGTGTTCATGCGGAAGTCCATGCCATGATGAACCGCTGGCTTGCCAAAGGGATCGGCGGCTTTCGGATGGACGTTATCGACTTGATCGGCAAAGAAGTCGATAGGCAAATCATGGCCAACGGCAAAAACCTGCATGCGTTGATTCGCCAGATGAACCGCGCCACCTTTGGCAAAGGTGATTACGTGACGGTGGGCGAAGCCTGGAGCGCCTCGCCGGAAGACGCCTTGCTCTACAGCGCCGATGACCGCGAAGAGCTGTCGATGGTGTTTCAGTTCGACCACATCAAACAGTTCTGGGATGAGACAGAAGGCAAATGGCGCAGCAAGCCGTTTGATTTAGCGGGATTCAAAACGGTGATCGACAAATGGCAGACCGCGCTGTCGCATCAGGGCTGGAACTCACTGTTCTGGAGCAATCATGACTTGCCTCGCGCGGTGTCGAAATTTGGTGATGAAGGCGAGTTTCGTGAAGCCTCCGCCAAAATGCTCGCCACCGCCCTGCACTGCCTGAAAGGCACGCCTTATATCTATCAGGGCGAAGAGATTGGCATGACCAACGTCCGTTTCGACACGGTCGATGAATATCGCGATATCGAAAGCCTGAATCTTTATCAAGAACGGTTGCAGCAAGGCGTGAGTCATGAAGACATGATGAGCGGGATCTACGCCAACGGGCGCGACAACGCGAGAACACCGATGCAGTGGGATTCAAGCGAAAACGCAGGTTTCACCACCGGCACGCCCTGGATTGGGGTGAACCCAAACTACCGTGATATCAACGTGGCTGCTGCCCTTGCGCAGCCAGACTCCATTTTCTGGCACTACCAAAAACTGGTGGCACTGCGTAAGCAGCATCCCATTCTGGTGTACGGCGATTTTCAGCAGGTCCTGACGGAGCATCCTCAGGTTTTCGCCTGGTTAAGAACGCTGGGCGACGACACGCTGCTGGTGGTGAACAATTTCAGCCGCGAGCCAGTCACACTCCATCTGCCCGAATCATTGCAAAACTGGCACGGCGAATGCCTGATCAGCCACTACACACCACGGCATACGCTGGCTGCCAGCCTTGAACTGCAACCTTATGAATCTTTTGCCTTATTGAAAGGGAGATAACGATGGCAAGCTGGTGGAAAGAGGCCGTGGCCTACCAGATTTACCCGCGAAGCTTTAAAGACAGCAACGGTGACGGCATTGGCGATCTCAACGGCATCACCGAAAAGCTCGACTACCTGAAAGCACTCGGCATCGATCTCATCTGGATCTGCCCGATGTACAAATCCCCGAACGACGATAATGGTTATGACATCAGCGATTATCATCAGATCATGGCTGAGTTCGGCACGATGGAAGATTTTGACCACCTGCTTGCCGAAGTTCACGCCCAAGGCATGCGGCTGATCATTGATTTAGTGGTCAATCATACTTCCGATGAACACCCGTGGTTCCTCGAATCACGCACTTCACGCACTAACCCGAAGCGCGACTGGTATATCTGGCGAGACGGTAAAAACGGCGCGGAGCCGAACAACTGGGAAGGTATTTTTAAAGGATCAGCCTGGGAATACGACCCGCTGACAGAGCAATACTTTTTGCACCTGTTTACCCGCCGTCAGCCAGATTTGAACTGGGAAAATCCTCAAGTCCGTACGGCGGTGTACGACATGATGCACTGGTGGCTGGAGAAAGGCATCGACGGTTTCCGTATCGATGCCATCTGCCATATGAAAAAAGAGCCGCTGTTAGCCGATGTGCCAAACCCGGAAAACCTGCGCTACGTGCCGTCGATGAAGAGCCATTTGAATTACGACGGGCTGCTGGATTACGTCGACGACATGAGCCAAAAGGTGTTCCAGCATTACGATATCGTCACGGTTGGTGAGGTGAATGGGCTGGATTCTGCTCATGCCGAAGAGTGGGTCGGCGAGCACCGAGGACGGCTCAATATGGTTTTCCAGTTCGAGCATGTACGGTTATGGGAACCCGAAGCAGGCTTGCGCCCCGATCCTGCCGTGCTGAAGAAAATCTTCAGCGCCTGGCAGGAAACGCTGGAGGGCAAAGGCTGGAACGCGCTGTATGTCGAGAACCACGATTTAACCCGCATCACTTCACGCTGGGGCGACACGCAGCATTACTGGCGAGAAAGCGCCACCTGCCTGGCGGCCCTCTATTTTCTGATGCAGGGCACGCCGTTTATCTATCAAGGGCAGGAAATTGGCATGACGAATACCCGTTTCCAAAGCCTTGCCGATTTTGATGATGTCTCGGCGAAAAATACGTGGCGTGAAATGGCGGCGGCAGGAAAAAGTGAAGACGAGATTGTCGCGTTCCTGACAAACACTGGGCGCGATAACTCCCGTACACCCATGCAGTGGAGCCATGCACCGAACGCCGGTTTCAGCGAGGCGAAGCCCTGGTTCCAGGTCAATCCTAACTACGAAATCATCAACGTTGCCAGCCAGCAGCAGGACCCAGATTCAGTGTTCAATTTCTACCGCGCGTTGATCGCCCTGCGTAAAAAAGAGCGCACGCTGATCTACGGTCGCTACCAACTGGCGCTGGCGGATCATCCGCAGATCTACGCTTACTCTCGTGAACTGGCGGGAGAGAAATTTTTAGTGCTGTGCAACATGTCATCCAAAGCCGCCGAGTGGGCGGAAAGCGAGCTTAAGCTTGAGGGGGCTGAGTGCGTGCTGGGGAATTATGCGCAGGTGGAGGAGCCTTATCGTCTGCATCGGTGGGAGACTCGGGTTTATAAGATGTGAGTAATGAGGTTCCCCCTCTCCCTAACCCTCTCCCCCAGGAGAGGGGACTACGGATGTCTCCCTCTCCTGGGGGAGAGGGGAATGTTCACGATCCCCGATAAGTCGACCAGCCCCAGGGCGCAATCAAAAAAGGCAGATGGTAATGGTCACCGCTGCGCGGCAACACCACGTCGAGTTGCGCTAGCGGATACAGCGTTTCCCGTTCTGTGTGCGCAAACCACTGCCCAATGGCAGCGGTAAGACGGTAGCGTCCCGGCGGCAGTTCATCTTTCGCCATGGATGCCACGCGACCATCCGCATTGGTTACCTCTTCCTGCACCAGCGCCCATCCATTCTCCGTTTGGCGTTCCAGACGAATGGCGACTCCGGCGGCCGGTTTGCCCAGTGACGTGTCCAGAATATGGGTAGAAATATGGCTCATCGGGCGAACACTCCTTCCAGTCGCAATAACGTGATTTGGCGTAGCTGATTCAGTGCCTCGCCCGTTTCTTCTGCTTCGCTGAGATTCAGTCTTTGACGCAACAGTGTCAGGATCTCTTCGCCGCTGCGGCCTTTAGCGCGGATGAGGAAGACTCTGCCGAATTTGGCTTCATAGTCCGCATTCCCCAGCGCCAGCGCTTGTGCCAGTGCAGTGTCATGACTGTTGACGGCGGCCTGCTCCTGGCGTGATAGCGCTGATTCAGACGATGCGTCTTTGGGTTTATCGCCAATCCTTGGATGTGCTTGCAAGGCCGCATCCAGATCGGTCGGTTTCCAGTGCTCACTGATGGCTGCGGCTTTTGACAGCAACGTTTCCACGCTGGCGTAAGGCCGCCCCGAAACGAGTTCAGTTTGCCAGTCAGGTAAAGCTACGCAGGCGGCGATCATCGCGATGGCTTGTTCTCTGTTGGCTGTGTTGAATTGCTGTAACGCTGAAGGTTCGAGCAGTTCGCGGACCGCCGCGCTCCAGGCTTCCAGCGCTGTTGCCACATCCTCCACCAGCACAGATTCCGCAGGATGGTGGCTGACTCCGCCTTTGCAGCGCACAAACAACATCCCGACCGGCCAGCGTTCCGCTAACGCCATCGAATCGTGCCCTGCGCCACTTGGCAGCGCCAGCGCCCTTCCCTGAACGGCTTCGCAGGCTCGCATCAACGTCGCCTGCAATTGCGGATCGCACGGTGTGGCTGGCGTGGTGTAGAAAATATCATGGGAGAACGTCAGCCCGCGCTGGCTGGCAATGGCCTGCGCCTTTGTCAAAAGGGTAGCCAGCAGGGCTTCACGGGTCTCATCAGAAGGACTGCGGATATCCAGCGACAGCGTGACGCTGCCGGGGATCACGTTAACAGCGCCCGGCACACAGTGAAGTGTACCGACTGTTGCGACCAGAGTGGGATCGCTCGCTTTGGTCAGCGTTTCAATCGCGCTTATCCATTCTGCGGCACCTGCCAGAGCATCACGCCGATGCGCCATCGGCACTGTTCCGGCGTGACCCGCCTCTCCGTCAAACCGGCAATGCAAACGTCGTGCGCCATTGATAGCCGTCACCACACCAAGTGCCAAATCAGCCTCTTCCAGCACCGGGCCCTGTTCGATATGCAGTTCAAGACAGGCGCTGAAATCATCGGCAGATCGGGATGCACTGGCGATACGTGAGGGATCGAACCCCGCATTCACTAACGCCTGTTCCACGCGAATGCCCTGCGCATCCTCACAGGCCAGCCATTCCGGCGGCCAGGTTCCTGTTAGCCCCCGGCTTCCCAGCAACGTGATACCAAAGCGCGTGCCTTCTTCATCGGCAAAACCGACAATTTCGATGGCTTGTTCAGCCCGGATTTGCTGGCGGTTCAGCCAGTCGACAATCTCTATCGCGGTGAGCACACCCAGCATGCCGTCATAGCGCCCAGCATTGCGGACGGTGTCCAGATGTGAACTCAGCAACAGCGCGGGAGCCCCTTCCTCCGCTGCTTCATAACGGCCACAAATATTGCCCACCGCATCCTGCCAGGTGGTCATGCCCGCAGCTTCCATCCATTGCACCACCTGCACATTCGCCCGCAAATGCTCTGGCGAGAGATAAACCCGGGTCAGTTCGCCAGGCGTTTCACTGATTTCCGCTAAGCTGTCACTTCGCACCATCACGCGTTCAGCGGCAAGACGGGCCTCTTCGGATGTCATCTGCATGAGCTTACCCCTCGTAGGTGTCCCAGGCGGCCTGCATCGCAGCGCCCTGCGTGGTCTTGTAGCCAAGACGGTTAAGCACGGCTTCCAGCGCGGTTAAGGTTTGCAGCACGCAGTCTTTACGAGCGTTATACCCCATCGTGCCGATACGCCAGATTTTGCCAGCCAGCGGCCCAAACGAGGTGCCAATTTCGATATGGAAATCGTCGAGCAGACGCTTACGCACTTCTTCGCCGTGTACGCCAGCCGGGATCACCACGCCGAGGACGTTATTCATTTTGTTGGCGATGTCGCCGAACACCTCCAGCCCCATTCCCTGAATGCCGTTTAGCATTGCGCGACCATGCAGTTCGTGGCGGGCGATCAGCAGATCCATGCCCTCTTCCAGCATGATCCGCGCACATTCGCGGGCGGCGAACAACATGCTGGTGGCTTCGGTGTGGTGGTTTAGACGTTCTGGCCCCCAGTAGTCCATCACCATGCCAAGGTCGAAATAGTTCGACCAGATCATCTCATCTTCGCCATTCTCATGCGCCTCGGTACGAATGCCTTGTTCCACGCATTTACGCGCGCGGATAACGGCTTCCATTTCAGCGCTGATCGTGACCGGAGAACTACCTGAAGGACCGCCGAGGCATTTTTGCAATCCAGCTGACACCGCATCCAGGCCCCAGGCATCAGTCTCAAGCACATTCCCGCCCAGAGAAGCCGTGGCATCGGTGTAGAACAGCACGCCATGGCGACGGCAAATCTCGCCCAAATCCTGCAACGGCTGCAGCATGGTGGTCGACGTGTCGCCCTGAACGGTCAGCAGCAAACGCGGCTTCACGCGCTTGATGGCATCTTCAATCTGATCGGCGGTGAAAACTTCCCCCCACGGGACTTCGAGGGTATGAACTTCGGCGCGACAGCGGCGAGCGATTTCGCACAGCAGGTGGCCGAAGCGGCCAAAGACCGGCACCAGCACTTTGTCACCGGGGCGAATAGCGGACAGCAGAATGGCTTCAATCCCCGCGCGCGAGGTGCCATCGATAAGCATCGTCCAGCGGTTTTCTGTGCGGAACACGCCGCGATAAAGCGCCATCACTTCGTTCATGTAGCCCGTCATCACCGGATCGTATTGCCCGACAAGCTGGCTGGCCATCGCCCGAAGCACGCGCGGATCGGCGTTGATCGGCCCTGGCCCCATCAGTAAACGGTGCGGCGGATTGATCTGAGAAAACGACTGAACATCGAGCATAGACACATCCTTTGAGCAGGAAATTGAGATGGTGAAACGAATGATTCCTTAATAGCGTTTTTGCAACGAATGTGCCAGCGCATTTTTTTCCCGGCCCCTGCGGTTTACCGCGAAAGACCGAGGTTATCTCAGCATCGTTGTATCAAAACGGCACACTGCGGGAGTGCAGTTGCACCATGATGGGTCATTAACGCTGCTCCAGCTCATCCAAAGACTGATAAAGATCGGCAATGCGATGGATGCGCTGGCGGCCTTCGCTCAGGGTGTTATGCAGCAAGGCGTTAGCCAGTAAGTTCACCAGACTCATGGCGCTGCTGTAGCTGTCGAACGCAGAGACGCTGTCCAGCGGGGCGGCAATGTGCCAGCGACAGCGCGTTTTCAGGCCTGTGGCCTGCGGCTCGCTTAGCACCACAACCGGCACCTGTTGGTTTTGCAGGGCTTCCAGCAGCGGGCGAATCACCCGAGGACGACGCCGGAAAGCCACGACAATCACCAGATCCTGCTCGCCGAGATCAACCAACTCTTCCGCCAGCGTCTGCCCTGGCTGCGGCATCAGCGATACATTACCCCGGCTTTGCAGCAGTTGCTGACGCAGATGAAGCGCGACCGGCGCACTGTTGCGCAGGCCCACAATAACGATGCGTTTCGCCGTCTGCATCGCGGTAATGACTTCAGCAAACTGGTCTGCATTCAACGCGTTGACCCATTGCGTGAGGTTCGCCATCTCTTGCTTATAATGCCGCGCCAGCAGCGTGTTGCCCTGCACCGCATCACGGTCGCCGGTCAGTGGCATTCCGCTTTGGCGCAGGGTTCGCAGCTCATCGCGCATATCTTTGAAACGTTCATAACCAAGGTGACGAAACAAACGGCTAACCGTGGCCTTCGAAACCCCGCTAAGCCGCGCCAGCTCGGCACTGTTGTAACTCACCAAATCATCGAAGTGATCCATGATAAAGGAGGCAACTCGTTGTTCCTGTGGTGATAATTCGGTGTAACACGCCCTCAGGCGCTCATCCAGCTGCTGCATACCCTCTCCTGCAACTTTTGTTTCATCTCAGGCTGACACAGCCCGACGCGACTCGTCAATCTGGAACAGTTTTTGCCTGACTCCTTGCACGACGGAAGGAAGGAGCAAAAATCATGCAAAGTAATATGGCCCCGGGCGCGATGGCGGTGACCCCTCATCATCTTGCCAGTGAATCGGCGTTATCCGTGCTGCGCCATGGGGGTGATGCCATTGAAGCGATGGTCGCTGCTGCGGCTACCATCGCGGTGGTTTACCCGCATATGAATGGGATCGGCGGGGACGGTTTCTGGCTGATTGTTCCGCCACAAGGTGAGCCCATCGCCATTGATGCCAGCGGTGCGGCAGGGGCTCTGGCGACGCTTGAGTATTACTCGGGTTACTCTGCCATTCCGCATCGTGGGGCCAAAGCCGCGTTAACGGTGCCCGGCACGCTGAGCGGCTGGGATGAAGCACTGAAAATCTCAGCCAGTTTGGGCGGAGGGCAACTCCCACTTTCTCGTCTGCTGGCCGATGCGATTCGCTACGCGGCGAACGGCATTCCCGTGACGCATTCACAGGCCACTGCGACCCAGAGCAAATACCATGAACTCTCTGGGGTGCCTGGGTTTGCCGGAACGTTTCTACAGCGTGGCGAAGTGCCTGGCGCAGGCAGTCGTTTTTGTCAGCCACGGTTAGCAAGAACCCTGACGCGCTTAGCGACTGAAGGACTGGACAGCTTTTATCGCGGCCCGCTGGCGCAACTTATTGCCGAAGAGTTTCAGGCCACAGGTTGCCCGTTAACCGCTCAGGATCTTGCCAGCCATCACGCTCGCCGTCGGGTGCCGCTGAAACTCAGCCACCAGCAGGGCGAGATTTTCAATATGACGCCGCCGACGCAAGGACTGGTGTCCCTTGCCATTCTCGGCATTACTGACCACCTCGATATGGCGAATGCCGACGAGGTGCAAACCATCCATCGCATTGTTGAAGCGACGAAACAGGCCTTTCGTCTGCGCGATCGGTACATCACCGATCCGCGTCATGTCACGCTTCCCGTCCAGACGTTACTGGAACGCGCACCGCTCCAGGCGCTGGCAGAAAGCATCGACGACCATCGCGCCGCGCCCTGGGGAAACGGCAAAGGCCCCGGCGATACCGTCTGGCTCGGCGTGATCGACGGCAATGGGCTGGCGGTGTCGTTTATTCAGAGCATTTATCACGAGTTTGGCAGCGGCGTGGTGTTACCGGAAAGCGGCATCCTGCTGCAAAACCGTGGGGCAGCATTCAGCCTGAAGCCCGATCACCTGCTGGCGCTTGCGCCCGGCAAACAGCCTTTCCATACCTTAAATCCGGCAGCGGCTCGTCTGAAAGATGGCCGCACCATGGTGTACGGCACGATGGGTGGCGATGGACAGCCACAAACGCAGGCCGCCATTTTTACTCGTCATGTCATTCAGGGCATGCCGCTACAGGACGCTGTCTGTGCGCCGCGCTGGCTGCTCGGGCGCACCTGGGGGCAATCGACAGATTCATTGAAGCTGGAAGGGCGTTTCAGCGAAGCCACCTATACGGCGCTGCGAGAGAAAGGACACGACGTTGAGTGGCTGCCTGGCATGAGTGAAGCGATGGGGCATGCGGGGGCGATTGTGCGTCACCCGAACGGCATGCTTGAAGGCGCGTTTGATCCGCGCAGCAACGGTAGCGCAGCTGGATATTAAGGAGCGACGATGAACACAGACGATTTTAACTGGCCGGAATACATCCACCTGATGGAACAGCTGCTCGACGTGCCGCTCGACGATCAACGCCGTGAAGAGCTGGCATTACAGCTGAGTCGCATCGCCACCATAGCCGCACCATTAATGGCTTTTCCGCTGCCGCACCGCCAGGAAGGTGCAGGAGTGTATTCACTATGACATTGAGTATTCGGGATATTCAGCAAGGATTGCGCTACAAACAATTCAGCGCCGTTGAACTGGCGCAGCAAACGCTGGCGCGCATCGAGCGGGATAACCCGCAGGTCAATGCCTTCACGGAAGTGACCACGACACGGATGCTTGCCGAAGCCGCAGAAGTCGACGCAAAGATTGCCAGCGGTGAAGCTCTGCCGCCGCTGGCTGGCGTGCCTTACGCGGTCAAAAACCTCTTTGATATCGAAGGAATAACCACGCTGGCTGGAGCGAAATTATTCAGCGACGCGCCGCCAGCTTTGGGGGATGCGTTTGCAATACGACAACTTCAGCAAGCCGGGGCTACGCTGGCGGGTGCGCTGAATATGGACGCTTATGCTTACGGTTTTACGACTGAGAACAGCCACTACGGCGCGACACGCAATCCGCGCGATCTAAAACGTATTGCCGGAGGGTCATCCGGTGGCTCCGCCGCAGCGGTCGCAGCAAAGCTGGTCAACTTCACACTGGGCACGGATACCAACGGATCGATTCGCGTTCCGGCATCGCTTTGCGGCGTGTTGGGTTTGAAACCTACGTTTGGTCGCCTTTCCCGTTCCGGCAGCCATCCGTTCGTCGCAAGCCTCGATCATATCGGCCCGCTGGCGCGATTTGTGGACGACCTGGCGCATGTCTATGACATTTTACAGGGACGCGATAGTAGCGATAAGTGGCAATCTGAGAGACCTGCCTCCCTGACAGTCGACACGCTTTCTTCCTCGAAAACGCTTCGCTGCGCGGTACTGGGCGGTTGGTTTGAGCAATGGAGCGATGGCGATGCGCATAACGCAGTGGCTCGCGTCGCACGTGCGTTGCAGGCCAGCGAAAGTCTGGATCTTCCCGAAGTCGCGCTGGCCCGCTCTGCGGCTTTCCTGCTTTCTGCCGCCGAAGGGGGAAATCACTATTTGCCTGCCCTGCGTAGCGATGCCGATCGTTTTGAACCGAATTCACGGGAAAGACTGCTAGCCGGAGCGATGACCCCTTCAGCCTGGTACACGCAAGCCCAGCGTTTCCGCGCCTGGTTTCGTGACCGGACGTTGCCCTTATTCAACGATGTCGACCTGCTGATTGCTCCCGCCACGCCCTGTTGCGCCACGCTGATTGGTGAACCGACGATAAAGATTAACGGCGTTGAACTCCCGACCAAAGCCAGCATGGGAATGCTGACTCAGCCCCTTTCTTTTCTCGGATTCCCGGTTGTGACCGTGCCATTAAAAGCGCAAAGTGGCTTGCCGATTGGCGTACAACTTATCGCGGCACCGTGGCAAGAAGCACGCTGTCTGCAAGCCGCCTGGCAACTGGAGCAGGCGGGAGTCCTTTATCAACAGGAAGACGTATGAACCGGGAAAATATTGACCGTCCGGCGGTGCTGAATGACGTGACCGCCGCGTTTTATCGTTATGAAGAGGCCTTGATCAGCAATGATGTCGTGGTACTGGATGAACTGTTCTGGGACGATGCCAGAACCGTTCGCTATGGCGCGACGGAGAATTTATACGGGATAGCGGAGATCCGGGACTTTCGCAATGCGCGCCCTTCGCAAGGCCTGGATCGCCTGCTACGGCATACCGTCATCACCAGTTTTGGCGATGATATGGCGGTGGCGAGCACGGAATTTACGCGTGAAAATAGCGAACGTGTGGGCAGGCAAATGCAGACATGGGTGAAGTTTCCCTGTGGCTGGCGGATTGTGGCAGCGCATGTGAGTTTGATGGGGTGAGGGTAGTGCGGCCTGATCCCCTCTCCCCTGCCCTCTCCCAAAGGGAGAGGGAGAAAGCCAGTACATTACTCGCCAGGCTTATACGGATGATGTTCAACCCAGTGGCGGGCTATATCTTCCCGGCGGCAAACCCACACCGCATCATGGCTTTGCACGTAATCGAGAAAACGTTGCAGCGCCCTGAAACGCCCCGGACGGCCTAACAGACGGCAGTGCATGCCGATGGACATCATCTTCGGCGACGTTTCCCCTTCTTCATACAGCACGTCAAAACTGTCTTTCAGATAGGTATAGAACTGTTCTGCGGTGTTAAAGCCCTGCGCGGTGGCGAAGCGCATGTCATTGGCGTCGAGTGTGTACGGCACTATCAGATGCGGCTTGCCCTCAACGGTTGACCAGAACGGCAGGTCATCACCGTAATAGTCGCTGTCATACAGGAAATCGCCCTGCTCGACCACCAGCTGACGGGTGTTTGGGCTGTCGCGCCCTGTGTACCAGCCAAGCGGTTTCTCGCCAAACAGCCTTTGCAGGATTTCAACCGCCTGCTGCATGTGCTGACGTTCGGTTTGACTATCTAAGTTCTGATAGTGGATCCAGCGCCAGCCGTGGCTGACCACGTCGTAATTCGCGGCTTTTATTGCCTCGACAATCGCTGGGTTACGCGCCAGCGCCATCGCGACGCCAAACACCGTCAGCGGCAGGCCGCGCTTTTGAAATTCCTGATGAATACGCCAGAAGCCTGCGCGAGAACCGTATTCATACAGCGAGTCCATCGACATATGCCGGTCCGGGAAACTCGCTGCGCCGATGATGTCGGAAAGAAACTGCTCGGAGCCGCTGTCACCATGGAGGACATGATTTTCGCCGCCCTCTTCGAAATTAAGCACAAACTGGACGGCGATACGCGCTCCGCCCGGCCATTTCGCATGTGGCGGTTGGCCGGCATAACCCGCCATATCGCGAGGGTAGTTTTCGGTAAAGGGCCAAACGGGCTTGTCCGTTGCTGATTGCATGTGATCCCACCTCTTTATCAGATGGCCGCTGGCCTCAGCTCAGAGACCCGAAGCTTCCACTCAGCGGCTTTTTATTAGGGTACGCAAGGTCGCCGTATTTGCTGGTGCCAAAGCCCAGCGCCAGCAGCGATTCCACCATTTTCACCGCAGCGGTGACGCCATCGATCACCGGGATCTCCAGTTCCTGAGTTAATTCCCGGGCCAGGTTCGCCATCCCACCGCAGCCCAGCACAATCGCGCCGCTGCCGTCTTCGAGTTTGGCCTGAATACAACGCTCACGTACTTTTTCCTGAGCAAGACCCGTGCCATCTTCTAACGCGAGGACCGGTAAATCGATGGCGTGCAGCGCGGCGCAGTGATGTTCGAAGCCATACTGACGCAGCAAATGGCGAGCAATAATCACCGTTCGAGGCAGCGTGGTGACGATAGAAAAACGCGTCGCCACAAGCGTGGCCATATGCATTGCCGCTTCTGCAATTCCCACCACCGGCCCGCTTGCCAGTTCGCGTGCCGCCAGCAATCCCGGATCGCCAAAACAGGCAATCACATGGCCCTGAGCGCCCTGCGCCTGCCCTTGCTTGATTTGTTCCAGCACGCCAATGGCAGCAATGGCTTCATCGAAATGCCCTTCAATAGACTCCACACCCTGTGTCGGACAAGTCGCGAGGATAGTCGTGCCGGGTGCAACGACACTGCGCGCTGCTTCAGCAATAGTGTGCGTCATGGCAACGCTGGTATTCGGGTTGATCACTTGTATACAGAGTGCTGACATCAGTTCTCTCCCATCCCGCCAAACAGCCGGGCAAAATCAGGTAATGTCTCTCCGCCGCGTTCAAAACGCAGGCTTGAGACGATATCGTCAAAGTGGTGTTCCATTGCGTGGGTCATGGCTGCAAGATCTTTCCTGCGTAAAAGATCGACAAGCGTTGCGTGATCGTGGCAACGACAACCGCGCTGCCACGGCGCGCCCCACGTGGCTATCACTAACGAAGAACGTTGCGTCAGCCGGGTGAGCATCTCAGTCAGCACCGCGTTGCCGGAAATCGCCTGAAGCTGAATATGAAAGGCGGCGGAACAGCGTAACGCCGATGCCCCATCGTGTGTGCTGTGCGCTTCATCTTCTTCATTGATGATGTTTTCAAGCCCTGCAAGATGTGGCGGCTGCAAGTGCTCCAGCACAAACGGCAGGTTGGCGCATTCGATAATCTTCCGTGTGGCAAAGATAGCTTTGGATTCTTCCACATCCGGCGTGGCGACAAATGCACCGCGTCTGGGCGTCATGGTGATCATTTGCACTGTTGCGAGGCGAGTCAGCACTTTGCGGATCCCGGTTCGGCTGACGCCAAAGACCTCCGCCAGGGCTTCTTCCGGTAATTTACTGCCCGGTGGCAACTGATGTTCCACTATCGCCGTCATCAACGATTGCCAGATAAAGTGCTCTTTGTCTTCCGCCTCCGGCGAGGCGTGCAGCCCCGTTTCACGTTTCATTTCGCGCTCCCGATATCGCATCCAAAAATCAGTCTTGTATACAGTACAAGAAGTCTTCGTATACAAGAAAGTAAAAACTGGCCTGGTTCCTGCAACACCTGTCACAGAGACAACACATCTGTTTTCAGAGGAGCAGATCCCATGCCAAACCAGGAACCAAACTACAAAGCGGGCTACAGCCCAAGACTGACCAATAACGATTTGGCCCCGACCCGCAAACAAAGCTGGTCGTGGTACAACATCTTTTCGTTCTGGATGTCCGATGTGCACAGTATGGGTGGCTATGTGGTGGCCGCCAGCTTCTTTACGCTTGGGCTCGCCAGCTGGCAGGTGCTGCTTTGCCTGTTAGTCGGGATCTGTATTGTGCAGCTTTGCGCCAATCTGGTGGCAAAACCCAGCCAGATGGCTGGCGTGCCCTATGCCGTCATTAGCCGCCAGGCTTTTGGCGTGTTTGGCGCGAATATTCCCGCCGTCATTCGTGGGCTTATCGCCTTCGCCTGGTACGGCATCCAGACCTATCTGGCCGCCAATGCGCTGATGCTGGTTGGCCTCAAGTTTTGGCCTTCGCTCTCTTCACTCACCGTCGGCCATTTTTTAGGGCTGTCGCATTTAGGCTGGATTTGCTTCGGCATTATGTGGGTGTTGCAGGCACTGGTGTTCTGGCATGGCATGGGCGCAATCAAACGCTTTATCGACATCGCCGGGCCTGCCGTTTACGTGGTGATGATGGCGCTGGCTGGTTGGATCCTTTGGCAAACCGGGCTGGATGGCATCTCCTTCACGCTCGCCAGCAAAGAGCTCACCGCCGGACAGCAAACCTGGCAGATGATCACCGCGACAGCCCTTGTGGTGTCTTACTTCTCCGGCCCGTTGCTGAACTTCGGCGATTTCTCTCGCTATGGGAAAAATATGCAGGAAATCCGTCGCGGCAACCGCTGGGGGCTGCCGTTTAACTTCCTGCTGTTCTCTGTGGTGACCGTGATTATTGTCTCAGGTTCGCAGTCGCTGTTTGGCCGCATGATAACCGACCCTATCGAGACCGTGAGCCATGTCGGCAACAGCGTGGCGATGGCTATCGGCCTGCTGACGATGATCACCGCCACTATCGGGATCAACATTGTGGCAAACTTTGTTTCCCCGGCATTCGACTTCTCAAACTGCTCACCGCAAAAGATTAGTTTCCGCACCGGTGGGATGATTGCGGCAGTAGGTTCTGTACTGCTCACACCGTGGAATCTGTTCCAGTCACCTGAGCTGATTCACTATACGCTCGATGTACTGGGCTCATTCATCGGGCCGTTGTTCGGTATTTTACTGGCAGATTTTTACCTGATTAAGCGAGGCAAAGTGGTGGTCGACGACCTGTTTACGGTCTCAGAACAAGGACGCTATTGGTACAAAAAAGGGTTTAACCCAAAAGCCATCGCCGCGCTGCTGCCGTCGGTCGGCGTTTGCCTGATTCTCAGCTTTATTCCTGCGCTGCATGAAGTCGCGAACTTTAGCTGGTTTATTGGGGCGTTTCTCGGTGCAGGCAGTTATCGCTGGCTGGCTCGCCATGAGCGCGAAGGTGTGAGTGAAGGATTTGGTGATGTGGATGTGGTGAAAGACTAAAACGACGAAGGCCTGAATCATTGCTGATTCAGGCCTTCTGAATAGTGGCGGAACGGACGGGACTCGAACCCGCGACCCCCTGCGTGACAGGCAGGTATTCTAACCGACTGAACTACCGCTCCACTGTTCCCTTGGGAACGCAGCGAATATTACGGATTCCCTTCAGAGGCGTCAACGCTTTTTCTCTGCTTTTGAATCGTTTGCTGCAAAATTATCCGTTCGATTCGTTAAAACACAGAGAACCCATTATCAGGCACGCCACAGGCAGCTTCCGCCTTTCTTCTGCACCAGATCGAGACGGGATTCGTGGGCTGCCAGCTCTTCATCCGTCGCTGAAATCACCCGCAACTGACTGGCTGCACGCACAACACGCTGAATGCCCATGTCTTGCTGCTGTTGGCTCTCGCCTTCCATCGAAAATTTCATCGACGTCTGGCCGCCGGTCATCAGCAAATAGACGTCCGCCAGAATCTGGCTATCGAGCAATGCGCCGTGGAGCGTACGTTTGCTGTTGTCTATTTCGTAGCGAGAGCAGAGCGCATCAAGGCTGTTACGCTTGCCGGGGAACATTTTACGCGCCAGCGCCAGGCTATCGGTCACCTTACAGAAGGTGTTGGTTTTGGCGATGCCGCGATTGAGTTTGGCAAACTCGTAGTCCATAAAGCCGATATCGAACGAGGCGTTATGGATGACGAGCTCTGCGCCCTGAATGTAATCGATGAACTCATCGGCGATATCCGCAAACGTCGGCTTGTCGAGCAGGAACTCGTCGGCAATACCGTGAACGGTAAAAGCCTCTGGGTCCACCAGCCGGTCTGGTTTCAGATAGACATGGAAGTTGTTACCCGTCAGACGGCGGTTGATCACTTCGACCGCACCGATCTCGATGATCTTGTGCCCTTCGTAGTGCGCGCCAATCTGGTTCATCCCCGTGGTTTCGGTATCGAGGACGATCTGTCGGGTAATTGCAGTGCTCATATCGCTCATTTATGTCAGACTTACCGTTTACGTCGATTTCAATTACAGGAAGTCTACCAGAGATGCTTAAACAGGTAGAAATTTTCACCGATGGTTCTTGCCTCGGTAATCCAGGGCCGGGTGGCTATGGCGCGATTTTACGCTACGGCAAGCATGAAAAAACCTTTAACGAAGGCTACCACCTGACCACCAATAACCGAATGGAGCTGATGGCCGCCATCGTGGCGCTTGAAGCGCTGAAAGAACATTGCGAAGTGGTGCTGAGTACCGACAGCCAGTACGTTCGTCAGGGAATTACCCAGTGGATCCACAACTGGAAGAAGCGTGGCTGGAAAACGGCTGACAAAAAACCGGTGAAGAATGTCGACCTGTGGCAGCGTCTGGATGCCGCGCTGAGCGAGCACAAAATTCGTTGGGAGTGGGTAAAAGGACACGCCGGTCATCCTGAGAACGAACGCTGCGATGAACTTGCTCGCGCAGCGGCGATGAATCCCACTCAGGACGACACAGGCTATAAGCCAGAAAGTTAATCCTGCGGCTTGCGATACTGACGGGTGGCACCCACAGCCGGGCGCAGTTGAGTTCTTGATTTACTCTGCCGCATCGGATTGAGCGTTAATGGAACAGTCCGTTTACGAGCCACGATTATCTGCAAACACCCCAGCGCGGGTAAATGCGCACTCAGTATGCGCCCGCCCTGCCGGGTCCACGGAAGGACCTGGAAACGACTTTGGTGCAAGACTTCAAAATTGAGCAGCCCAAGCCAATCGAGCTGTCTCATCAGGGTGAACATTCGGCTGTTGTACGGCATGCGGTTACGCAGCACTGGCACCATTTTGCGTAACCCCATCAGGCTGACCGGGTTGAATGCGGTCAGAATTAACCAGCCGTCATCAATCAGCACACGATCCGCTTCGCGCAATAAAAGGTGTGGATCCTGGCACCAGGGCAAAGTATGCGCCAGCAGGCAAGCATCAACAGACTTTTCGGCAAACGGCAGATGCAGCGGATCGGCTTTGACCTGCATCGGCTCGCCACCGAGTGAAACATTCACCTGGTGGGAGATAGCGCACGCCTCGGTATTGATTTCCGCGCTTAAATTGCCAATCTTAAGCAGATGAAAGCCATAGAGTTTCGCCATCCAGGGTTTGAGTTGCAGCTCTAACGCTTCGCGATAATATTCGCCCCAGGGCATTTCAGCCCAGTGGCCAGGTGCCGTCACTGCCAGAGGTATCCTTGCCGGTTTCATCACAACACCCGCTACGTTTAAGAGGTAATCCATGAATCTTAACAGTATTCCCGCCTTTCAGGACAACTACATCTGGGTATTGAGCGAGGACGACGGGCGTTGCCTGATAGTTGACCCAGGCGAAGCTGCGCCAATACTTGCTGCTCTGACAGAAAACAAGTGGCATCCAGAAGCGATTTTACTGACACACCATCACAATGATCACGTTGGTGGCGTGAAAGAACTGACGCAGAAATACCCGGGACTAGTGGTGTATGGCCCTGAAGAGACACAAGATAAAGGGGCAACGCAGATAGTCAAAGAAGGGGATGTGGTCGATGTTTTGGGGTGCGAATTTTCTGTAATTTTTACCCCTGGCCATACGGCAGGTCACATCTGTTACTTTAGCGATCCTTATCTTTTCTCGGGCGATACGCTCTTTTCTGGCGGGTGTGGACGTTTGTTTGAAGGCACAGCTTCGCATATGTATCAATCACTTAAAAAACTTAGCGCATTACCCGATCACACCCTGGTGTGTTGCGCACACGAGTACACTTTAGCCAATATGAAGTTTTCCGTCAGCATCCTCCCAGACGATTCTGACCTAAATGATTACTTCATGGAAGTTAAGGAGTTACGCGCTAAAAATCAAAAAACACTCCCCGCAATTCTGAAAAATGAGCGCAAAATAAATTTATTTCTTCGCACAGATGACGCTGATTTTATTGATAAATTATCCAAAGAAACAAATTTGCAACAACCTGAGCAGCGATTTGCATGGTTACGGTCAAAGAAAGATAACTTCTAGCACGCTAGGGTTGCCTTTTAAAATTATCGCCGTTATGATTGCTCGTCTTTTAAGCAACTATTGACCACACACATGAAGGCACGAGCGATATTACTCGCCTCTGTCTTGCTCGTAGGTTGCCAGGCCAATCGTGATGGTAACGTTCAGCAGCATGCACAGAGCCTTTCTGCGGCTAGTCAAGGGGAAGCAGGAAAGTTTGCAAGTCAAGCGCGATGGATGGACGATGGGACGTTTTACGCGCAGGATCAGGACTTGTGGGCTTTCATCGGCGACGAGCTAAAGATGGGAATTCCGGAAAATGGCCGGATTCGCGAACAAAAGCAGAAATATTTACGTAATAAGAGCTATCTCCACGATGTAACTTTACGGGCAGAGCCGTATATGTACTGGATAGCCGGGCAAGTTAAGAAACGTAACATGCCTATGGAACTGGTACTACTACCCATAGTGGAGAGCGCTTTTGACCCCCATGCAACGTCTGGCGCCAATGCCGCAGGCATTTGGCAGATCATTCCGAGCACAGGGCGCAATTATGGTTTGAAACAGACCCGAGCTTACGACGCACGTCGTGACGTAGTGGCTTCTACGACAGCAGCCCTCGACATGATGCAACGTCTGAACAAGATGTTTGACGGCGACTGGTTACTCACTGTCGCGGCATACAACAGTGGTGAAGGTCGTGTGATGAAGGCAGTGAAAGCGAACAAATCGCGCGGGAAACCGACCGATTTCTGGTCACTTTCGTTGCCGCAGGAAACAAAGATCTACGTACCTAAGATGCTGGCTTTGAGTGATATTCTCAAAAACAGCAAGCGTTACGGTGTGAAACTGCCAACAGCAGATGAAAGCCGAGCGCTGGCGCGTGTCCGTCTGGATAATCCAGTCGACATGAAGCAGGTTGCGGATATGGCAGGAATTTCTGTCACCAAGCTGAAGGCATTCAATGCCGGCGTAAAAGGGTCTACCCTTGGCGCCAGCGGGCCGAAGTATGTGATGGTGCCGCAGAAGCATGCCGATCAGCTGCGTGAGTCTCTGGCGTCTGGCGATATCGCCGCCGTTCAGCCGACTTTGGTAGCGGATAACACGCCGATGACCAGCCGTAGCTATAAGGTGCGTTCAGGTGACACCCTTTCAGGCATCGCCGCACGTTTAGGCGTGACGTCGAAAGACCTACAGCAGTGGAATTCACTGCGTGGTTCGCATCTGAAAGTCGGGCAAAACCTGACGGTCGGCGCAGGTAGCAGTGCGAGTCGTCTTGCGAACAATAGCGATAGCATTACCTATCGCGTGCGCAAAGGGGATTCGTTGTCGAGCATCGCTAAGCGTCACGGCGTGAACATCAAAGATGTGATGCGCTGGAACAGCGATACAGACAATCTGAAACCGGGCGACCAGCTGACGCTGTACGTAAAAAACAGCGACAGACCCGATTCCTGATCACTTTGTTTGACCAGTCTGTTTAACGAAAAAGGCACCGACTCCGGTGCCTTTTTTATTGGCTTTCTTACGATGCCTTAAAGGCTTCCGCCATGATAGTATCGCTGGTAAAGGACCCCTCTTCCTGCAGTTCGAAGTAATTCTTCACTTCCTGAGAAGCACTGTCCTGATAGAGACGTATGGCTTCACACAAAGCCGCAGGCGTGCGCATGCGCGCAACCCATGAGCTAAACTCCAGCGGTAAACGGTCGGTAATCAGATTACGGGTAATTAATCCGGCTTCGTTAATCAACGACAACCACTCGCCACTTGAATAATTACGGACATGCGAGGTATCACGCAGCGCTTCAACGGTCTGCAACCAGATATCCCGTAAAGGATGCCCCGGGGACATGACATCCATCATAATGAACACCCCACCCGGCTTCAGCACACGCTTTACTTCCCGCAACGCCTGACCGACATCATGCCAGTGATGGGCTGAATAACGACTGATCACCACGTCATAACTGGCATCTTCAAAGGGTAAGATTTCAGCATAGCCCTGACAGGTGGAAATATTCGTCAGGCCCTTATCGGCAGCGGCCTGATTTACCACGTCCAGCATTTGCGCAGACAGATCATAAGCTGTCACTTTCGCCACTTTTCCGGCAGCAATGAAACTGGCGTGACCGGCACCACATCCCATATCCAGAACATGCGCCTGAGGAAAGGCACTCAGCCTTTCTGACAGCCGTTGCAAATCACGCCCTGAGGCATGAACGGCACTGGTTAAGTACGCGCTGGCCTGAGAACCGAACTGTTTATCTACGTTATTGTGGTGCGTGTTGGTTGTCATTGTGTTGTCCTTCGGTTGGTTGAATGAATAAAGGGCAGCACCTTATGTGCACAGGCCTGCCCCACGGCAGACCTGACTTACCTTTATCGCTCAGGTTTGCCGGGACTGAATTCCACTAGTAGCGGGTTGTGATCGGATGCACGAGTCACCAGAACGGAGGCCTCATGGACATTCAAACCACGGTAGAACACGAAATCCAGGGGGCGACCAAACGCGCGTCGGCGCTGATCGTCGGTAAAGCGGACTTCACGCAGCGACATTTCGCGCGCAAAGCGGTAAAGCGCATTCATGCGCGGACGGCTCCATGCGTTGAAGTCTCCCGCCATGATGATTGGGCCATTGTGATGGGCAATCTGATCGCCAATCGGCAGCAACTGTTTGCTGTAGACATCGACGCCAAGACTGAAGTTGACGGCGTGGATATTCACCACCATCAACAAACGCGAATCCGGTAATGGGTAAACCGTGACCAGGGCTGATTTGGCTAAACGCAGGATTGGTTCGCGTTCACGCAAAGGGCAGCAATAGACGGGATGCGCGGATGATAACGTCATCACCCCTGATGGATTCTGTGGTAAGACGAAAGCAGGCACCTGATCGGCCGCCAGATAGTTACTGGTGGCAAACCTGACCAGTTCTGGCGTCGTTTGCGCTTCTTGTAACAACACCAGATGAGCATCTTTGCCAAAGTTTGTCAGCACCGATAACCACTCTTCCCGTTTCTGCTTGAAAATGTTCCAGACCAGAATACGGATTTTTTCATCGCTGCTCAGAGGCGCGCCAGCGGGTAACGCTTTGCCAATAGCCGCAAACGAACCGGGAGGTAAGATCCTCTCGGCCGGTTGTCCGGCAACATAACGCATGGCATAGGTATTTTTTCGCACGCTGGGTTTCTGACCTCAATAACAGAAAAACCACGCCGCCATCACGGTGTGGTTCTTCTGTTATAGGGACTTTAGCTCACACTTTCAACGCTATTTTCCAGAAAGTTGCCTGCCGGTGTGTAAGCAAATACGCAGGCTACACCTCAACTCAGCGCCACTTTCGTCGTTTTATCCAGACGGCCACTCACACCAATCAACAGGAAGGCCAACATCACAATGACGGCGCCAATCCACGGAGTCTGGGCCAGGCCATAGTGTTCCACCGTCTGCCCACCGATGATGGAACCCAAAGCGATACCGACGTTAAATGCAGCAATGTTTAACCCTGAAGCCACATCCACTGCTGAAGGGGTATACAGCTCAGCTTTCTGCACCACATACACCTGAAGCCCTGGAACGTTGCCAAAGGCAAAGATACCCATGACCAATACCGTGCCCAGTGCGGCATATTGCAGCGATGCGGTGAACTGGAAGACCAGCAGCAAAACAACCAGGGCTGCGAAGATAATCTTCAACGCAGGTACCGCACCGTGTTTGTCGGCAAGTTTACCGCCCCAGATATTACCAATCGCCACTGAAACACCGTAACCAAGCAGGATCCAGCTCACGGCACTCGGCGTAAAACCAGCCAGATTTTGCATCATTGGCGCCAGGAACGTAAAAGCCGTGAATACGCCGCCGTAACCTAAGGCTGTAATCGCATAGATCATCAGTAAGCGCGGATGAGTCAGCACCTGTAATTGTTCGCGAAGGGTCGCGGTCGCACGCTGTGGGATGTTGTTCGGCACGAGTATCCAGCTGCTAATCAGCGCTATCACGCCAAGCAAAGAAACAGCGAGGAAAGTTTCACGCCAGCCAAAATGCTGGCCAATGAACGTGCCCAAAGGTACGCCAGTGACCAGAGCCACCGTCAGGCCACCAAACATAATGGCAATGGCAGAGGCCGCTTTTTCTTTTGGCACCAGACTTGTCGCGATGGTTGAACCAATGGAGAAGAACACCCCATGGGCCAGCCCAGTCAGCAAGCGCGCTAACACCAGAGTGCCATAACCCGGTGCCTGCCAGGCAAGCAGATTCCCTGCGGTAAAGAGTACCATTAGCCCCAATAGCAACTGTTTACGCGGCATACGGCCTGTTAAGGCGGTCAATACAGGCGCGCCAATAGCGACGCCCAGCGCGTAAATGGAAACCAGCAGTCCGGCGGACGGCAAAGAAACAGAAAGTTGATCGGCAATCGTCGGTACGAGGACAACAATCACAAACTCGGTCGTGCCAATTGCAAAGGCACTGATCGTCAGGGCAAGAAGCGCCAGTGGCATAATTTACTCCGTATCATCAGGATTAAGATGACACGCAGTATGCGCGGATGCTTAAATAACAAAAACCGTCAAAATCTCAATAAAATTTTGCTTCAGGAGCAATAATGCGAGCAACCTCCGAAGAGATCGCCATCTTTGTCGCCGTGGTGGAAAGCGGCAGCTTCAGCCGTGCGGCAGAGCAGCTGAATCAGGCGAATTCAGCCGTCAGCCGTGCCGTCAAAAAGCTGGAATCAAAGTTAGGTGTAAGCCTGCTTAATCGGACGACTCGCCAGCTCAGCCTGACGGAAGAAGGAGAGCGCTACTTCCGCCGCATGCAGGGTGTTTTGCAGGAAATGGCAGCGGCGGAAAATGAGCTTATGGAGGCCCGTCACACCCCACGAGGCTTACTGCGAATTGACGCTGCAACGCCAGTCGTTCTGCATTACCTGATGCCTTTGATTAAGCCCTTTCGCGAGCGCTACCCTGAAATTACCCTCTCACTGGTCTCATCTGAAACCTTCATTAATCTTATCGAGCGTAAGGTCGATGTGGCGATCCGCGCCGGAACATTGACAGACTCAAGCCTGCGCGCGCGCCCATTATTCAGCAGCTACCGGAAGATAATCGCATCCCCGGATTACATTGCCCGTTACGGTAAGCCTGAAACAGTTGAAGAGCTTAAACAGCATCTGTGCCTGGGCTTTACGGAGCCCACGTCACTCAATATGTGGCCAATTTCCTGCTGTGATGGGCAGCTGCATGAGATTGTCAGCGGCATTTCATCCAACAGTGGAGAAACCCTAAAACAACTCTGCCTGAGCGGGAACGGGATCGCCTGTCTGTCGGACTATATGGTCGATAACGAGATTGCCAGAGGGGAATTTGTTGAACTGTTGGCAGACAAAAGATTGCCGGTGGAGATGCCGTTCAGCGCCGTGTATTACAGCGATCGGGCAGTGAGTACACGCATTCGGGCATTTATAGATTTTTTGAGTGAGCATGAAGCTCAGCGTAAAAAATAAAGGGGCAATATGCCCCTGTATTCAATAAGTTAATCCCACTCAGGTGCCAGACCTTCCGGGCTAACCAGACGATCATTACACTCCAGAGCGGCAATTGCTGCCTTGTCCGCCTCATCCAGTTTCAGCTGCTGAGCCAGCAGGTTGCTCGCCAGATTCTCGCGCTTCGTTGAAGAAGGAATAACCGCATAACCTTCTGCCATTGCCCAGGCCAGGATCACCTGCGCCGGAGTCGCCTGATGCTTATCGGCAATCTTCTGGATAGTGGCATCTTTCAGCGCTTTGCCATAAGCCAGCGTCATGTAAGAAGTGATATGGATGCCGTGCTGCTGGGCCCAGTCCACCACTTTGCGGTTTTGCAGATACGGTGAAAGCTCAATCTGATTGGTGGCAATATTTTCAGCGCCGACCGCGGCAATCGCTTTCTCCATAAGCGGAATAGTGAAGTTGGAAATACCAATCTTACGGGTCAGTCCGCTTTCTTTCGCTTCCAGCAGCGCCTGCATAAACTCCTCCACCGACACAGCATCATTCGGTGACGGCCAATGGATCAGGGTCAGATCCACATAATCGGTACGCAGCTTCTTCAGGCTCTCTTTCAGGCTTGGGATCAGCGCTTCTTTGCTGAGGTTTTCTGTCCAGATTTTGGTGGTGATAAACAGTTCGCTGCGCGGTATTCCGCTCTCAGCTAGAGCCTGCCCGACAGCCGCTTCGTTATCATAAATCTGTGCAGTATCAATCGCACGGTACCCCAGTTCAAGGGCAGTTTTTACGGAAGCAATAACTACGTCGTCTTTAAGACGGAATGTGCCTAAACCAAATGCAGGGATTGTCATGTATTCCTCTTTAATCACTTTGTGTGTGTTATCAGAGGATTATCGGTCGAGCAGGCAGGGAGAAAAAGAGTTAAAAATGCAGAGGATTTTTGCGATTCTGGCAATAATCCCTAAATTCTGGACAAAAGAAAAAGCCCTGAGCAAATGCTCAGGGCTCTTAATAAGTGGCGGAACGGACGGGACTCGAACCCGCGACCCCCTGCGTGACAGGCAGGTATTCTAACCGACTGAACTACCGCTCCACCGAATTTCTTTACCACAACCGGTTTATACCCCGGTTTACTGCTAATTTGATGCCTGGCAGTTCCCTACTCTCACATGGGGAGACCCCACACTACCATCGGCGCTACGGCGTTTCACTTCTGAGTTCGGCATGGGGTC